>NZ_CP108394.1:10995270-11327816 GCF_041435215.1 Streptomyces sp. NBC_01314 | reverse complement strand
AAACGCGAAAGCGTTTCACTTATGCCTAAAAACACCAAGACTCGCTGTGCTCTTACAGCAACACCTGCATCCGGAGGGGACGAACGGTGTGCTTACCGGCGGATATGCAGCGCTGGCGCGCTGCATAGTGCACGAATTGCGCAAGCGCAATTCGAATTCCCGCGCAAGCGCGGGAATGGAATTCCGTAAACGGAATTCTGGAACGGAATGCAATTCGCGCAAGCGCGAATTGGGGCACCCGCGCAAGCGCGGTCGCCTGGGCTGGCAGCAAGGGGAGGTGCATCGCGTGTGGGACTGTGTAGGGTCTGGGATTCCCAGCTACCACCTCTGCAACGCATGTGACGGATCGTCGGCCTGACGAAGTGCCAGCCCCACCGTAGTGACGGGCTCCACTGCGCTCCACCCGAACCCCTCCCCCGTTCTCAACTGTCCGTACGCAACCCCACCGAACCTCGCGAGCATACACCCCGATCGATCACTGGAAGGCGGGAATCGGCCACGTGTCACCCTAGAGTGCGGAAGTTGACGCAAGAGTGATGCATCATACTCGTGCACTGTGTAGAGTCTGGGAACAGACAGCATCGCCCCTGGGCCATTCGCCGCTCCGGGAATCTCCAATCTGATACGCGCTTCATTCCGCGAAAAGGAGAACACGGGAATGGCCGTGAAACTACGTGACCACCAGATCGAGGCCGTTGCCGCCATTGTGCGCGGTCTCGATATCCCGCCGGGCGGGATTCCTGGGAATGGCCTGCGCGGACAGGTACACGCGGCGTGCGGAACGGGAAAGACCATCATCGCGGCTGCGGCGGCAAAGCGGCTCGCGCCCAAGGGCCGCATTCTCGTTCTGGTGCCGACGCTGGATTTGCTGTCCCAGACGGTTCAGACGTGGAATGCCGCCGGGCACACGGGCCCGGCGGTCGCGGTGTGTTCTCTTCAGGACGATCCGGAATTGTGGAATCTCAAGGTCCGGAGCACAACGAATCCGGTACAGCTCGCCCTGTGGCATGGGCAGGGGCCGGTCACCGTCTTCGCGACGTATGCCAGCCTCGGTGTCCTTTCCGAGGCGTTCGAGGGCGCCTACGGGCAGCGGTTGTCTCCCATGGACCTGACGGTGGTTGATGAGGCCCACAGGACAAGTGGCTCGATGGGTAAGGCCTGGGCCACGGTGCACGACCAGCGAGTCATTCCGTCGGCGCGCCGGCTGTACCTGACGGCGACGCCGCGGATCTGGGAAGAGCGGCTGAACCGCGAGGTCGCTGAGGGGGTGCGCGACCGGCTGCCGCGGGAGATGGCGGCCTCCATGGACGACGAGACCGTCTTCGGGCCCGTCCTCTACAAACTCTCGCTCGCGTCGGCGGTGTCGCGCGGGCTGCTGGCCCGGTACCAGATCATCGTCCTGGAGCTCCAGGACCCGGTCGTCACCCCGGAGCGGCTGATGGGTGAGGAGCGGCGCAGTGAGGAGGTGCGGGGTCAGCGGCTCGGGGCCTTGCAGGCGGCGCTGTTGCACACCATGGCGCAGCACGACCTGTCGACGTGCATCACCTTCCACCACCGCACCATCGAGGCACAGGCGTACGCGGAGGGCCTGGAGCGGGTTGCGGCCAAGCTGCACGCCGACCAGCCTGAGCGGTACCCGGCTCAGATCTGGGCCGACTGGCTCTGCGGCGAGCACGTACCCGAGCGCCGGCGCGGAGTCCTGGGAAAATTCGGCACCACGGCACTGCGTGCCATTCTCTCGAATTGCCGCGTATTGGGTGAGGGCGTTGATATTCGCGCCGTGGATTCCGTGGCTCTCCTGGATCCCAAGGGCGCGCCGCATGACATTGTCCAGGCTATCGGGCGCGCTTTGCGTCAGAAGCCGGGACAGGGCAAGCTCGCCTCTCTGATCGTGCCGGTATTCCTCCAGCCGGAAGAGACACCTGAGGATATGTTCACCTCCGGGTCGTATCGCCCGTTGGTGAAGGTATTGGAAGGTCTACGCGCTCACGACGAAGAGGCAATCGAATTGCTGGCGATCCCCCAGGAGCCGCAGAAGGACGTCGCGCAACCGTCCCAGCACATCGGTACGCCGCCCGAGGAAGGCGAGGACGAATCCCGCCTGCTGCTCCGTTTCGCCGCTCCGCGCGACCCGGTGATGGTCGCGGACTGGGTTTCCTTCAACGTCATCGACACCGAACGTCAGGACTGGGCCCGCGGCTGGGCGAAGCTGAAGACGTACGTCGAGCGGGTCGGGAACGCGAGGGTGCCCTACGGACACCGCGAGGGCGCGACACCTCTTGGACAGTGGGTGGCGGAGCAGCGACGGGCGTACGGGGCCGGGGAGATGAACGGGCAGCGCGCGCAGCGCCTGGAGCGGCTCGGCATGGTGTGGTCGATGGCCGATGAGAGGTTCCAGGAGAACCTGGAAGCCGCGAAGGCGTACTACGACCAACACTGGACACTCTGCGCCCCCCGCACGGCGGCCATGCTGGATAGACCATTGGGGATGTGGCTCGCGAATTTGCGGCGTCCTGGTGCGCTGGACGACCACCCCGACTGGAAGACAGCACTCGAAGCCGTCGACGAAGACTGGAACCCCGAGTGGCCGGCCGAATGGCAACGCCACTACGCGGCCGTGCGCGAACTCGTACGCGACGAACAGGGCCAGGCCGATGTCCTGCCCGGCGTCACGGTCCACGGCATGGACATCGGACGATGGGCCGCGAAACAGCGCCAACCGGCGGTGTGGGCTTCGCTGATGGACGGGCAGCGCGAGCGCCTGGAGCAACTTGGTGTCGTACCGCTCCCACCAGAGCAGGAAACGCCCGCCAAGGCCCCCCAGGGCGCCTCTGGAGCCTTCGAACGGGGTATTGCAGCCCTGGCGCAGTACAAGGCGCGGGAGGGCTCCGTGACCGTCCCCAGAGGCCACACAGAGCAGTTGGAGGACGGGACAGAAGTCCGACTCGGAGTGTTCCTCAGCAACAGCAAAAGCCGTCGCGCGAAGCTCACCTTCGACAAACTCGCCGCGCTCGCCGCGCTGGGGTTGGAGTGGGCACGGGAAGGTTAAGGAGTGGGATAAGTTTTTGGTTAAGCAGTATCGGGTCCTGATGTGAAGGTGCAGGGAATGGCATCTGAGGAAGAGCTGTTCGCGTCCGTCGACGCGCTGTTGAACGAGGAGCCGCATCTCCCGCCTCCGGCGGAGCGTGCCCGGCTCCGTGAGGCCGCCGGCATCACCCAGGCCCGCCTCGCCACCACGTTGAAGACGACGACCCAGTCGGTGAAGAACTGGGAGAACGGCCGCTCGGAGCCAAAGTCGCCGCGCCTGGATGCCTACCAGCGGCTGCTGAACGGGTGGGCCGCGAAGTACCCGGCCCACGGAGCTCCCGCTGTCACGCCCGCCGCGGCTCCCGCGCTCAACCCGGAACCGGTTGCGGAGACGTTCACCGGCCCGGCCGTGCCCGAGGCGCCCGCCGTAGTGGAGGTGCCCGTCGTCCAGGCTGAGTCGGCGACGTCGCGCCGTCCGGCGAAGAAGCGTTCCGCGCCCGTAGCCGACTCGCGGTTCCCGCATGGTCCGCTCGCGGTGCTGGACGGTGACGGTTCCGCGTACGGCGTCGACGGGATCGTGCTCGACTGCCCGGCGACCACGGTGGTGGAGCTGGTGGAGTGGACGCTGCGCGAGTCCGGCCTCGGTGCCGCGAAGCTCAACCGGTACGGCAAGGACAGCGATCCGCTGATCGTGCTCACCGCCGCGGCCGCCGTAAAGCTGGGGCTGTCGGAGCGCCTGGAGGGCCACGAGCAGCGCCGCTCCCTGCGCCTGCCCGACGACCACCCGGTGGTCAAGCAGGTCGCGAAGGCGAAATGGCAGTTGACGCAGCGCGGGTTCGGCCCGTGGGCAAGGGTCTACCGCAAGGCGCAGGGACGTGAGCGGCAGTGCGTGCAGCTCGCCATCCTGTCGTGGGACGCCCTCGATCCCCGGTCGTGGCCCGGCGTCTGTGAGATGGAGCCGGCCGACATCGCCCGCGTCCTCGGAATCTACGCCCAGCGGGTCATCACCCCGCGCGGCTCCACGGCCGTCTCGGGCCTGGAGCTGATGACCGCGCTGCGCCCGCCGACGAAGGCCGTGCAGGACCCTCAGACCGGGAACTGGGTGTCCGGCCACAACGCGGGCTCCCTGGGCACCGAGCCGATGGACCCCGCGCCACCGGAGGCCACCCCGGAACACCCCGTCGTCGTGAACAGCGGCTGGACCGGCGGCTTCCTCAACGAAGAGGCGTACCAGTGGGTGCGGTCGGTGGAGACGCTCAGCGATGAGGAGTGCACGCTGCCGTACGCGGTCGGCCTGGACCTCAACACGGCGTTCCTCGCCGCCGCGGCCCGCCTGGTCGTCGGTCTCTCCGCGCCGGACCACTTCCATGCCCCGAAGTTCAACCCGAAGATCCCCGGGAGCTGGCTGGCGGACCTGTCCCACATCGAGCTGGACCCGCGCCTGCCCTCGCCGTTCACTCCGGACGGCAGCCGACCGACCGGCCCGGCCTGGTACCAGACGCACACCCTTGCCTACGCCCAGGAGCTCGGCTACGACGTGCACCCGATCGAGGCGTACCTGCGCCGCGAGACCGGCGCCTACCTGGACCCGTGGCACGACCGCCTCAAGACCGCCTACGTCGACACCCTCGCCGACCTCGGCGTCACGAAGGACCTGGACGACCGGGCCTTCCTCGCCGCGATGGAGCAGCACAAGCAGATCGACCCGGCCCTGACCGCCGTCCTCGGTGCCATCAAGGCCACCGTGAAGGGCGGCGTCGGCAAGCTCCGCGAGCGCCCCCAGGGCAAGTCCTACAAGGACGGCGACCCGTGGCCGGCCATGCAGCGCCCGACCTGGCGCCCCGACATCCGCGCCGCCGTCATCAGCAAGGCCCGCGTCAACATGCACCGCAAGCTCAACAACATGGCTCGGATGACGGGCCTGTACCCGCTCGCCGTGCTGTCCGACTGCGTCGTCTACCCCTCCCCGGGGGACAGCCCGCTGGACTTCCTGCCGTACGCGACGTCCGGGAAGCCACAGCCCGGCGGGTTCCGCCTCGGACCGACGCCGGGCCTGGCGAAGCTGGAGGGCGTCCAGACGATGCTGTGGGCGGTCGACCTCATGGAGAAGGGCCTCAACCCGGCCCGCCACATCAAGGGCGGCGACGCCGTCCTCGACGAAGGAGAGTAAGGCCGTGGGGGAGATCGACGACGCGATCGAGCGGGCCGACCGGGAGTCCTTCACCCGCGAGCCGCCGAAGACGCTGAAAGGTCAGATCGGGTTCCTGCTCAAGCAGTTGGGCAGTGCGAAGGCCGTCGCGCAGGAGCTCGGGGTCACCGCCGACTCCGTCAACCGCTACCGGCGCGGCGCCCGCAAGCACGCCCGCGCCGACGTCGCCGCGAAACTCGACGACGCGGTACGGCAGCGGTGGCA
Organism: Streptomyces sp. NBC_01314; assembly: GCF_041435215.1. Taxonomy (NCBI): domain Bacteria; kingdom Bacillati; phylum Actinomycetota; class Actinomycetes; order Kitasatosporales; family Streptomycetaceae; genus Streptomyces; species Streptomyces sp. NBC_01314. The sequence continues at coordinate 11,322,376 of NZ_CP108394.1, read as the reverse complement.
GCCACAGGTGCGCAAGCGCCGGCAGAAACATGCCGCGGCCTCCGGCGGCATCACGGTGGAGACGAGGGCCCGCTTCGGGTACACCGCACCCGTCGGCACGACCGACGACGGACGCTTCCGCCGCCTGACCGTGCACCTCCCCCCGGCCTACGCGCAGCGCCTGTTCGACGCCCGTGACACAGGGGCCAGCGACCAGCAGATGCGGGGGATCATCGCCGAAGGATTTAAGGACGTCTATTTCCAGGACGGCGGAGGGCGCGCCGCAGGACTCTCCGACGTCACCCTCAACGACATCGACTACCTCGACCTCGACTACTGACCTGGCGCCGGCCGCGGCCCGGCACCTGCTTGTTGTGACTGAGCACCCTAGTAGCGTGTCGCTGCTTAGTTATGGCATGTCTGGTTGGGAGGCTGGTGTCAGGTGGGTTCCCTCCCTTTTGCCAGACAGGACTGTCGTCGTGGGTTCACAGAAGAAGCGGCCGGTCAGGCTGAGCGCGCAGGATCGTGAGGAGTTGGTCCGGGTGACCACGACGGGTGTTCGCGGGGCCTCGATGATCATGCGTGCGCGGGTGCTGCTTGCACTGGATGTCTCGGTGGGTGACGTGGATTCCAAGGAGGCGATCGCGGCCCGGCTCGGCGTCTCCGGTGAGACGTTACGGCTGGTTGCCAAGCGTTTCGCCGAGACCGGTGGCGATGTGCACGCCACGATCGCGCGGAAGAGGCGTGACCTCCCGCCGGTGCCCTCGCCGGTGACCGGCGAGGTCGAAGCCCGGCTGATCGCGATGGCGTGCTCGCAGCCACCCCAGGGCTATACCCGGTGGTCGCTGCGTCTGCTGGAGAAGCACGTCGCGCTGACCGAGGACATCCCCGATCTGGACCACTCCACCATCGGGCGGGTCTTAAAAAAACGGAACTGCGTCCTCACCTGAGAAAGTGCTGGACCATCCCACCACGGACGAACGCGGAGTTCGCGGCCCGGATGGAAGACGTGCTGGCTGTCTATGCCCGGCCCTACGACCCGGCATGTCCGGTGGTGTGCATGGACGAGAAGCCCTACCAGCTCCTCGCCGATACCCGCGACCCGCTGCCGGCCCGCCCTGGTCACGACGCCTGCCAGGACAGCGAGTACATCCGCTGCGGCACGTGCTCGATCTTCGTGTGGGTCGAACCCCTGCGCGGGTGGCGTGCTGTTCAGGCGCTGTCCCGGCGGACCCGGATCGACTGGGCCGGCCAGGTCAAGCAGCTGCTGAGCGTGGACTACCCCGACGCCGAGACCGTGGTGCTCGTGATGGACAACCTCAACACCCACGGCATCGCCTCGCTGTACGAGGCATTCGAACCACAAGAGGCATTCGCCCTGGCCCAACGCCTCGAGATCCACCACACGCCCAAGCACGGGTCATGGCTCAACATCGCCGAGATCGAACTCTCCGCGCTGACCCGGCAATGCCTCGACCGCAGGATCAGCGACCTCGACATCCTCAACACCGAACTCTCGGCCTGGCAGAACGCCACCAACACCGGCCAACGTCAGGTGAACTGGCAGTTCACCACCCACGACGCACGCATCAAACTGCGCCATCTATATCCCAAAAATTAGCCGCGACAGTCTACTAGTTGGCGGGTGAGCGGTTTGCTTGGCGGGTTGTGCGCTGGCGGTCGACGGTGCTGAGACGTGACGCGCTAGTGGGAACCTGGTCACGAGAGTTGGAACCAGTGAGGCTGGCGCCGACTAGGCTCACCCCCATGTCCGAGCCAGCCCCTGACCCTCGCCTGAATCCTTGTCAACTGGCTCCGGTCGGGGGTCGTCAGAACTGTGGAGGTCGGCGAGGCCGACCTCCAGCGCGGTCGGGTGCAACTGGGCGCGCCGCTGGCGAAGCAGCCAGAATCTAGTGCCACTTACACCTACTGGAGTGTTCAATTGGGCCGGACACCAGAATGGCAGGAATACCAACAGGAAGTCTCCTCCTTCTTGTCCGAGCTCGGATTCGATACGCGCGTCGATGAAACCATTGAAGGTGCACGAGGTCGGCATGACATCGACGTCGTGGCCCGCCTGAGTATTGCCGGGGTGGATATTCTCTGGCTGGTCGAGTGCAAGGCATGGCAGCGACGGATTCCGAAGGAGAGAATCCTCACGCTCCAGGGAATAGTCGATGACATCGGAGCCGATCGCGGGCTTGTTTTTTCCGAGAGCGGATTCCAAGCCGGAGCAATCCGCGCTACCCAGAATACAAATATCACCTTGACTAGCCTGGAAGACTTCAGGCTGAACTTTCAAGATGAGGTCTCAGCGACGAAAGCAAAGGTTCTCGACGAGCGGATTGCGCGCCTCATGAAGGCTTACGAGGCGGTCTGGGATCTAGCGGATCAGGAGCGGCAGGCGGCATTTTCTCGATATTCCGGGCCTCCCGGGTTTGATTTTCTCGAAGGCGGCCCCCATGCCATGACTGGAGTGACGTCCCACCTCAGCATGATGCGGCAATCGCTCGAAAATGCACGATTCGGCCGATGGCCAGTAGCTTATTTTCCACTGGACCTCATTGATGGTGAGAGCTTTGATGTCACCGACTGGGAGGGTCTGCTATTCGTCGCTGAACAGTCCATAGTTACCTGCGATCGCATTTATGGCCACATGATGACTCCAGGGGTTAGCCCGGTTGCTTGGAAGACCCTGCAGCCGCCAGAGCTGACTAGCTTGCTCAGTGCCCTTCGCGGCCAGTAAGGCGATCGTGTTCGTCGTCATTTTCGGCTAAACCTGGCGCCAGCGCTCTGGATCGCCAGGACACCGCCTGGTGGACAGGTTCCAACGACCGCGTCACGGCTGAGGAACCCGAAGGACACCGCCCGGGCCTCGCTCGTGCCGCCAACGCTTACCCGCCAACTAGAGCGCTCAGTCACACTTGTTGAGTCGAAGCACGATAGTTGTCACAAGAGACGGGCGGGTGGGGACGCTGTTGCTGGCTGCGGGTGCCTTTCGGGTGGCTCCCCTGCAGGGTGAGATGACGCTGTCGTTCCTGGGGCGGATCGCGGACAGGTACGGCCTGACGGTGCGGAGTCTGCTGTCGTCGGTTACCGAAGTGGCTGGCCAGCAGGGCGTCGTCCGGGCTCTGCAGGGCGACAGCGAGGTGTTCTTGAACGCTGCGGCCCGGGACCGGGTCGCGGCGCTGTGTCGTGTGCCGCAGGTGGGCTTACGCCATGCGTTGCCGGCCTGGACGCGGGAGGAGCCGCTGGGCCCCTCGAAGGAGCGGCCGGCGGTGCGGCTCTACAACGGGGTGGAGACGGTTGCTGCCTGGGGTCCGGCGTGCCCGGGCTGTGTGGCTGCGCGGACCGGTCGCGTTGCACCAGCCCGGGTGTACCTGGCGGCGCACCAGCGAGTCTGCCCACGCCACCGGTGCTGGCTGATGAACGTGCCTGGCAGCGGGGGCCGTGTCGTGGGGTTGGCCGGATGCCCGGAGGTGGTCCAGGCGCAGGCGGATCACCGCAGGCTGCTGCGCCGCTCCCCCGTCGCTGGTTCGGCGTTCGAGGTTGCGGAAGCGGTCACAGCCTGGTGGTGGGCGCAGGAGTGGCCCGAGGAACGTCTGTGGCCGATGCGGCTGGATGCGGCCATGCCCGCGGGCGAGGATCCGCAGCGGTGGCGGATCCTGGCGCGGGATCTGGTCACCTACCCAGAGACCGTCGCCCTCGCCACGCTTCTGGCAAGCCGGGCCTGGCGGCTCCGTGTCGCTGCTGACGGTGGTGGTCACCTCCCTTACCGGTTGGCTGATGTGCCCTGCGTGCCCGGCGAGCTGGGCCATCGCTTGCGGCGTTCGTGGCTCACCGAGCGTCTGGCCGGCTGTACCCACGGAGCGCTGTTTGCCTGGACGTACCAGTGCATCCGTACCGAGGGCGGCAGTGGAGACGACGAACAGCGGCTGTGGCAGGTCCCCTTGGCGCTCCGGCCCCGGCCTCTCGCCGACGTTCTCGCGGGCTACCAGCGTCGGCAGACCGCGGGCACAGAGGGGCTGCCGGCTCAGAAACGGCTGCGGGGTCACAGCGTGCACGCCGAGGGCGCCTTCGCCGCCGGCCTGGCCCACGCGCGCACCTACGCCGCCCAGCACGGCCACCTCGCCACCCAACGCGACACCCGAGTCGGTTCCTTCGCCCTGGGGAAATGGGTGCACAACCAGCAGGCCCACGCCTTGGTCCTGCCTGAAGAAAAGGCCGCCGCCCTCAAGGAGGTGGATCCGTGGTGGAACATCCCCTGGTCGGTGAAGTGGCAGCGCTCCTACTACCGCGCCCGCGACCACGTCAGACGCCACGGCCCCCTCAACGCCGCCGACGGCTTCCCCGACACCCACATGCTGACCGGGGAATGGCTGTACCTGCAGTGCACCGACTACAGCTCACTCCACCCCGAACAACGCCGTCTGCTGGCCGACATAGGCCTCACGGCCCAGGCCGCCGGTAGCGCACGCCCGCGCCGAACGAGCCGGACAGCAGGCATCGATAAGGCTGTTGACTGTGCGCGCGCCTTCGCCGCCGAACACGGATGCCTGGCCCTGGCCACCAAGAACATCTCGTACCAAGGGTTTTTGCTCGGGAAGTGGCTCACTGCCCAGCGTTGCCTCACCCGCCGCCAGGACGAACCCGGCGCGCACCTCCAGGTACTCGACGCGATCGACGTGTGGTGGAACCCGCCGTGGCCCTTGGCGTGGCAGCGAACCTGGCACCTGATCCGCGCTCATGCCCGAGACCGGCGCCAAGGGGCCGCAGAAGGGAGCTGGCCGGACGGCAGTGACGGCTGGGCCACATGGCTGTCCGTACAGTGCACCGGCTACAAGCAGTTGCATCCGCTGCAGCAGCGCCTGCTGGCGGAGATCGGCATCACCGCCGAGACCGCCGCCGCTTGCCCCCACGAGATCATCGCCCAGCTCTGCGGTACGGGCCCCGGGCTGGCCCACGCGCGCACGTACGCCGCCGCACACGGCCACCTCGCCACGCCCCTGAAAGCTTGTCCTGAGGGGTTTCCGCTGGGCCGGTGGCTGAGCGAACAGCGCCACCAGGCGCGGGAGCACCATCGCAGTACAGGCGGGACATGGCCGGTCAGCACGCTCCTCGCAGCGCTCGACCCCTGGTGGAACCCGACCTGGTCCTTGGAGTGGCAACGCAATTGGACTCGCGTACGCGAGCGGTCAGAGTCCGCAGCCGGCGGCGGTGGTAGCGGCATTGCGGACCTTGAGAAGGAGCTGGCCGACTGGCTGAGGCGTCAGTGCACCGGCTACGGCACACTCCACCCCGAACAGCACCGCCTGCTGACCAAGATCGGTATCACCGCCGAGACAGCCCGAGCCGCCCAACCACCGGCTCCCCGCGTTGGGCCCGGTCTGCTGGACACTGTGCTCGCACAAGCCCGCGCCTACGCCGCCGGATACGGCCATATCGCCGCACCCGTCAGCACCGTCCTCGACGGGTTCCCGCTGGGGAAGTGGCTGGCCTGGCAACGACGACGCGCCGGTCAGGGCCGCCTCTCCCCCACCCGGGCCGAAGCCCTGACCCTGATCGATCCGTGGTGGAATCCGCCCTGGCCCCTGCAATGGCAGCAGGCCTACCACCGCCTCCGCACGGAAGCCACGGGTGCCGACGGCGTACCGGCCACGAACCTCTCACGAGGCCTTTGCCGCTGGATCCGTGTCCAGCAGGAGTCCTGGGAGCATCTCCACCCCGGCCAGCAGGACCTCCTGACCGTCCTCGGCATCACACCCGATGCTGTCGTAGGCGAACGACCCGCCCCGGCCACACGCTCCTACCCCGCCAGCCCCGGAATCGACCACGCACGCGCCTACGCCGCCCGACACGGCCACCTCACCCCGGACAAGCACACCCGACAAGACGGCTTCCCCCTCGGCAGATGGCTGGGCCAGCAACGCCGCAAAGCCCGCGCCGGCGTCCTCTCCACCGCCACCATTGAGGCGCTCACCGCCCTGGACCCGTGGTGGAACCCACCCTGGCCCTACACCTGGCACCGCACCTGGCAGCAATACCGCGCCACGACCAGCGGAAACGAACCCGCCCCCGACACACTCCAACACTGGGCCAACACCCAACGCGCTCAATGGAGCACCCTCCACCCCGACCAACAACACCTCCTCACCCACACCGGCATCGCTGGATGAGATCATGGTGTCCAACAAGCCGGTCAGCGACCATGCATGACCATCCATCAATTCGCATTGTGAACTGCATCACTGCGGATGATCCGCAGGGGCACCGGCTCGGTGGTGACGTGGCGGCGCGCGCAGACACACATTTTTCGGCGCGGCGTGCCACGCCATCATCGTGTTCCTGAAAGGCCGCCTGAGGATGGACTGCTCAACTCCCCCAGGGGCTTCTGGGCGGCGAAGTTTCGCCTCGGTTCCCGGGCCGCATCGCTACCAAAGACATCAGACCAGCCCTCCCATCGCCGCCACAGACGCTCCCGTCGTCCGGTATAGGATCTTCGGCCGCTCTCGTACGCTGCCGCGCCCTCTGCAACGTTGGGATCCCAGCTCTCTCATGTCTCATCAGACGCTAGAGTTTTCCCACCTCGTCCCAAAGTGGTGTGTTTCAACGGCGCGTTGACGGCTGCTGGCCACCCGCGTGTCCATGCCGTACAGCAAGGGAGCATTGTGCGACTCGTCGAACTCAGCGTCACCAATTTCCGCTCGCTGGGCGACGTCCAGGGCATCCCAATCCACAAGCAGACCATTCTGACGGGGCACAACGACTGCGGGAAGACAGCAGCTCTGGACGCCATCGCTTTCCTGCTCGGCGAGCGCCCTCTTGCAGACAGTGACATCTCTCAGTTTGCCGAGAGTGAACCCGCGCGCGCTGCCCTGCCATCGGACGATGACGCCGCGGAGCCGATCGCGGTGACGGTGGAAGGCCGGTTCGACCTGTCCGACGCCGAGAAGAAGGCCCTGGGTCTCGCCTCTTCCATCCAGGTGCGCCGTCGGCACGTGGAAGGCGAAGGCGTCTCACTTGAGTGGCTGGCGCAGGTGCCGCAGAACCCCGCGCTACGGAACATCTCCTCTCTGAAGGTGCCTGAGCTCCGCAGCCTTGCCTCCGATGTAGGCGTCAAGTTGCGTGAGGGCCAGCCGAACGTCAAAGCGAGCTGGACCGAGGTTCTCGAGGAGCATGTGGCCTCAGCCCCGACGGTTGCCGGTTGGGCGCAGGCGCCCGAGCACGTCGTCAGCTCCCTGCCGCAGCTCCTGTATTTCCGGGGCGATGCCGCGGAGACTCCCGACACCGTGGTCCGCAGCATCCTGACGGCGAAGTTACGCGAGTACACCCTGCGTGAGGAGACCCGGCAGAAGATCACCGATCTGGAGACCGATTTCTCCGGCCTGCTCAAGGACGATGCCGCCCGTCTGCAGAAATTGGTCGAGGAACGATGCTCCCTCGACTCTTTCTCCCTGGAGCCGACCGTACAGTTCCGGCCGACCGTCAGTGGCGTCTCGATGACCGCTGCGGCACCCGGCCAACGAGCCGTGTCACTGGCTGCGGCCGGGGCCGGCCGGTCCCGCCGGATTTCGCTGGCCCTGTGGGAGGCCAGCCAGCAGCTCCTCTCGGAAGCAGCGGAGGGCGGCGTCACAGGCGGTGTGATCATCGCCTATGACGAGCCCGACACGCACCTCGACTATGAGCACCAGCGTCGCATCATGGACATGATCAAGGTGTCGGCGTCCGCCGCGCAGTCCACCGTGATCGTTGCCACCCATTCCCTGAACCTGATCGACGGTGTCGACATCCAGGACATCGTGCATCTCAACAGCAGGGTCGGACGAGCCTACGTACAATCGCTCGGCGCAGAGGACAGCGACGAGGACACCCGGCGCTTCCTGTCGAACATGGCGGTTTCCCTGGGCTTCCGCAACAGTGTCCTCCTGCACGAACGGTGTTTCGTCGGCGTGGAGGGCCCCACCGAGTACGCGGCACTGCCGGCACTGTTCAAGTTGGCGTTCGGCTACCCGATCCAGTCCGCGGGCATCGCGCTGTGGGACTGCGGCGGCAACGACGGCGCCCTCAACTTCGCCAAATTCCTCAAAAAGCACAAGCGCACCGTCATGTTCCTGGTCGACGGCGACTCGATCCGCGACAAGGAAAAGGAGTTCAGCCTCAATCGTCTGGAGAAGTACGGTTTCACTGAGAAGGACTGCCTCTTCCTCGGAGACCCGAACGAGCTGGAGGACGTCTTCAGCGACGATCAGTGGGCCGACACCATGAACGCCGAATGGCCTCGCACGGACGAGCAGCAGTGGATGTCCAAGGACGTCGCAGACCTGCGCCGGACCGGCAAGTTCAGCAAGTCGCTTCACACCCTGCTGTACCAGCACTCCGAGCAGGCTCCGCGTAAAAAGGAGAGCATGGTCGTCGAGCTGGCACAGCGACTGCGGCAGCCCTCAGATGTTCCGCCAGCCCTGGTGAAGTCGTTCAATGACGCGATCAAGGTGGCCAGCGAGGCCGGGCTGCGTCACTGGTCCGAGGACGAATGAGCCAGCCGCGCTGAACGGCGGGCTTTCATCCTGCTCAGACGCTGCTCACGGGTGGGCGCCTCCCACGAGTGCACTCCCGCAGAAGCCACCCACCGTCGGCCGTGTCTGCTCTTTTCCTCACCACACCACCGGCACCCGGACGGCGCGGGTGGATCTGCATGCCGAACACGCACGGCCATGGCACACACCTCAACACTCTCCACTCGGTCCGTCACTGGCGTACTCAAAGAATCCCACGGAGCACTGACAATCGGCAGAGCGAGAGCAGAGCCCCGGCAAACTGATACCGCCCGGAAATCACCAGGCCCCCGCGCGACGCAGCCAGACCATATGCCGCTGAGCCGAAGCTCAGTAGTTGTCACCGGTAGAGCCGGATGACGTGGCGAATGAGGCCGACCGAAGCAGCGTGGTTGTCACCGAGGAGGCACGCGGCTTGTCACAACTGCTCACTCAGCAGCCTTTCTGTCACCAGTCCCGCGACCCCTGGAGGGGTGCGCAGCCGTAGACGTTCTCCTTGAGGCCCGAACATGATCAGATACTCGACCGGTCCGGTGGATCTGGCGTTTGCGACTCCGTGGGGGGTGCGGGTGTCGAACTCGACGACGTCCCCGGCAGTCAGGACGAGGTCTTGGTTGCCGAGTGCGAGCCACAGCCGCCCGTACAGGACGCACAACCACTCGTAGCCCTCGTGGGAGACCTGCCGCGGCCGTGCGGGCGGACCCTCGACAGCGGGCAGGACGTGCTTGTGGGCGTGCAGGCCGCCGACGTACCGGGTCAACGGCAGCACCGCCTTGTCATCCCCGAAGTTCAGCGGCGCCCGCCCCCGCAGCTCGGCCGCGGGGGCGGGCGCGGTGCCGGCCAGTTCGTCCAGGGAGACGCCGTACTCCTTCGACAGTTGCAGCAGTACCTCCAGGGTGGGTTTGCGCCGGCCGGTCTCGATCCGGGACAGCGTGCTGGTCGAGATGCCGGTCGCGTAGCTGACACCGGCGAGCGTCGCGCCGTGGTGCTCGCGCGCGGCCCGCAACCGGGGCCCCATCGCGGCCAGCGTGCCGTCCAAGTCGTCGACTGCCACCTTCCCGCTCCTTCTTGCCGTGCCGCTCCACCCCTCTGTCCTGCAAGTTTGCCAAATGGGCAAGGCTGATCGCGTCGGGCGGGTGCCACGTCGCATGATCGATGGGTAGCCGCGTCCGCCCGCGAACCGAGGAGGAGCGCATGCAGCCCGAGCCGACCGCCGAGCTCCGCCACCGCACCGTCGAGGCCCCGGCCGGGCGCCTGCACCTGGTCGAGCAGGGCACCGGCCCGTTGATCCTGCTCGTGCACGGCTTCCCCGAGTCCTGGTACTCCTGGCGCCGCCAACTCCCTGCCCTCGCCGCGGCCGGGTACCGGGCAGTGGCGATCGACGTGCGCGGCTACGGCCGCTCCTCCAAGCCCGCCGCGATCGACGCCTACCGAATGCTCGACCTGGTGGAGGACAACGTCGCCGTCGTGCGCGCCCTCGGCGAGGAGAGCGCGGTGATCGTCGGCCACGACTGGGGCTCCAACATCTCCGCCACCTCCGCCCTGCTCCACCCCGGAGTCTTCCGCGCGGTCGGCTTGCTGAGCGTCCCCTACGCGCCGCCCGGCGGCCCCCGCCCCACCGACATCTTCGGCCAGATCGGCGGCCCCGAGCAGGAGTTCTACGTCTCCTACTTCCAGGAGCCCGGCCGCGCCGAGACGGAGATCGAGCCCGACGTCCGGGGCTGGCTCGCAGGCTTCTACGCGGCCCTGTCCGCCGACACCATGCCCGCCCAGGGCGAGCCCGACCCCCACTTCGTCACCCTGGGCTGTCAGCTGCGCGACCGTTTCCCCGTCGGCCCGCTCCCGGCATGGTTGAGCGAGGAGGACCTCGACGTCTACGCCGGGGAGTTCGAGCGCACCGGTCTGACCGGCGCCCTCAACCGCTACCGCAACATGGACCGCGACTGGGAACACCTCGCCCCGCACCGCGGAGCCCCGATCAAGCAGCCGTCCCTGTTCATCGGCGGCGCCCTGGACGCCTCCACCACCTGGATGTCCGACGCCATCGACGCCTACCCCACCACCCTCCCCCGCCTGTCGGCCTCCCACCTCCTGGAAGGCTGCGGCCACTGGATCCAGCAGGAACGCCCCGACGAGGTCAACAACCTGCTGACCGACTGGCTCGCCACGCTTCAGAGCTGAACCAGACGGGCTACCTGGGCAGCCTGGCGGTGCTTTTCGGGTGGGCCGCGCCGAGGTAGCACATGCCGGTCTGCTCGGTGATGCCGAACAGTCGCACCGCACGTACTCCACTACGCCGGTGACAACAAGCGTGCCTATGTGACAACTACGGTGCGTCGGCTCAGCCGCAGGCCGACCACCGCTCAGGTGCCCTGCGAGATCAGAACGACACGTCGATGTAGTCGATGTCGGTGAACTCGACCCCAAGCTGTTCGGCACGGTGCCCGCGGTACTTGAAGCACGCATCACCCTGCTGCGCGTCGAACAGGCGCCGGGCAACTCGGCCGACAGGCGGACAGCGATGCCGGGCGGGCGTCCGTCGTCAGTGGTGCCGACGGACGGGACGCAGCCGAAGCGAGCGCGGGTCCGGTGCGTTGCCTGCCGTCACCGGGTTCTGTCAGAGCCCGCAGCCCTGTCGGAGACCTCGCGTAGGTCCTATACATCGTCAAAGCTGGGCTGACTCCATGGCTGGTCGGGAGGCGGGCCTTGGGCGCCGAGGAGCTGCGTGATCTTCTCCGCTTCGTCGCTCGAGAGATCGGAGAGCAGGCGCGTCGTTGTGCCGAGGAGGGCATCCAGCGACACCTGGGTACGTGCGCCGCGGGCGCTGGCGATTCCGGTGCCGAATAGGCACTGGAGAGTCTCGCCGGAGGGGATGCGGGCATCGGCTTCGATGACTCCCTCGGCCTGTCCCAGTGCGTCGCTGATGCCGTCGAGTTGGGCGTCGTGGGAGATGTCGTCGCCGGGGCCGCCGTATCCGACGTGGCGGTCCGTGACGACCATGCGAAGAGAGGTCAACGGGATGCTGAAGCGGTCTGCCCTGTTCCTCACCTCGTCGAGGCGGGGCAGGTCGTGCTCCTGCCCGGGCGGGAGCTGGCGCCGGGACTGGGCAACGAGCACATGGAAACGCGGGGTCTGCAGGATCAGCTGGCCGGCCTTCACCGCCCAGCGCCACGGGCTGATGTCCGCGTCTGCCGCGCCGGGCACGATCATGCAGACACGGCTGGTCCAGAGCTGGATCGCCTCACGCATCAGGTGCTGAAGGTTGCCGGTGCCGGCGGCCGGGGTGCGCAGCAGGATAGGGAGACTGATCATGCGGACGACCCGGTTCCAGAACGCGGCGTCGGTGATGTCCTCGGATTCCAGCAGGTACATCAGGGCCGTCTCGTCGAGATGGCCGACGCCTCGCTGCGGCGCGGGGAAGCTGGCGAGCGTGGATCCGCCGCCCTGCCAGAGCGCAGCGAGGAAGGCTGACATCCGGTCGGCGACGTCGGTGGTCATCCGCGCGGTGAGAGCGTCGACGGCGTCGCGGGTGGGAACGCGTTCTCCCGCACGGGCGGCCTCAGCTCCCTGAACGACCGTGTCCAGGAACTCCTCGGTCGCCGCTTTGTCGAGGGTGCCGCGGCCGCCTTCAAGAACGGAGCGGGACACGAGACGGGGAATACCGGGAGAGTCGTCGGCCGGCTGGAGTGCGCCGAGCGCGGAAGCGTCGAGGAGCAGCGCGGTGCTGCTGCCGGGCAGCGGGGGAAGATCTCCCTGCTGCCGTGCGGTGGGCAGTTGACCGAGAGCCAGAAGCACCGGCCGGTCCGCACGGGGAAGGCGCTGCAGGTCGTCCTCCAGTTCGCGCTGGTCGGATGTGGTGCGCAGGTAGATGAACCGGCGCGGTGTGCGGGGTCTGCCGGGCCATTCGAGGACCATGTCGGGGACATGGGTGTGGTTGAAGAACTCGGTCTTGGTGACGGTGGCGCCGGGGTCCATGCGGCGCAGGTGCCGGGCGACGATGTCTTTGAGCCGGGTGAACATCATCCGGTCGTCGGGCTCGTCCATGGCCTGGGAGATCGACTGTTCGACGATGTTCACCACGAGCCCTCTCTGCGGGTGAGTTCGGCGGCGACGATGGCTGCCCAGTCCTTGAGCGGCAGGAGAGTTTCCTGCTTGTCCGAGAGCACGATCAGCCACAGGCGTGCTGCGACCGACTGGGCGAGGTCAACGTCCAGGAGTTTTCGGGCTTCCTCGGGGTCGCTGGTGCCGAAAACGCGACTGCTGTGCTGAAGGACCGCGGTCTCCACCTGGCCGGGTGAGTTGAGGGTGGACCAGGAGTTCGCGCGGAAGGGGGCCCAGGTGATCCACATGAAGTGGTCGCTGAGGTGGTGCTGGGCCTGGGCAGCCACGTAGCACTTGGCGAGGAACTCGTCGAACTGGGTTCCCTGGTCGCTGGGTTGCGCGTAGTTCTTGACCTCCGCGCAGAACATGTCGTTCTGGTAGGGGTCACCGCGCATGGCGCCCCCCAGATCGAAGGAGAACGTCCGGCCTCCGTACGGCCAGGACAGAGTCAGCCGGCGACCGCAGGACTCCGAGTCCGTGTTCGCGTACGCGCCGAAGATGCGCATCGTGCCCTCGAGCCACTGCTTGGCTCTGCGGGCCCCCGAGAAGCCCTTCACCTGAGCATCTTCGCCAACCACCACAGGCGTAGCTTAGTGCGATCGGATCATCACGATGCGCTCGAACGGGCCAATCCCCCGCCCCACCGACACCTGCCGGCTCCAGGAAAGGGACACCCGCGGCCTGGGGAAGCAAGCAGACAACGGGCCCAGGACCGGCCGGCTCCTGCGAAAACGCCCGCCCGGGTCGGCGAACACGAGACCGTGGTGGAGTGACCCAACATCCCGGCCTCCTGCGGACAGCTCCCCTGCAGGGGGAGACGACCTCGTCGCTGATCTGCCGCATCGCAGGCCGCTACGGGATGGAAGCGAAGGTGTTGCGGTCGTGCTGGCAGTGGCGCAACTATCCGCCGGGGCAAGATGGCGGGGGTGCGCGGGCCGACGCCGAGGTGCTGCTGAACGCGCCCGGACGGCAGCTCCTGGCAGGCCTGTGCGGCGTCGGAGAAGACGTGCTGGCGCGGGCGTTGCCGTCCTGGGGACAGGAGGACGGCAAGCTGTCGGCCGGAAAGGACGGGGTGCCGGCGGCGGCGTGGCGGACCGGGGGTGCGGTCGCCGGGCCGGTGGCGTTCGGCTGCCGCCTGTGCGCGGCCCGGCGCACGGGGACGGCCGTGCGGGTGGTGCGGTACGCGCCTCGCTGGGAGCGGGTGTGTGTCCGGCACAGGCGGTGGCTCCTGGACGCGGACGCCGACCAGCCTCTTGAGTATCTGGACGTGCGAGGTGTGCCGGAGGTGGCCGCGGCGCAGCGGCGGTGGACGGGTGTGGCGCGGCGGGCGGCACGGGCCGGAGTCGAGCCGGCGAGGGTGTTCGCTCTGGCTTATGCGGTGGTGGCCCGGTGGTGGGAGCAGGCTCTGCACTGGGAGCGCGAAGTCATCTGGCCGCGGCGGCTGCACCAGGTCGCGGGCGGCAACGCCGGGACAGAGCTGGAGCGGTGGCGGATCGTGGGACGGGACGCGGCCGTCTTCCCCGAGGTGGTGGCCGTCGCCGACGCGCTGCTGGACCCGGCCATGGCCGAGCTGGCGTGGACCGACAGCGGGGCCGGGCAGCCGCGGCCGCTGCCCGCCGACGGGGCGTTCTGCCACCGGCTGGGCGAGCGGGTCGGGCGGGGGTGGCTGGGGCCGCTGGCTGCCACCGACTACGGCGGCCCGCTGACCTCGTGGATGGGCGCCGTCATCCGCATCCGCCGCGGCGCGGGGGGCCCGCCCGGCTACGGCAACGATCCGTGGTGGCTGCGGCAGGAGCACTCGCCCGCCACCATGGCCGGACAGTTGCGCGTCCTGTCGAAGGAACGCAGCGCGCCCGGTTCAGGCACCACGTGGCGCTCTACGGTGCCGGCCGAGCAGCGGGCGCTGATCACCAGCCTGGTCAACGACGCAGAAGAGCAGCTGACCCAGCTGCGCGGCGCCCAGTACGGCAAGACCGCCGACGCCGCGCAGCAGTTGCTGGGCAACCTCGGCCATGCCGCCACGCTGATCGAGCAGGCCGTACAGGAGACGGCAGCAGCAGCCCTCGCGGCCGGGATGGCACTGGATGATCTGGCGCGCTGGGCCCGCCTACCGGCCGATGTCCTGGCCGAGGCACTCCCGGCCCACCGCAAACGGGGGGCCGGGAAGGAACGGTGAGCAAGCGCCAGGAGACGAGGCGTGTACGGACCGTCATCCGCAGGGCAATACCTCATCGCCCTGCACTCGTGATCAAAATCCGTGAAGCCGCCCGCCGCACAGGCAGGACGGGCTTGACTGGGGCGCGTGGGCAGCAAGGACGCAGCGGCCGCATCGGGCGGCCGCTCACAGCACATGCAGACGGATACCGGATCCGAGTGGGAGGCAGTCTTCGTCGACCCCCTCGGGCAGGTGGTCCAGCAACGGTGGGCCGACGCGGTTCTCGCGGTGGCCTTCGAGGAGCTGGAGCCGGTGTCGGCGTTCCCGGTGGTGCCGGGGCGGCGGTGGGGGCCCGGTCAGTGGTGGTCGGCCTCGACCGGCCGGCATGTGGCGTGCGGGTCGGCCGCGATGCGGGCGCAGTTGATGGTGCTGGACCGCGATCCCGAGGTGGTCGGTCTGGCCGGGCGGCCGGTCCGTCTGCTGTGGCGGGACGCGCGGGGCCAGGTCCGTTCGTGGGTGCCGCAGCTCTTCGCCCGTCACCGCGACGGCACGGCCCTGCTGGCCGACTGCCCCAGCCACCCGGAGGCCGGCGGCGAGCGGGCGCAGCGGGCTGCGACGGTCCTTGAGGCGGCGTGCGCGCAGGCCAGCTGGAGCTACCGGCGCCTTGAGCCGCTGGAGAAGACGCTTTCGGCGAATCTGAAATGGCTGGCCGGCTACCGCCATCCCCGCAACGCCGGCCGTCCCCGTCTCGCGGCCGCCGTACGTGAGGTGTTCGCACAGCCGCGGCCGCTGATCGAGGGCGCCGAAGCGGTGGGCGACCCGATCGAAGTCCTGCCCGCCGTCTTCCACGCCCTGTGGCACGGACACCTCAGCACGCCCCTGGACGTACCGCTGAACGAGCGGGTCCTCGTCAGCACCGGCGCCGACAGTGCGAACGGCCGCGGTGGGCCGGGCAGCGGGGATGAACGGTGAGCGTGCAACGTGGCGGCCGGCCGGTGCTGCAGGTCGGAGCGCACATCCGCTTCCGTGACCGCACCTGGCAGGTCATCGCTGTGGCGGGGCAGCAGGTCCACCTCGCCAGTGAGACAGGCAAAGACGAGACGGTCGTGGCCGGGCATCTGTTCGCCGACCCGTCCTTCGCCATCGTGGGCGCCGAGATGCCCCAGGCCGTGACGCAGTGGGGTCTGTTCGAAACCGCGCCCGAGGACGCGCGGCGCAAGGCGCTGGCCTGGCAGCGGCACATCCGCGAGGTGGAGTCCGGCCTGCCCGGCGGGACGGACAGCGACGGGGTGCCCCGGGCCGAGTACGACCCCGACCGGCTCACGCTCGCGCAGCGCGAGGAGGCCAAGGCGGCGGAGCTGACCGCGATCGGCTTCGGCCCTGTCTCCCGGACCACGGTGCAGCGCATGCGCCTGGCCTACCGCAAGCAGGGACTGTGGGGGCTGGTCGACCACCGCACCACCCGCCGCCCCAGCCCGACCGGGCGCACCGACGAACGCGTCATCGCTGCCATCGAGGAAGCGCTGCGCCGCCAGCGCGGCCGTTCCAAGGGCACCGTCAAGGGCCTGATGCCCCTGGTCACGCAGATCCTTACCGACCGGCACGGCCGCGGCACAGTGCCCGCCCCCTCCCAGGCCACCTTCTACCGGCTCATCCACCAGCTCGCCAATCCCGCCGAACACCCCCACCGCCCCGCCCGCACTCTCCCCTCCCCCACCGGCGGACGGGCGTTCACCCCGACCGTGGCGCTGCGGCCGGGCGAGCAGGTGCAGGTCGACACCACCCGGCTGGACGTCCTGGCCGTCTTCGACGACGGCACCACCGGCCGGCCCGAACTCACCATCGCCGTCGACGTCGCCACCCGCGCCATCCTCGCCGCCGTCCTGCGACCCGCCGGCACCAAGGCCGTCGACGCCGCCCTGCTGCTCGCCGAGATGACCGTCCCCCACCCGGCCCGCCCCTCCTGGCCCGACGCCCTGCGCCTCGCCCACACCCAACTCCCCCAGCTACAGCGGCTGATGGGTCTGGACGAACGCCTTCAGGGCGCAGCCGCCCGGCCGGTCGTGGTGCCCGAGACGATCGTCGTGGACCGGGGCAAGGTCTACCTGTCAACGGCGTTCAGCGCCGCCTGCGAGACCCTCGGCATCAGCGTCCAGCCCACCCCGCCCCACGCCCCCGCCGCCAAAGGCATCGTCGAGCGCACCTTCGGCACCATCAACGCCCTGCTGTGCCAGCACCTGCCCGGCTACACCGGCTCCAACGTCACCCGCCGCGGACCGGACGCCGAAACCGAGGCCTGCTTCAGCGTCGCCCAGCTCCAGGACCTGCTGGACGAATGGCTGATCCACTACCACCACCGCCCCCACGAAGGCCTGCGCCACCCCACCCTGCCGAAGAAGGCGCTGACACCGAACCAGATGTGGGCCGCGCTCATCGCCGTGGCCGGCTATGTGCCCCTCCCCCTGAGCGGCAACGACTACCTCGAACTGCTGCCGGTGCGCTGGCAGGCCATCACCGAACGCGGCATCCGTATCGACCACCGCACCTACGACCACGATGTCCTCGCCCCCTACCGCGGCCAGCCCTCCCCCGTCACAGCGCGCGGCGGCAAATGGGAGATCCACACCAACCCCCACGACGCCCGCCAGGTATGGATCCGCCTGCCCGACGGACACCTGACAGAGATCCCGTGGATCCACCGCGACCACATCCACCAGCCGTTCAACAGCGCCACCTGGCAACACATCAAAACCATCACCGCACGCCACAGCGACCGCGACACCCACGAAGCCGACCTCGCCGACGCCCTCGACCAGCTCATGCGCCGCGCCCACACCCGCACCGCCACCCCCGCCGAGCAACGCCTCCTCACCCGCACCGCACCGCTGAAAACACCCCCGCCCACGGCCGGCACCCTCCCTCCCCACACCCCGGACCCGCAGGCCGACGGCTCGGACGACGACAGCCTCGACGACCTCGACGACCTGCCCGACGACGCAGAGCAGACCGACGGCGACAACAACCCCGCCGTCCCGTACACCGGACTCGGCCTCTACGACCCCGCCCAGGAAGCCCTCAACTGGTGACCACCCGCCCACACACCACCACCAGCCACTCCCCCCGCCCGGCAGGCCAGCCTGCCCGCACACGCGCCGACGCCCCGAGGCCGGACGCCCACGAAGCCGAACCGGAGTGGCCGATCACCACCTGGCAGGGCTGGCAGCACTTCGCCACCACGCCGCCCCCCACCCCGCCCCAGCCCGGCGACGCCCCTCGCAGCACGGAAGAACGCCTCGCCTACCACTCCGCGTTCGTCACCGTCCGCACCCCCGCCATCGACACCCTCGCCACCCAGGTCCGCACCCTGATGCTGCTCGGCCGCCACCAGCAGACCACCGCCCGGCCCTCACTGATCGTCACCGGCCCCGCTGCGGCCGGGAAAACGACCGCCCTCCTCGAAGTCGGACGCACCTGCCACCTCGCGCACACCCGCAAACACCCCGCCCCGCCCGGACGCACCCACCAGCAGATACCGGTCGCGTACCTGCTGGTGCCGCCCGGCGCCACCGCCAAGACCCTCGCCACCGAATTCGCCCGCTACCTCGGCATCCCCGTCACCACCCGCATGACCCAGACCCAGATCACCGAGGCCGTCTGCCACACCTACACCGCCGTCGGCATCCGCCTGGTCCTCATCGACGAGATCCACCGCCTCAACCCGCGCACGACCACCGGCGCCGAAGCCGCCGACCTGCTGAAAGACCTCACCGAACGCATCAGAGCGACCTTCGTCTACACCGGCATCGATGTCGCCTCGACCCCGCTGTTCGCCGGAGTGCGCGGCGCCCAGCTCGCCGGCCGCGCCAGTCTCATCACCTGCGGCCCCCTCCCCGCCCGCCACGGCCAGACCCGTCCCTTCACCGACCTCATCACCGACATGGAGAACGCCCTCGACCTGACCCAGCACACACCCGGCACACTCCCCCGCCACGCCTCCTACCTCCACCAACGCACCGCCGGCCGCATCGGCAGCCTCGCCCGCCTCATCCGCCAAGCCGCCATCACCGCCATCTGCGACGGCACCGAACACATCACCAAGAAAGCCCTCGAAGCCATCCAGCTCGACCACCTCGCCGAAGAACACAGACGCCCCCGCACCCGCCGACCAGCGACAACGGCATGATGCGGACGTGAAGAAGACGAGGGGTACACCGGCCCAGGAGGAGTTCGCTGCTGTCTGCGGCCAGGTATGGGACGTCCTGATCCCCGCCCGCGCCGGCTACTTGGCCAACGTCTCACCGCACTACGACGAGGTCTTCCACGACGTCGCACAGCGAACCGAGCACACGGGCAGCCTCGGCAAGACGGACATCGCAGCCCTGGTGGTCTGGAAACGGCTCTCCGCACAGACCCGGTGGGTGACAGAACTGATGTCCCTGCCCGACACCCACGTACGAGCCGTCACCGAGCGGGCCGTCACCGCCGTCCGCGACACCGCCCTCACCCGCGGCGAGGCCGCCCGCGCAGGGCGCGGCATCATCTGGGAACTGCCCGGCTTCCGCACCGGCGACGCCCTCGCCTCAGCCATCCTCACCGCAGCAGCACCACAGCGGATGGCCGTCTACGACCGCCGCGTCCAACACGCCCTCGACACCCTCGGCCTCACCCTCACCCCCACACCGGGACGCTACGGCCGCTACCTCCAACTCCTCGACGACCTCCTCCACCACGGCAAAGCACCCTCCGACGGCTGGACCTCACGCGACATCGACACCGCCCTCTACTGGACCGGCAGACCCGCTCCGGTGCCAAGCCGCTGACCAGCGCAACTCGCACCGGTCTTTCAGAAGTCGCAAGGGGTCTATCAGGAATTAGGTGTGATTCGTCTGTTTGGCCTACGAGTTGGTGGGTGGGCTGTTCGGCCTACACTCGTCCGGCGGTAAGGCGGCCGTCGAAGAGGACGTCGAACTCGTTGAGGGCGGACTTCCAGCGGTTGTTCCAGCGCTGGCGGCCGCGGCCGGTGGGGTCGAGGGCGAGGGTGGCGAGGTAGAGGCGTTTGAGGGCGGCCTGCTCGTTGGGGAAGTGCCCGCAGGCCTGGGCCGCGCGCCGGTAGCGGGCGTTGAGGGACTCGATGGCGTTGGTGGTGTAGACGACCTGGCGGATGGCGTCGGGCAGGCCGAGGAAGGGTACGAACTCGCTCCAGGCCCGCTGCCAGGTGCCGGCGATCGAGGGGTAGCGCTTGCCCCACGTGGCGTCGAAGTCCGCGAGCCGTTGCCGGGCCTCTTCCTCGTTGACGGCGGTGTAGACGGGCTTGAGGTCGCGGGCGACCTCGGCCCAGTCGCGGCGCGATGCGTAGCGCAGGCTGGCGCGGATGAGGTGGACCACGCAGGTCTGCACGACGGTCTGGGGCCAGACGGTGTTCACCGCGTCGGGCAGGGCGCTCAGCCCGTCGCAGACCAGCATGAGCACGTCGCGGACGCCTCTGTTCTTGATCTCGGTCAGGACGGTCTGCCAGTACTTGGCGCCCTCGCCGCCGTTGCCGGCCCACAGTCCGAGGATCTCGCGGTAGCCGTCCGCGGTGACCGCGACGGCCACGTAGACCGGCCGGTTGGCGACGTGACCGTCCCTGATCTTGACGTGCACGGCGTCGATGAAGACGACAGGGTAGACCGGATCGAGCGGGCGGGTGCGCCATTCCGCCATCGATTCCAGGGCCTTGTCGGTGATCGTGGAGATGGTCTCCTTCGTGGTCGTCATCCCGTACGTCTGGGCGAGGTGGGAGACGATCTCGCCGGAGGTCAGGCCCTTCGCGGTCAGTGAGAGCACCAGGTCGTCCAGCGCGCCGGTGCGGCGGGCGTGCACGGGCAGCAGCCGGGGCCGGAAGGTGCCCAGCCTGTCTCTGGGGACCTGCACCGTCACGGCGCCGACCTCCGTCATGACCTTCTTGGCCCGGTAGCCGTTGCGCATGTTGCCGCCCGAGCGGGACCCGCGCCCGCCGACCCGGCCGGCCTCGGCGGCGAGGTGCTCGTCCATCTCGGCCTCCAGGGCGGCCTGCATCAGATGCTGGGCCAGTTCGGGCAGCAGCCCGCCCTCGCCCATCAGCCGCAGCCCTTCGCCGCCATGGACCTTCTCGGCCGCGAGCGCGGCCAGCTCCTCCAGCAATTCGCTGGACAGACCGTTCTCAGACACCGGCATCGACTTCACGTCGGCACCCTGGACACTGCCGTCGGCCACGGCAAGCGACACGCGGTCTACGGCCTCAATCAGGTGACCTGTCGTCGCATTCATCAGATGACTCCTTCGGGAAGGATCACACCTAATTCATGACACTCCCGTCGCAAGCCATCGGCGCGGCAGGGGCCGCTCTGCCGACCGCCCTGCTGATGGGTTGGTTCAGGACAGGCCGGGTTGGTCATCGGTGTCCGTGAGCAGGGGTGCGAATTGGTAGTGCCCACGATAGGTAGCTCGGTTGATGATGTCGCGGGCCAGTTCCTGGTGTTCGGGAGAGGCAAGTCCGGCCAGCAGAACGGCGCGGATTCCGCTCTCCCTGATCCGTGGGGCGTAGTCGTACCTGTCCAGCGTGGTGGCCCATCGGTGCATCAGTTCCAGGACTGGTCCCAGGTGGTCGGTGACTGCCTCAGCCAGGAATGAGTAGATGCGCCGGTCGCGGCCGAGGCTTCCGGTCATCTCAAAGGCAACGCTCAGCTGTTGCAGGCGCCAGGTGACCGGGAAGGCGTCATTGCGGACCAGTGGGCCGATCAGGGCGTGGATCTCCTTGGGTTGCGGTGCAGGCTCATTTGCGTTGTCGTCCCGAGCGGTCAGGCGCCAGGTCCACCACTGCATGATGCGGTCGCGAGTATCGGGCGACAGATCACGGTGGTGAACGACTTCACTCAACGACGAAGCGAGCTGAACTCCAGCCACAGGTGAGGAGCACAGGTAGTCAGCCATGGTGCTCTCGTCCAGCCCGAGCAGACCTGCCAGATAGATGGCCATGAGGTGATCACCCAGCCTCCGGTGCAAGTCCCGGTGATCCTGACCGTCCACTGCGGGTGTGCGGGCTGCGGTGCGGTAGACGTCCATGAGGAGGCCCACCACGGACTCAGTGAGCGACGACATGCTGCTCAGGTAAGCCATCCAGCTGGCACGGCCCAGTGCGGTGTCGAGGTTGAACAGGACCCCGATTCGGCGTCGCGTCCACGCCGGGTCGAGAGCATCGAGTCGGTTGATCAAGGATCCGACGGCCCGGCCGACGGGACTGGCCGCGCCCGGGGCAGCGGGCGTACCAGCCACGTCCAGCAGCAGGGTGTCCAAGGCGGTGAACAGCACCTGGAAGGCAGTGCCGTGTTCGCGACGCCACAGTGCCCACTCGACGGCGGCTCGCAAGGCTGTTTCCAAACTCTCGTCCCAAACAGACCGCTGGTCCCCGTCAAGGTCGTCTTGCGGCGACCTCGCGGCGCTCCAGACCGACTCAAGTACGTCCCACAGCGCGTCGCCGAGCAGGGCAGAGATCTGCTGGGTGCTCTGCAGCGCCAGTCCCGCCAGCACAAACCGGGCGACGGACAGGTTCAGGGTGCCGGTGTCGGAGGTGTGAGGGCGGCCAGTAGCCAACTGCACGAGCGGGAGGATGGTGGTCCAGGTGAGTTGCTGACCAGCCTGAATAGCCGTACGGAATCCGTCGAGGACGGCGGCGAGATGATCATCGGCCAACTCGGCGAACTCCGGGGCGTCCTCTTGGTAGATGAGGGCCTGGCTGGTCACGGCGGCTTGCAGCTGACTGCAGAAGGCTTCGGCGTTCGTGCCGAACCGGGTGGGTGCGGGCTGGAACTCCCGGGCGTGGCTGATCAGATCAGTGGCCGCCATCGCAGCCAGGTTCTCCGGCGAACCCTCCTCGTCGGCCGCCGACCAGGCCGGGGGCTGGGGAATCGTGTCCAACGACGGTGCCGGACCGAGGCTGTCGCACAACTCTCGGTAGCGCTGCAGCTGCTGCTCGGGCAGGACATCGGCCAGTGCGGCATAGCGGTCTCGCTGCCAGGCGCCCGCCCACTGCTCGACGTACTGCTCTGGCGGTTCAGCACCACCGGAAGTGCTACGGAACCGCTCCACGAACCGTTCGGTGTCCGGCCCAGCGTCGATGACGGCCAGTACCCCTTCAAGCGCGGCCCGGCCCAGCGACCTGGCGAAGACGCGCGCCAAGAGTGCCCATTCACGCTGCGACCGGGCGGCAGCAATCTGGTCAAGATCCGTCAGACTGCTCTCCACCACGTCCGGAGCGTCGGCGCCGTGACGCTGGAGAATATGCAGGCGGAGCCTGCGGAAGACCAGCCACGGCTGGGACTCCAGGATGGAAAGAACCCGGCGGATGTCCGTGGCCGCAAGATGGTCGGCCGTGTCGCGGACCGCCTCGGTGAACAGGGCACGGTCATCAGAGCGCATCCCCCCGTGACCCGGGTCCAGCACCGGGTACCACACGCCGGACAGGTCGTCCCCGCCAGCGCGGTCAGGGTCCATTCCGGTGGCAAGGAGCGTACTTGCCAGGCTGTCGGTCAGCGCCTCCAACCAAGCTGCCCCCAGGTGACGGGCCAAGGTGGTGTTGTGTGAGCGCAGAATCTCCTGGAGATCGTAGTCGTCGATCCGGCCACCGTGCTGAGCGGCCTGCAGGAGCGCGGCCATCACCGCCAGGGCCTGCTCGGTGTGACCGCCCTGGGCGCAGCGAACCGCGAGTTGGGCGTAATGGTCCGGGTCGATCAGGTAGGGGCCACGAATCGCTTCCACCGCCCGCGGCACCAGACGCGCCGCGTCCGCGGGGGGCAGCAGGAGTGCCACCTCCGCAAGATCGAGATTGACCCGCGGGTTATCCGTCGAGGGGATCTGCTCGGCGATTGCCGCCACGTCTACCGGGGCAACGCTGGTCATCCGCACCAGATACGTTGAGGCGGGCCAGGCGGGAAAGACCACCGTGCGCGCTTCGTCGTCGGTTTCCGGTGCCGGCGGCGTACTGAAGAGTCCGTACCCGCGCAGGTGCGGCAGCCACCGGGGGGCGTCCAGCAGTCCAAAGAAGCGTTCCTGGGTCAAGTAATCCTGGGGGAAGGCATTCAGGAGCAGCTTCACATGGGCCTTGCCCGGCTCACGGACGGCAGCCAGGGTCTCCAGTCGCTGCAGCACGGTGACGTAGCGGGTCTCGAAGCGGTCGAGCACCACATCGAGCATGTCCTCCAGTTCGGCCAGGCGCACACGGACCGCTGCGTCCATCGGCGTCTGTTCCATACGGACCCGGTGCGCGTAGGTGTGCAGTTTCCTCGCTTCTGCCAGCCAGACGACGGCCGCGGGGTTGGCGGCTGGGATACCCAACCAGTCCAGCACACCCTTCACTTCGAACAGGTGCCGCTGCCCCCCGCCCGCGGTCGGATCTTTCCGGATGGCATCGGGCAGGAGAACCTCGCGCAGGGCGCTCTCCAGCTCCCGGAACAGGTGCGAAACCAGCATCCCGGTCGAACGCAGCGGCAGATCCTCATCCAGCAGGGTGCAGATATCGGCGTACCAGCCCGCGGGCCCGGGGCCGAACCGGCGCAAACGCCTCAGAATCCGCTGCTGCCTATCAAGGGCGGTCGGGCCAGGGCGTTGCCCGGACAACCGCTCCAGAGGAACCTCACGGTCCTGCGCCTGTGACACCGGCGCCACCCCCTATCGGCCGGCCCAGGCCAGCGCCCCGACCGGAGAGCTGACCGTCCCAAGGACACGCCGGACTACACCCTGATCGTTCCACAGCCACCCCGTCCTCCCGGCCTCGATGACCGACCTACTCCCCGGCCCCACCCGCCAGCGACCGGCCATCCCAACCACACAGCAAGCCCCTGACCAGCACGAACACGCACCGTTCCATTAGGTACAAGAAACCATCCCCAACACCACACCAGCCTTATCAACAGACCCCCAACAACCGCAGGTCAGAAGCCTCGCGACCATCGCCGGAAGGACCCCAGAAACGCCCTTCCCTCTTCTCAAAAAATCATCAACACCACAGCTCACACCCAACCCACCACACCAACTGCGAACCCCTCAATCACACCCGCGCGGGCGTGGTGGGCAAGCTGATCAGCAAGTGTCCGGAGCAGTTGAGGTTCCGCCGGGGCGGTGGATTCACCCGGCCGGGTGCGGTTGGTCAGGGGCTGTCGCCGCCCCAGTCCCAGCGGGCCGGGTCGCCGGGGCGAGGGTCGTACAGCGCCCGGCCCCCGGGACCGAACTGCCCGAGCTCCGTGAGGAGGGAGACACCGCCGTCGATCTCCTCCGGCCTCCAGCCGGTGATGTCGAGCAGCAGTCCGTCCAGCGGCCCGCCCACCAGTTCGGCGTAGCGCCGTCCCGGCTTCGGGCCCGGGTGTTCGTGGTCGGCTCCGTAGATCCGGCCGCGCAGCAGTTGCTCATCGTCGCTGTCCATACGGTTCAGCCTCGCAGCCGCCACCGACAACGAGGGCCTGACCAGGCGCCCCTGGGCAAGCCCTCGCGCTGGCACGGGTGGCTTGCCCGGGTCAGCCGCGCCAGGGCCCGAGCCGGCCGCCGACCGCCGGCCCTTTGTGGCCTGTGCCCTCTCCGTCTCCTGGCACTCCTGCTCCTGGCGCTCCTGCTCGGCCTGTTCCGCGTGCCGCTCCGCTTCGAGCGCCCGCGTCTTGCAGCCGTCGCACAGGTGCGGGTGGCTGTCCCCGCGGCCCCGGTCGACCGTGTGACTGGGCGGCGGGATGCCCGGCCGGTCTCGGCGGTGGTCCACCCCGTGATCCAGGAGGACAGCCCCGCCACCACGCAGAGGGCGAGGCCGAACAGGCCGTACGCCATCCTGTTCCGCGCGGCGGGGTGGCGGGCCGGGACAGACCTGGATCTTGCGCGGCGCTTCACTCCGGCGGACTTCGGGGCGAACGCGAGCTGAAGCAGGCCGTGTCCACCGGGCGGCCACCTTCACACAACCGTTCGCATGCCTCGTGAGTCACATCCCCGTAAGTCTTCGCCCTCAGTTCCTCTTTCGACTATGGGAGTCCACCGTGCGCGCACGCACCCTGGCCGCTACCGCCGCCGTAGCGGCACTCACCGCAGCCGGCCTGACCCTGCCGCTCGCCGGGAGCGCCGCGGCTGCGACGACTGCGCGGTTCGATTTCAACGGTGACGGATACGCGGACATCGCGGTCGGCATGCCCAACGCCACGGTGGACGGCAAGGCCATGGCGGGCTACGTCAGCGTGATCTATGGCGGCGCGCAGAGCCCGTACCAGTCCACCGGTGTCTTCAGCCAGGCTGAGGCCGGCATACCCGGCACGCCCGAGGCCGGCGACCGCTTCGGCTCCTCCGTGGCACCCGTCGACGTGAACGGCGACGGTGTCTTCGAGCTCGTCGTCGGCGCGAGCGGCGAGTCGCTCACCTCCGATCAGCTCAAGGACGAGGGCACCATCACCGTCCTGGACGGCTCGGAGTGGAACGTCAAGGGCACCACCGTGGCCAGGGGTGTGTCCGAGTACAGCAGCATCGGCAGCACCATCGCCACGGGTGACTACGACGGCGACGGCGACACAGACCTCGCGTACGGCGAGAAGGACGAGGAGGCCGGCGCGCTCCGGTTCCGCCCGGGCCCGCTCACCGCCGCCCCGGTGACCACCACCACCTTGCGCAACTACGGCATGGGCGGCGACACCCGCGACCTGGTCACCGGCGACTTCGACGGCGACGGCCGGGATGACCTCGCCACCGCCTGGCAGGCCCTGGACGACTCCGGCACCTTCATCACGCGCTGGGACGAGCAGGCCAAGCCCGCCCGGTGGTGGGCCGACGCCGACCGCGGCAGCGCGCTCGCCGCCGCCGACTTCGACGGGGACGGCACCGACGACCTCGTGGTCGGCCTCGTACAGGCCAATCCCGAGTCGGAGACGACGCATTGCCAGGACCGGCTCGGCGGTGCGCTGCTCCTGTTCAAGGGCTCGAAGACCGCGCAGTTCGGTACCGAGAGCGACTGCATCACCCAGTCGAATCCGGAGGTCGGCGGTACCGCCGAGGCGGGCGACGACTTCGGCGCGGCGCTGGCCGCCGGTGATCTGAACGGTGACAACCGTCCGGAACTGGTGGTCGGCGTGCCCGGTGAGGACGTGGGCACCGTGAAGGACGCGGGCGGATACGTCGTCATGAACGGTACGGAGAACGGCCCTTACGGGGGTCTGGCCCGCAGCCAGAGCACTCCGAACATGCCCGGCACGGCCGAGGCAGGCGACCGCTTCGGCGCCCAGGTGGCCGTCGGTGACTACAACCGTGACGGCCTGTGGGACACCGCGGTGAGCGCGCCCGGGGAGAACGCCGGTGAGCCCAGGTCGGGTGGCGTCTGGTTCGTGCCGAGCAGCATGGAGGAGACGTACCCGCTGGCCAAGTCGCTGACCCCGTTCGGCTTCGCGCTGCCCCACGGCGCCATCAAGTACGGGGAAGTGCTGGGGCTTTAGGCATCCGCTTGCCGTCCCTGTACCAGGGTGTGCTCCGCCTGACCCGGCTGTTGGCGCTTGAGCGGGGGTCTGGACGGAGAAGGACCGTGCGCCGGCGGGCGGGTGACCGTGCCGGCGGGCGAGTGTCAGCACCTGAGCGTCTGCTGACATGAGGTTGCCGGGTACGGTTCGGCCGGCCGTACCCGGCGGTGTTTCGTCCTGGAACCGGCCGTCCGCGGGATTCGTGTGGTCGGTGCGGGGGTGGCGCCGGGCCTGGGAGCAGGGCTCCTGTCGTGGGTAGGGGCCGAGAGGTGCAGGTTCTCGGCTTTTCCTCAGCCCTTGACGGCGGAGCTTGCGACGCCCTGGACGAACCAGCGTTGGAAGAAGGCGAAGACCACCAGGACGGGCAGGACCAGGAGGACGCCGAAGGCGAGGATCTGTCCCCAGTCCGGGGGCTGCTGGCCCTGGAAGACGCTCATCTCCAGCGGCAGTGGCCGGACCGAGGGGTCGGAGACCATCAGTACGGGCCACAGGAAGGAGCCCCACTGGATGAGGAAGGTCAGGATCGCCACGGAGGCGAAGGCCGGCTTCGACATGGGGACGATGATGGCGAAGAAGGTGCGCCAGGGGCCCGCGCCGTCGATGCGGGCGGCTTCCTCGATGCTCGGTGGGATCGAGCGGAAGAACGTGTGGAACTGGTAGACGGAGAAGGCGTTGGCGATGAAGGGGAGCGCCAGGATGTAGAGGGTGTTGCGCTGGTCGTTGAACATGTAGAAGAGCGGGACGGCCACCGACTCGAACGGGACCAGCATCAGCAGCAGGATGAGTGTGAAGACGGCTTGCCTGCCGCGCCACTTCAGCCGGGAAAGGCCGTACGCCGCCATCGAGTTGACGAACAGGCCGCCGGTGACGACGACGAAGGCCAGCAGCAGCGAGATGCCCATGAAGCGCCAGAAGTAGCCGGTGCTGTCGGAGTTGAGGCTGCTCAGGACGGCGGAATAGTTGTCGAAGGACAGGTTGGTGGGCAGGAAGCCGGACAGGCCGTTGAGGACCTCGTCGGACGGCTTGAGGCTGCCCAGGAACAGGTAGATCACGGGCAGCACGAAGACGAAGGCCAGCACGCTGAGTACGGCGTAGTCCATGAAGCGGCGCAGGGGCGTAGGGGTGGTGCCCATGGGTCAGTCCTCGTTTCCGGGCCGGACGACGCGGCGCTGGATGAGCGTCAGGACGACGACGATCAGGAAGAAGACGACGGTGATCGCGGACGCCTGGCCGATGTTGTTCTGGTCGAAGGCGGTGGTGACGGCCTGGTACATCACGGTGCGGGTGGCGTCCTCGTCGAGCCCGCCGCCTCGGACGAGGACGTAGACCTGGTCGAAGACGCGGAAGGAGAGCACGGAGGTGAGCGTGGCGACGAAGACGAGGGTGCCGCGGATGCCGGGCAGGGTGACGTGGCGGAACTGCTGCCAGCGGGAGGCGCGGTCGAGTTCGGCGGCCTCGTAGAGTTCGCCCGGGATCTGCTGGAGGCCGGCCAGGAGGATGACCATCTGGAAGCCGACACCCTGCCAGATGGACAGCACGATGATCGAGGCCATCGCGGTGGCGGAGTCGCCGAGCCAGTCGAAGGCGCCCCAGTTGCCGAAACTCACCGCGTCCAGTGCGGAGTTGAGCATGCCCTGGTCGCTGCGGGCGAGTATGAGGCGCCAGATCACGGCGACCAGGGCCATGGGGAAGACGACCGGCATGAAGAACAGGGACCGGAACAGTCCGATGGCCTTGAGCTTGCGGTTGAGCAGGATCGCGAGGGCGAGGGCGAGGGCGGTCTGGACGGGTACGACGATGACGGCGAAGGTCAGGTTGTTCAGCAGTGCCCGCAGGAAGGGGCCGGACAGGTCGGGGTCGGTGAACAGGCGCCGGTACTGCTCGATCCCGAACCAGGTCGGTTCCAGCGGGGAGCCGAGGCGGACGTTGTAGAAGGAGAGGACGACGGCGTAGCCGAAGGGCACACCGACGAAGACGATGAGTCCGACGACGGCCGGGGCGGACATGAGCAGTCCGTGCAGCCAGTCGCGGTTCTTGGGGCCCGGCCGCGCCGATCGCGTCATCCGCGCGGGCTTCACGGGTGTCACGGATGAGGTCTGCTCCGGGCCGGGCGGTGCGGTGTGCGCGGGTTCCACGGATGTCACGGGAGGTCCTGTTCCCGGCGGGGCGGGCGCGGCTGCCGTGCCCGCCCCGGCCGCTGGGTTCTACGGGATCTTGTAGCCGGCGTTGTCGGAGAAGTCCTGGTCGATGGCGCGGGCGGCCTTTTCCAGGGCGCTCTTGGGGTCGGCGCCGCCGTAGATGGAGTTCAGGGCCTCGCTGAACTTCGAGGTGATCACGGGGTATCCGGCGGTCACCGGGCGGGTGACGGCGACGCAGGAGGAGGTTATGTCGCTGTCGCCGCAGGGCTTGGCGAGCTGGTCGGCGAAGAGCTGGAGCGGGCCGCCCTGCTGGTAGAGGCTGCTCTTGGCGAGCGCGGTCCTGGTGGCGGGCACCGCGCCGTTGGCGGTCGTCATGGCGGTGACGTTGGTGTCGTCCAGGAGGGTGTCCAGGAACGTGCCGGCGGCTTTGGCGTTCTTGCTGTCGGCGCCGATGCCCCAGGCCCAGGAGCCCTGGCCGGTCTTGGGTCCGTTGCCGAAGTCGGGCAGTGGCAGGACGACGAGGTCGTCGCCGAGGGCCTCGCTGTAGGCGGGGTACATCCAGTGGCCGACCCAGCTCAGGGCGACGCGGTCCTTGGCGAAGGCGTTGCCGTCGGTGTTGGGGTCGACGTAGGTCTTCCAGGACTGGAAGGTCTTCAGGGCCGAGACCACGGCCGGAGTGTCGAGGGCGCCTTCGGCCTTGCCGTCCTTGAGGAGGGTGCCGCCGGCTGACCAGACGATCGGGGCGAAGCCGTAGGTGCCCCACTCGTTGGCATAGCCGCCGCTCTCCTGGAGGTCGAGGGGTTTGCCGTCGGAGTCCTTGGCCTTCAGCGTCTTGAGCGCGGCGGTGAACTCCTCAGCTGTCCAGTCGTCGGACAGGCCGGTCGGGTACTTCACGCCGGCGGCGTCCAGCAGCTTCTTGTTGCCGTAGATACCGAGACCCGAGTCGAACATGCCCAGGCCGTAGTGCTTGCCGTCGATCTCGCCCTGCGCCTTGTTCGCGTCGGTGGCGTTGTCCATGGTCTTGGCGGAGACGAAGGTGTCGATCGGGGCGAGTTTCTTGTTGTAGACGAAGTTCGCCATGGTCGGGCCGTCGAACTCCATCACGTCCGGCAGCTCGGAGGCGTTGGTGGCGGTGATGGTCTTGGTGTAGTCGGCGTCGGGTATCAGCTTCAGGTCGACCTTGATCTTGCTCTGTGAGGAGTTGAAGGCTTTCACCGCGTTCTGCAGCGCACTGACCTCGTTCTTCTGGCCCTGGTGGGCCCAGACACTGATGGTGCCCTTGCCGCTCCCGGCCTCGGCGGAGGTATCGGTGCCGCTGCCCGAGCCGCAGGCGGCCAGCGCCACCAGGGGGGCCAGGGCCAGGGCCGTACATGCGGTGCGGCGGTGCTTTCTGCTGGTCGAGCTCATGGCTGTGCCTCCGTGCTGTGGCGAGGGTTCGACGATGTGCTTGCCGGGCGTGGGGGTGTGGGGCTTTCGGGCAGCTACTGCGGGCCGCGCGGGCGGGGCGGGGCGGTGGTCTCGCGCAGGACGAGGCGGATGGGCATCTGCACCTGCTCGGCGGGCGGTTCGGTGTCGGGTTCGTCCAGCTGGCGCAGCAGCAGCCGGGCGGCTTGGGCGCCCTGGTCGGCGACCGGCTGGGCGACGGTGGTCAGGCCGACCACGTCGGCGAGTTCGTGGTCGTCGAAGCCGACGACGGACACGTCGTCAGGGACCCTGAGGCGGTGGCGGCGCAGGGCGCGCAGGGCGCCCATCGCCATCTCGTCGGACTGCGCGAACACGGCGGTCGGCGGCCGGGAGGCGGCCAGCAGCTCGGTCATCGCCCGCTCGCCGCCCTCGACGGTGTAGTCACCGTCGGCCTCCAGGGCCGGGTCGTGCTCGATCCCGGCCTCGGTCAGTACGTCCAGGTAGGCGTTGCGGCGTTCGATCGGGGTGGTCCAGTGCAGCGGCCCGCTGGATCCGCTGATCATGCCGATGCGGCGGTGGCCGAGGTTGACCAGATGCCGTACGGCGCTTTCGGTGCCGGCCCGGTCGTCGATGCCGACGACGGTGAAGCCGGGCCGGGTGCCGCCGACCGTGGTGGCCAGCGGCACCCCCAGTGAGCGCAGTGCGGCGGACTCCGCATCGTCAGGAATGAGGAGCGACAGCACCGCGTCCACGCGCTTGCGGACCGGCAGCTTGGTGAAGAAGCGCTTGCGTGTCTCCGGCGAGCCCAGGTTGTACAGCAGCACGTCGTAGCCGGCGGCGCTGAACTCGCGCTCGGCGGCATCCAGGACGGTGCCGAAGAACCAGCGGCCCACGTACGGGACCACGACCCCGATGGTGTAGGTGCGCCCGCTGGCCAGGCTGGAGGCGGAGCGTGAGGCGGTGTAGCCGAGTTGGGCGGCCAGGGCCGTGATCTGCGCCCGTACCTCCTGTGACACCCCCGGCCGGCCGCGCAGCGCGCGGGACACGGTGGACGCCGAGACTCCGGCGGCGCGGGCGACATCGGTGATGCTGGCCGTCACGGCGGATACCTCCCGTTGATTTCACATCGGTGTGATCTGTGGGTGACGTGACCGTAAACCCGCCCACCTTGTTGCGCAAGCGTTTGCGTTCATATTTACTTGGGCCGGTTCTCAAGAGACCTTTTTGTTATCCAGCGTCAGCGCACACGTTTGGGCGCTGTGGAGCGACAGGACCTGTGCATGCGATACGCCCCGCCCGGCCTCTGCGTGAACGACTTCGCCGTCCTGCGCGACGAGGACGGCACGTACGCGGTGCTGCACCTGCAGGGGCCCTGGACAACGGACTTCGACCATCTGCGGATGGAGACCTCCTACGGCCGGGCCACCTCCACCGACCTGGTCCACTGGCAGCCCCAGGGCACCCCCTTCGGCAACGGTCTGCCGGGCCGCTTCGACCAGCAGGCGGTGTGGACGATGCATCCGATCCCTCACGGCGACGGAATGGCGATGTTCTACACGGGCGTCAGCGGTCTCACACCGGGCGGCTGGCCCCTCCAGTCCATCGGGCTGGCGCACTCCGGGCGCACCGACGGCACAGCCTGGCGCCGCCACGGGAGCGTGCCGGTCGTCGAGGCTGATCCGCGCTGGTACCGCACCGGTGAACGCATGGGCTGGCGCGACCCGTTCGTCGTACGCGACGACGAGAGGGACGGCTGGGTCATGGTCGTCTGCGCCAGCGACGCCTCCCTCCCGGTGGAGGTCAGCGGCTGCGTCGCGCTGGCCACTTCCGAGGACCTGGAGCACTGGACCGTCCACCCGCCGCTCAT
This sequence comes from Streptomyces sp. NBC_01314, assembly GCF_041435215.1. Taxonomy (NCBI): domain Bacteria; kingdom Bacillati; phylum Actinomycetota; class Actinomycetes; order Kitasatosporales; family Streptomycetaceae; genus Streptomyces; species Streptomyces sp. NBC_01314. Next base: position 11,289,692 of record NZ_CP108394.1, on the reverse strand, counting down.
CTCACCCGGCGACGTCGACGAGTTGGAGTGCCCGGTCCTGGAACACCTCGACGACGGAACCTGGCTGCTGCTCGGCTCCATCGGCGCCACCCGCGGTTTCGAGGCGTGGACCGCCCCGAGCCTGCGGGGCCCCTGGACCCGGCGCGGCCCGCTCGGCCCGACCGGCACCTACGCCCCGCGCGTCATCGCCGCGCCCGACGGCTCCCGCGTCGTACTGCACACCACGCCCCGCCAAGTCGGCCTCACCGACACCGGGCAGCGGTGCCGCGGCATGCTCGCCCAGCCCAAATCCCTTGTCGTTCACGGCGATTGCGCGCCCCGACTGCAATGGTGGCCCGGCCTGGACGGCTGGCTCGGCGAAGAGACCGACCGCCCCGCCCCGCACGCGGTCGGCGACATCGACATCTCCGGCCCGGTCGAGATCACCCTGCGCACGGACACGCCCGGCGGCGGCCGTTGCGCCCTCGCCGTGGGCTGCGACGGCAAGAACCTCTGGATCACCGGCCCCGACGGGACCCGGCTCGGCGAGACCGTCCTGACAAACCCCGCCACCACCTTGCGCATCCTCACCGTCGGGGAGTACATCGAGGTCTACGCCGACAACGTCTTCGCCCTGACCACCCTGTGCTACTCCGGCCACCCCGCCCCGTGGACAGCCTTCGCCGAAGGACACGAGCGCCCCGTCCCCGTCCGCCCGGTCCGCCTGCCCGACCCTCACCGCGACGACGCCTCGGCCATCTGGCCCGGCCCCTCACCGCGCTGACCCGACCTCCCCTCCGGAAAGGCCCCGTCATGCCCGCCGTGAACGTCACCGCCGACGGTCTCCGCTTCCCCGACGGCTTCCTGTGGGGAGCCTCCACCGCCGCCCACCAGATCGAGGGCAACAACGTCAACAGCGACTGGTGGCACATGGAGCACAGCGGCGGCTCTGTCGCCGAACCCAGCCTCGACGCCGCCGACAGCTACCACCGGTGGCGCGAGGACATGGACCTGCTGGCCCGGCTCGGCTTCACCGACTACCGCTTCAGCATCGAATGGGCCCGCATCGAGCCCATACCCGGCCACTTCTCCAAGGCGGAGATCGCCCACTACCGGCGCATGGTCGACGGCGCGCTCGAACGCGGCCTGCGCCCCATGGTGACCCTGCACCACTTCACCGTGCCGCACTGGTTCGCCGAGCGGGGCGGCTGGACCGCCAAGGGCGCCGTCGAACGGTTCGAGCGGTACGTACAGGCCACCGCACCGATCATCGGCGAGGGCGTACGGCACGTGTGCACCATCAACGAACCCAACATGATCGCGGTCGCCGGAGCCATCCGCGAACTGGGCACCGAAGCACCTCCCACGGCGGGACTCGTGCTGCCCGACAAGGCCACCACCGACGCCCTGATCAAGGCACACCACCGCGCGAGGGCCGCAGTCAAGGCGATCTCCGACGACATCCAGGTCGGCTGGTCCATCGCCAACCAGGTCTACCAGGCCCTGCCGGGCGCCGAAGCCACCACCGCCGCCTACAGCCACCCCCGCGAAGACGTCTTCATCGAAGCCGCCCGCGACGACGAATGGATCGGCGTCCAGTCCTACACCCGCACCAGGATCACCACCGACGGCCCCCTCCCCGCCCCCGACGACGCCGAACGCACCCTCACCGGCTGGGAGTACTACCCGCAGGCCATCGGACACGCGCTGCGCCACACCGCCGAGATCGTCGGCGACGTCCCCCTGATCGTCACCGAGAACGGCATCGCCACCGACGACGACACCCGCCGCATCGCCTACACCACCGGAGCACTCCAGGAGATCTCCGCCGCCATGGAGGACGGCCTCGACGTACGCGGCTACCTCCACTGGAGCGCCCTCGACAACTACGAATGGGGCTCCTACAAGCCCACCTTCGGCCTCATCGCCTTCGACCCCGACACCTTCGAACGCACCCCCAAACCCTCCGCGGCCTGGCTCGGCGGCCTCGCCCGCACCGGCCTACTGCCCCGAGCCTCCTGAGCGACCCGCGCAGGTCGTTCCTGGACTGAGACCGACTCCTGCGGCGCAGACCACCGGCCGTACCTGATGGTTCCGGCTCGACCTGGTGCTCGGGCCGGAACCCATCCCCGTCTTCCACATATCCGCCGGCTCGGCGCGGGTTCAGACGTGTTCGATCCCCTGCCCCATCCAGCGCAGGGCCGCCGGCGTCCACGGCACCCTGCCGCGCGTGGCATTACCGCGAATTCGGCCCTCAGGCATCGGTGAACTGCGGGGCATCGGTGAACTGCGGGACGAAGCCGCCCGCCCCGGGGTCCGGGGCGGGCGGCTTCGTCGTCCGACTCGTCGTGCCTGCCCGGTCACGCCAGGTTCTTCTCCAAGGCGGTGACATAGGCGTTGATGAAATGGCCGCGTACCCCGTCGCCGGCCGGTGCCAGCGGATCGGCGGTCAGGCCTCTGGCCCGGTCGGTGAGTGAGCCGAGCAGCGGCATGTTCTCCTGCAGCGTCTCTGATCAGCTTAGTGATCCCATGTCGGACGTGGTGTCCGGTATGGGGTCTGCCCACTGTGGAGGGGTGGCGTGGGCGTGCAGGTGGAAGCCCGCGCCCAGTGCTGTCCCTCGTGGCCGATGCCGGTTGGTGGGTGTGCTGATCGTCGTCACGCCCTGGTGCCGGTCGGCTGCGCGGGGCAGCCGTCTGCGGTCCGTGATGGGGGTCCCCCCGCTCGAGCGAAGTCGAGAGTGGGGGAGTGTCCCTCCGGACGCTGGCCCGCCGGACCCGAAGGGCCGGTGGGGGAGGGTGTCCGGCGTCGCCTGGGCGTCGGACGTGTGGTGCGGTGCCGGGTGGGTCCGGTCTTGGACCGGTCCGTCCGGCTGGTCTTCGGCGCGGGTGTGATGACCGCGCCCGCTTCGAGTTTGTCGGTCACGGTGCGGATGGCCATGGCACCGGTGGTGCGGTCGGTGACGGTCTTGGTCTGGTGAGTCAGGCCGCGGGCGGCGATGCGCTTCCAGGCGCCCGCATCGCGGTCGCCCTGCCAGCCGCAGGAGCCGCACAGGGCCCACTTCCAGCCCGCAATGGTGGGCCGGTCGGGGGCCTTGCGGTGCCGCAACACCTCCAGGCACTGCGGGCAGTGCTTCGAGGTGTTGCGGGCCGGGACGGTGACCACAGCGATACCGGTCTCGGCGGCCAGGTGCCGCATCCGGTCCACGATCTGCCCGCGCACGGCCTGGGAGAGCCGGGTGTTCATCGTGCGGCCCATGCCCCGGGCCTCCATCGAGCGCAGGTCCTCCACGTAGATCAGGCTCGCGCCGGCGGCGAGAGCCTGATCGACAGCCCACCGTGCACCAGCCCGGGCCAGGGCGTCGTTGAGGTTCGACCGGCGCCCGGACACGTGCCGGATCTCCTCGGCCAGGACCTGGTGCCTGGCCGTCAGGGCGTGCTGTTCGTCTTCGGCGATGAGCCGCTGGTAGTGACCGGCCTTGGTGTGCAGCTGCTCGCCCTGGCGGCGCAGCCGGTGCTGCTTGGCAAGAACACCAGCCGCCCGGAACATGCCGCCGCCGCCGAGGGCGGTGATGGTTCCGTCGGCGTGCAGCCGGGCGGCCCCGGCGGACAGCAGGGTGTTCAGTCCCCAGTCCACGCCGAGCGCGACTGCGTGTCCGCTCCGCTGCGTCCTGGGGACGGCGTGGGTGTAGGCGAGGTCGGCCCGCACCCGGCCCCGGTGGATGCGCAGGGTGGGCAGGTGCAGCACCGCACCCGCGGGGACCGTCGGCGGCAGGCTGAGCGGGCAGGAGATCCACGTCCAGTCCTTGTAGGACCGCGGGTCCGGGCGGGTGGGCAGTTGCAGCCGCAGCAGCGCCCGGCCCGGCTCGTCGGCGCGTTCGAGGGTGGCCTGCTGCTGGTCGCAGGCGGACAGCAGCAGCATCCGTGCGATGCGGGGCGCGGCCTCCACCTCGAACACGTTCACCGGCATCCGGCCGTGCTGCTTGACGAACGCGGTGATCTGCCGGGTCCGGCCCTTGATGACGCTGGACGGCAGGTACTCCCCGCCGGGCACCGCCGCACGCACCCGGTCCCACTCCTTGGGGGTGCGCCTGGCGGGGTCGGCGGGCCAGGTCGCGAGCACTCCGGCGGTCAGGTCGGCGCGCCACTTCGCCGCACGCAGCGTGCGCCCGGCCGCCTCCTGGGCGATGCGCACGATGCGGTCATTGACCCGGATGCCCCCGGCCGGGCCAGCCGTCCAGCCCAGGCGGCGCAGGGCCATCCAGGCGTTCGACGGCAGCGGGCGGCCCGCGGCGTCCTCACCGGCGGCCAGCACGTCCACATCGGCGGCGTTCCAGTGCTCGGCCAGCAGCGCGGCGACCATGCCCGACACCAGATCAGCAGCCCAGCCCACCCGCTCTGCCAGCACCGCAGCGGACAGGAGCTCACCCGTCTTCTCCTCCACACCGGTACGCAGCAGACCACGGGCGCACGCGGTACGGGCGATCTCGCCCCCGGCGAGCGGCAGTTTCCGGCTCACCGATACCCCTTCCCGTCCGCGATGCTGTCATCCGGTCAACGACACCCCCCGCGGAAGGTCACGCATTCGATCCACGCACTCACATACGACACCGACACCGAGCACACGGCATGACACAGGCGGATGACGAATCGCTACGGATACCTAAGGAAATACGTGAGCCTGCCGCTGGAGTCGATGTAGCGCAGTGCGCTGACAGGATGTGACGCCGTCGGCAGGTCGCGTCTCAGCCGCTGTGCGGAGTTGCGGGCCACCGTGTGTGAGGTCAGGGGCCGGCGTGTCGTTGCAGCAAGGATTGGACACTGAAGGGCTGTACCTCCAGCAGGACGATGGTGGTGTTGGAACGGACCACGCCAGGCGCTTCGAGCAGCAGGTTCGTAATGCGGTGCAGGTCCTCGGTGTCCCGGGCGACCACACGGGCGAGGAGATCGCCGTCGCCCGTGGTGACGAGCAGTTCGACCACCTCGGGGATGCGCAGGATCGCCTCCTGGGTGGGCTGCCCCACGCGCTGGCTGATCGACATCGTGATCAGGGCCAGCAGGGGGTAGCCGAGAGCTGCGGGGTCCACGCGCCGGCTGGGCTCCTTCAGTCGGCCGTCTTCCTCAAGTCGCTTCAGACGGGCCTGCACGGTGTTGCGGGCCAGACCGAGCCGGTCGGCCAGAGCGATCGTTGTGGCCCGTGGATCCGCGTCGAGCGCCAGGAGGATTCGGGCGTCGAGGGCGTCGACGTTTCGCATGCTGCCCAGCATCTCACATCACACGCGGGCAGCATTGAGCATTCTGCTCAATATTTTTTCCACATATTGCGCAGTTCGGTAGGCCTTTCTACGTTCTCACCATGCAAAATGCTCAGTGTGAAAGCACCTCAGTGAATAAGGCTCCCCGTGTCGGCCGCCGGGTATGGGGGGACGAGGACGAGGTCGTGGCGAGCGCCATGGACTACGCGTGGCGGCGCATCATGCAGGCTCCGGATCCGGTGACAGGCGCCCGCCCCGCCAGGGACCTCACTGTCGCGGCCGGTGCGGCCATCACCCCCCGGGGAATCGGCGGAGCCGCGGTCCTCGAACTGTTCGACCAGGTCCTGGCGCCCGCCACGCGCGCCCAGAACGGGCCGACGAACCTCGCGTACATCCCGGCAGCGCCTACTCGTGCCGCACTCGCCTTCGAGGCGGTCACCGCAGCGGCGAACATCTTCGCGGGAACCTGGGAAGCGGGAGCCGGCGCCATCCACGCCGAGAACGAGGCGTTGACCTGGCTCACCCAGCTCCTCGGATGGCCCCCCGCCGCGGCAGGATGCTTCGTCAGCGGCGGCACCCTGGGCAACCTCTCCGCTCTCATCACGGCCCGCGCCGCCGCCGGCGCCTCGCGGGGCCGGCCGGCGGACGGCTGGAAGATCGTGTGCGCCGACAGCGCCCACTCCTCGATCGCATCCGCCGCCCGCGCGATGGATGCGGAGATCGTCACCGCGCCGGTGGACCGGCGGGGGCACCTCACCGGATCCGCCGTGAACGCGGTCCTGGAGTCCACCACCGGCGTCTTCGCCGTGGTCGCAACGGCCGGGACCACGAATGCCGGCCTGATCGACGATCTCGACAACATCGCCGACGCGTGCGAACGCCACCACGTGTGGCTGCACGTCGACGGCGCCTACGGCGGAGCGGGCCTGGCGGCGCCCAGCGTGCGGCATCTCTACACCGGCATCGAACGCGCCGACAGCTTCATCGTCGATCCTCACAAATGGCTCTTCGCACCCTACGACTGCTGTGCACTGCTCTACCGGGATCCGGCCCCGGCGCGCGCCGCGCACCGTCAGTCGGCGCACTATCTCGACGCCATCGACCGCGATGTCCACAATCCGGCGGACCTGGCCCTGCACCTCAGCCGCCGTGCCCGCGGTCTGCCGTTCTGGTTCAGCCTGGCCGTCCACGGAACCGACCTGTACGCGCACGCCGTGGAACGGACGCTGGCCACCAGCCGACTGGTCAGCGACGCCATACGCGCCAGTGACCATCTACGCCTGACAATCGATCCCGAGTTGTCCGTCGTGCTCTTCGAACGGCCGGGGTGGGACCCGCAGGACTACGCGTCATGGTCCGCCCGGGCTGCCGAAACGGGCGCCGTCCTGTGCGTGCCGACCCTCTGGAACGGCGCGACGGTTCTGCGCATGGCCTTCGTCAACCCGGACACCCGCGCCGACGACGTCATCAACACGCTCCGCACACTCCGCTAGGTGTTCTGTCTCGGGAGGTTGTGAGGAGTGCAGGCGCTTTCTCGGGTCTCTGATCCTGCTCGATGCCGACCGACCAGGGCCGCGCCGCTGGTGTGCGCACCACGGGCCGCCCGCCGTACGGGCCTCGGAACTCAAGGCATGGAGGGGCGGATGGCGCTTGTCACGCTCTGGTGCGGGACTTCGTGGTGTGGGAGCGCGCCGCGAGGAGGGCCAGGGCGAGAGTGAGGGTGATGCCGTAGAGCACGACGACGGCCGTCGCGACGGCCGTGGCGCCGAACTGTGAAGGGCGCAGGAAGAGATACGGCATCGTTGCCGTGCCGGACCAGGCGAGGCTGCCCACGACGGCCAGATAAGCGGCCGGCCAGCAGGTGAGCAGGAAGGCCTCGTGCCGGCTCGTGGCCAGGGTGCAGGGGCTTGCCAGGAACTCCGCGACCACCGCCACCGGTGCGACGGCATGCAGGAGAACCGTGGCGGTGCGGGCCCACGCGTCGTCGTGAGCGCCGAACCAGGTGCCCGACGGGCTGCTCGGCGCGATCACCGTGAAGTAGACGAGCGAGGAGAGCACCACCCCGACCACCGCGGCGCCCCGGATCCGTTCGCCCCACACACCGCCTGCGGGCCCGCGCACCAGCCGCCGGGCCTGGACGGCCGCGGCCAGTACCGCCGAGTCGACAGTGAAGTACAGCAGCGGTGGTGTCGGGTCCGTTCGCTGCACGACCTGGCAGACCACGCCGGCCGTGAGGGCGGCGGCGGCAAGACCTCTGAGCCAGGCGGTCCGGCCCGCCCGGGGCGGGAGGGGAGCGAGGAGGGTCATGAGGGGGACATCCCGAGAGCGGTCCCCAGTCGGGGCGTCGCCAAGCCAACGGCCGGCAGCGAGTGCCAGAAGGCGTGCGGGCCCGGAACGCTCAGCAGCCGCGCCCTGAACCCGTGCCGCTCGGCGGCCGTCATCAGGCTGTGCACCGCCTGCCGCGGCGACAGCACGCTCTGCTCGCCGCGCACCACGACCAGCCGGCGCGTCTTTGGGCCCGGCTCCTGCGCGGCGGCCGCGAGATCCTCGCCGAGGCGCGCAGCACGCAGGGCGTTCGCGAGGAGGAGCAGGTCACTGCGGCGCCGGGTCAGCGGCCTGTCACCCGAGCGGGCCTCCAGGGGCCGGACGGCGCCGGGCACCGTGGCCGTCTGGTCCAGGTACGGCTGGACGAGACGGTTCTCGCGGCGCACGGCCGCCATGAGGCCCACGGCACTCCATCGCCGTATCGCGACCGGCTCCACCAGGACGACCGTCCTCAGCGGCGGGCCCGTCCGAGCCGTACCGGAGACGGCGGCCATCGCGGCGGCGAAGGACGCCCCCAGTGAGTAGCCCAGCACGCCGGTCGCGGCGGCGGGGCCGTCTGCGCCGATGACTTCGGTGGCCGCCCGCAGCATCCGCCGTGCGGGGACCGTGAAGTCGCCTCGCAGCAGCGCGCGTCGCTCGCCGGGCAGCAGCCGGGAGGCGGCGAAACCGGCGCCCGGGGTCTCCACGACCACGAGCCGTGCCCGCAGCATCGAGGCGATCAGCTGGAACCGCTGCATCTCGAAGGGTTCCACGAACGCCAGGAAGCCCTGCGCGACCACGAACGTCGGGTCGTCGGCGCCGCGCCGGCCGTCCACGACACCGAGCAGCGTCTCGCCGCCGGGGCCGTCGGCGGTGGCCACACGGACCGGCTCCCATGCAGGGGCCGTTGTGGGGGTGGGTGTCACGGCTGGGCCTCCTTCTTCTCGTTGATGCGGTGGCGTGTCAACGCCGCTCGCACGTCCGGGGAGTTGAAGAACGTGTCGTACGCGCCCGACTTCACGTAGTCCAGCACCGGATTGTGCTGCGCCCAGGTCTTCGCGGAGACGCCCGCCGACACGTCCGGCCAGCCCGACGTGTCCTGGCCCCAGGCCCGCACGAACGCCTCGAGGTCGGTCTGCCACTGCGTCATCATCGGGAAGAACGTCTTCTCCGGGTCGGCCGAGATCCGCCGACCCATCAGACGGTTCACGGTACCCGCGACCTGGCGGTGCGCCCGTGGTCCGTTGCACAGGCGGTAGCAGCGCAGCCAGTCGTAGGTCTCGTCGAGGTGCTTGCGGTTCAGACAGCTGTCCATCAGCCGGCGGAAGGGCCCGGTGGAGTCGCGCATCTGGCGGTGCGAGGCCTGCAGGTGCGCCTGTTCACCGTCGGGGGCCAGGAGCACCCGGCGCAGGATCTCCGGTGGCTCGTTCACGTTCAGTGGATCCGCGGCCAGCCACACCGCAGCCGCGGCCAGGAACAGTTGCGCGTGGCCGTGGGTCAGCTCGGTCATGCCGTACAGGGTCATGTCCGGGACGTGCTGCCTCAGGTACAGCATGGCGCCCAGGCCGGTGCGCACCTCGACCGGTCCGTCGCAGAGGGCGGGGTCGACGATGGTCAACGGGCGGTAGCCGGGGCCGGAGGGGGTGTTCAGATGGAAGTCGACGATCGCGCCGCTGAACCCCCGCAGTTCCTGCGTGCTCCAGTCCAACAGGAGCTCGGGGTCGTCCATGATCTCGAACTCGAGCCGGCCGGGTACGGACACCTGCTGGTCGAACACCCGGCTGCGTTTGCCCTGGTCGTCGATCAGGAGATATTTCATCGTCATCGGGTGGACTCCCTCTTGAGCCTCGGGGGGCGGACACTCCATACGCTGCGGATCTCCTTGCCGCCGGCCACCGCGGACTGCGTGATGTCGCCACCGAGGCGTCGCAGCCTGTCCCGCATGAACGCCAGTGTGCTGCCGTCCACGCACCACGAGGTGTCCTGAATCAGCGGGAGCGGATCGCGGATGCTGAGGTGGATCATGCCGTCCGACACCTGGCCCGACACCGTGACCGGCCGGTCGTGGATCTCGTGGCGCGCCATGGCCTGGGCGGCGTTGCTGACGACCGTGGTGATCAGCTGTCGCACGAGCTCCCGGTTGGCGGCGCGCAGCTCGCCGAGCCGCAACTCGGTGGTGATGCGCAGGGTGTGGTCGCGTGCGAGTTGTTCGATGACCGCCTCCAGGGCGATCTCCTTGTCCCCGGCGTCCCAGGCACTCTCGTCGGCCATCTCCTTGACCAGGGTGATCATGGGTGCGAAGTCGGCGGCATCGACCCTGACCTGGGCGCTGACCGCTTCGTCGTCGGCCAGGGACCGGAACAGCGAGCGGGCCCCGGTGTGCATGTCGTGGAAGTCCTGCGCCAGCCGGCTGCGGGCCTCGTTCATCGCCACGGCCACCTCCTCGCCGCTCGCCCGCAGGAGCCGGTCGCAGTCGCGCGCCTTCATGCCCACGAGGTAGGGCAGTACGCACGCCGCCCACGCCAGCGGCTCCATCTGCGGGCTCCACCGCCCGAGATGCACCGACAGTCCCACCACGGCCACGAGCACCCCCGTCACCAGCAGCCAGCCGTATGCCCGCAGGCTGACCAGGAACCGGGGCAGGCTCTGGTTGGCCGAGTAGTAGGTGCCGTCGGTGAGCACATGGAAGATGCCGGAGTTGGCGTAGGCGAGCGCGACCGCCAGGGCGGCGACCTTGACCCAGCCCGGGTCGCCGGGGCCCGTGAAGAACAGCACGGCGATCACGTTCGCGGGCACGGCGATCCCGCCGAGCACCCCGGTGGCGTTGAGCAGCGTGCGCTCCCACTGCCAGTTGTCCTGCCAGTCGAGCAGCAGCCGGACCAGGGCGAATTGTGAGCGGGCGCCGCCGTGCGCCTGGCCGTGGAGGTGGATCTCCAGCAGTGTCTGCACCACGCCGACCGACAGCAAAGCCCACACGACCGGCCGGGTGCCGTCGGCGAGGCCGAGCAGCACGGCGAGCACGGCGAGCAGGAACCCGCGGGTCGCGAACGGCCGGACACGGTCGTAGCGGTGGATACGGGCCGCGGTCACCCGCGTCGACCACAGGCTCATCGGGGCGGGCGCGGTCAGGTCCCACAGGATCTGGCCCCACGGACCGGTTGGCCGGTCCTGCGCGGGCAGGAAGTCGACGAGCGACAACCGGTCTTGCTGGGACAACGACATTCTTCGTACCCCCGTGACGTTCGTCGGGCTGGGCGCTGCGCACAGTGTGGGACAGCCATCGCGCGGGGGGTCGCGGTTTTCACGACTCCGCGGGGGTGGGGGTGTTGGGGGCTCTGTTAGATGCGGTGACGCGGCCCCGTTCGAGCGCCTCTCGGTACCCGGCAGGCAGCATTGGAGGGCGAGGGGCGGCTCAGTACCGGTGACCGGGCCAGTGCGGGTCCTCCCAGCGGGCGGGACCGCGAAGACCGATCAGACGGATCCGGTGGAGCAGCTCCTCGGGGACGTTCTGGGCCCGCAGGCGGGCAGGTGCGTGGCGGACCAGCCAGTTCGCGAGTTCGGTGCGCAGGGCGTCGGCGTTGTCCCACGCATCCCAGGGAAGCTGGTCGCCCAGCAGGTCGTACTCCCAGTGGGCGGCCGCTTCGGCCAGACGCTGGTCGGCCACGCGGTGCTCCAGTGTCTCCCAGGCGGTGAGCCACGGACCGAGCGTGGCGGATGCCTCGGCGCACAGCCCGAGGACCTCGTGCGCGGGCACGGCAGGCTCCGGTTCGGTGAGGCTGTATGCCCACCAGGCGTGCAGGAACTCCCATACCGCCGCGCTCTGCTGCGCGGGCCACTGCTGCCAGCGACCGCGAGCGAAGGAACGTCCGGCCTCTCCCATGCCGAAGAAGGGCTCCACGAGGCCGCTGACCAGAGCCCTGGCGAACTGAGGAAGGATGCGGCGCAGCACCGCGCCGTGGTCCTCCCAGTCGTATGCCCGCCAGGTGCGCCCCAGAAGGTCCGGGTCCAGCTCCACCTCGGGGACCTTCAACTGCGCAAGGTCTTCTTCGCTGCCCCAGTGGCAGTCGCACTGCGTCTCCCCGGCGCGGGCCGTCATCCCGCGGAAGGTGACAGCCAAACCGTCCAGCGCACCGTCGAGTCGGCGTCGTACGGGAGTGTCGTGGGCGTTCATCGTTGTGAGCACAGCCTCAGGGGGACTCCGGCCGGCTTCGCCATCCGAAGATCACGACTTTACCGGCCCGGCGGCGTGAGCACGCACCGGGTCCTCGGCGGAGCCGGTATGCGCGTCTCGGTGGCTTCGGTGTGCATGCCGGTTGCTTGCCGGAGGCCGGTTGCCTCGGCGTCGCCGTGGCGGTGGTTTTCGCGCCTTCGTGCCGAACTGCCCCGGTGAGCTGGGCTGTTCACGATTTCCACGAGTCCGTCGCAAGGCCGCGCGCTATTCCTTCTCGCCAACGGTGGGGCGGTTGCACGGCCGTCCCCACGCCGCGATCGGCGACGGAGGAATCCATGGCCATCACACGACGACCGCGCAGGCCCCGGCGGAGCTGGCCGGTCTGCGCCACCACCGGCAAGCGACGTCTCGGCGAACGCAAGGACGCCAAGCTCCTCCTGGCAGCGGCCCGGGAGTCCAGGGCCCGGGCCGAACTCAACGGCATGCGCCCCCAATGGACGGTGGTCCGGGCCTACCGCTGCTCCCACTGTTCGGGCGGCTGGCACCTGACGTCCGTGGTGCGTTGGGCAGGTGCGGCATGAGGGGGCGCCGGCCGGTACTGCGTGTCCTGCTCCTGCTTGCGGCCCTCGCCGCCTGCACCCTCACCGCCTGCGGATCCGGGCCCGCCCCGACGCCGTTGACCATCGCCGTCACCGGCAGCATGGCCGAACCGGCGCCCTGGGCCCCGGTACTGGAAGACCTCGCCGTACGCCACGGCCTGCGCGCACTCGACCCCGGCGACGGGAAGGTCTCCGTGGTCGTGTCGACCAACCCGCAGGTGACCGAGGTCGATCTGACCCCCCTGCGCGACGCGCGGGAGGTCGAACAGGACCAGGCCACCGCCCGGGAGAGAGTCCTGGCCAAGGCGGCGAAGCTGCGCTCGGCACTGACCGGGGGCCGGCCGGCGGCGGACGGCCTGGACCTCCTGGGCACCTACCGCCGGGCCCTGCGCGCCACCCCCGACGGCGGCACGGTCGTCCTCGTGTCGTCGGGCGTCCAGACCGCCGATCCACTGGATCTGCGCACGCTCGGCTGGAACTTCGACCCCGACACCGTCCTGCGGGACCTGAAGAGCCGCGCACTGGTGCCCGACGCGTCCGGCCGGCACGTCGAGTTCGTCGGCCTGGGCATCGCCTACGGCACCCAGCCCGAGCTGCCGCTGCCGGCGGCGCAGCGGATCACCGCGCTGTGGCGGGCGGTGTGCCAGGCCTCGGGGGCGGCCTCGTGCACGGTGCGCGACGACGACGTGCCACGGCTGATGTCGTCGTCGCAGCGGCCCGTCCCGGTGGTGCCGGTCGGTGCGACCCCCACCTCCTGCAAAGGCACCTACGTGGTGCCGACGTCGGTGACGTTCGCCGCGGACGACGCGCACCTCAAAGCCGACGCCGACCGTTACCTGAGACCGATCGCGGACAGCCTCGAACACTGCGGCGCCGACGTCGTCGTACGGATCACCGGCCACACCGCCCAAGTGGGCACGGCGGCGAGCGGCTTCGCCCTGTCCACCCAGCGGGCGCGGGCCGTCGGCGACCGCCTCGTCCGGCTCGGTGTCTCCCCCGCCCTCATCGGCTCGGTCGAGGGGGCCGGTTCCACCCGTCCCCGCGTCGACAACATGCCCGGCGGTGTCTTCGCCGAGCAACTCGCCCGCCAGAACCGGCGGGTGGAGATCACCGTCACCCCGAAAGAAGGACCCGACCCGTCATGACACCGACCAGCCCTGAAAGCACCAGAAGCAGCAAGAATGCCGGAAGCGCCCAGGGGTTCCGGGGGCGCCTGCGGATCCCGCCCCGCCAGACGCTCACCTCCGCGCTGGGGATGGGCCCCATGCCGTTCACGAAGATCGTCCGCTGCCATGAACTCGTCGGCGAGGCCCGGCGGATCGGGCGGGACCGCCCGGCCGAGGAATGGACCCACGCCGAGGACAGTCTGCGCAGGGCCGCCGAGCACCGCGCCGACACCTGGGCCAAGGCGGAGATCGCCGGCACCATCGAACCCACGGTCGCGACGATCCAGGGCCTGCATGCCGAGGCCCGGTTCATCGATCACCAGCTCACCGCCCTGCGCGCGCGCCGCTACGTCGGCCCGCACGGCGAGTCCTACAGCGCGGCCGAGGCACACGGCCGCCACGCCGAGTGGTCGGCGCTCGTCGAGGAACAGGAACAGGCGGGCTCCCGGGCACACCGGCGGATCCCGCCCCGGGTCAGGAAGCTCCTGCTGGGGCTCCTCGCGCTCGATGTCATCGTCCTGACCTTCCTGATGGCCAAGTTCCTCAACGTCGACCTGCGCAGGGCCTGGCAGTCCGCCGACAGCGTCCTCAGAGCCGTCACCGCGCTGCTGTTCGGGATCCTGGGCACGGTCGGGGTCGCATTGACGATGAAACTGTTCGGCAGGCGCCACCGCGCGTACCGCGCCGCGCACGGAGGATGGGACTTCGCCAGGGGCGGCGCCTCCGGGGCCGGCTCTCCCAAGGGCGGCTCGCCCAAGGGTGGCGTGAAGACCCTCGCCGCCGAACTCCTCCTGTGCGGTGTGCTGGCACTGACCCTCGGTGTCGCCATGGCCTGGCGGCTCGTCCTCGACGGTCCCTCCGACGATCGGTTCCTGACCGCCGTCATGGCTACGCTGTTCGCCCTCGTGATCGGCGCGGTGGCCTATCTGTCCTACCAGTCGGAGTTCGCGGACGGCTCGACGACGACCGAGGCGATCGACGTCCTGGCCCCGCAACTGCACGGCACCCACCGAACCGAGGAGGCGTTGAGTGCCAAGCGGGAGATCCTGCTGCGCCAGGCCGCCCGGCTCGTGGGCCAGTTGCTCCGTGACAGCGCACGGCTGCGGGCCGAGGCGAACCGAAGAGTCACCGAAAGCACCCAGGACCAGGCCATCCGCTACGCCCGCTCAGTCCACCAGCACTGCGGCTACGGCAGCCCGCTTGCCGCCCCACGCCTGTCCCTCGACGGCCTGGACCTGGCACTGGCTCAGGCGGCGTCCTGGACCGGCACCGAGCCTGGACGGGCCACGGCCCGGGACACGGGCGTGCAGGGCGACGAAGGCCTGGCGGTGGTCGCATGAGCCTGTGGAGCAAGGCCAAAAGGGCCTGGAACGTCGGCGAGATCATCGCGACCGTCACCGCCGCGGGCCAGGCCCCGCCACCACCCGGCATGCCCGCCTACCTGCAACAGCAGTACGCCGAACACAGCAGGACCCGTAACGAACAGCTCGGCCAGGACATCAAGCGGCTCACGACGAAGTCCCGCCGCCCCACGACGGGGACGACCCTCGACCGGGACAGCGCCCGAAGACTGCGCGGCAACAAGTAGAGCGGCAGCCGGGAGGGCGGCGGGGGCGGGGGGCGGGACGAAACGGTGGACCGGATTTCCTGCGATGCCGGCCTCGGAAGGCGCCGCGCTCGGGGCGTGTTCTGAGCGGGATGTGGCTGTCGTCGACGGGCCCGACGGCCCGCGCTTCACCGCGAACCGCTCACGGCAGCGCGAACCGCACAGCCATCCGCGTCGCGTTCCGGCAGGCCGGAACGGCGTGGTCCCGAACGCGTGCGCGAAATCGTCAGAGTCCGTGCGCGATCGCCGGGAAGGTGCGGGGGCGTGGTTTCTAGCGTGGCGGTAGGTGCCTGCCGTGTCTGCCCAGGCGCTGTAGACCTCACCGCTTCACGCGCGATGGAACCGAGGTGTGTCCATGACCGTTCGTTCTGTGACCGATCTGCAGCCCGAGGCGTCCGCCGGTGCGGGCGTGGAGGTTGTGCTGGACAGGGCCGCACGCGTCGTGGGCGCCGACCGGGTCACACGTTCTTGGGATGGGAGCGGTGGGGGGCCGGCCTCCGTGCTGGGGCCGAACGCCGGGTTGTACCGGGCGCGGGATGTCCATGGTGTGGTGCGTCCGCGTACCGCCGAGGAGGTGCAGCGGGTCGTCGGGCTGTTCGCGGACGGCGGGGCCCGCGTTCCTCTGCATGTTTTCAGTACCGGGGGCAACTGGGGACTGGGTTCGCGTGAGCCTGCCGGGGACGGGGCGGTCGTGCTCGATCTGTCCGGTCTCGACCGGATCCGCGGCATCGACGTGGCCCGGGGCTGGGCTGTGGTGGAGCCCGGTGTGAGCCAGGCCCGGCTCGCGAAGCTCCTGCAGGGCACCGAACGCATGGTGAACGTGACCGCTTCCTCCGCGCACACCAGTGTGGTGGGTAACGCCCTGGACCGTGGTGTGGGGCTGCGCCACCAGCGCACGGAGGATCTGACGGGCGTTGAGGTCGTTCTGCCGAGCGGTGAGCTGATCCGGGTCGGCTGGTGGCCCGAGCCCGGCTGGGCGACCCCGGTCCACGTCCACGGTCTCGGTCCTTCGCTGGTGCAGCTGTTCGTCCAGTCCAGTCTCGGGGTGGTCACCGCGGCCACGGTGCGGCTGCTGCCGAGGCCCGAGGCGCTGCGGGTGGTCCGGCTCAACTTCACTCCCGACAAGGTGCGGTGCGCGACCGCGGAGGTGCGCCGCTGGGTGAGCCAGGGCCTGACCCGTGGCGTGGTGAAGATGTACGACGAGACCGCGGCCAGGGCCTATGCCGGCCCGGCCGGGCAGTATCTGGTGCATGTGTGTGTCGACGGGACCGCTGAGGCGGTGGACGCGCTGTCCGGGATCATCGTCGCCGAAGCGGTGCGGTCCGGTCTGTTCAGCGCGGTGTCGGACACCGACGCCACCGATCCGGCCGCCGGCAACCACGACGGCGCCGTACGGGTGGAGCGGGCCTATGCCGGTGACCCCGACACGACGGACACCCTGTTCGAGGCGAAGACGGGCCTGCCCGCCGGCCGGTTCGACGAGGAGGGCGGCTTTCTGCTCTTTCTGCCGTTGGTTCCCTTCACCGGGCCGGCGCTGGAACGGGCTCATGAGCTGGTCGGGCAGGTGCGCGGGGAGAGCGGGATCCGCTGCGGTGTCACGTTCAACGCTCTCAACGCCGATGTCGTCGACTGTGTCGTGACGATGGGGTTCGCCCGTGACGCCGAGCAGGCCGCGCGCGCTCATGGGGCTCTGGAGCGGCTCTATGAGCTCTTCACGGCCGAGGGGTTCGTTCCCTACCGCCTCGACATCGAGCACAGCGGCTGGGCCGGCCGGCTGACCCCGGGGGTGGGGGCGCGGGCGTTCGCCCGGCGGCTGAAGGACGCCGTCGACCCCCACCATGTCATCGCCGCCGGGCGGTACGCGTGAGCACCGCCCGCACCGTGCGGGCCGCCATGCCGTCCGGGCCGGGCCGGACGGCATGGCACACATCCGAGCCGTATGAGAGACAACGGACGCTGGGAGAGCGGCACATGAGCCTGATGGATCTGCTGGACTCCGCCTCCGCCTCCGCGGCGCAGGGGGTCCCTGTCACGGCGGAGGACGTTCTGGCGCGGGCGCGGGCCCTCGCGCCGAGGCTGCGGGAACGCTCGCAGGAGATGGAGAACGGCCGGCGACTGCCGCCCGACGTGGTCGATCTGCTGCGTGGGACCGGGGTGTTCCGGATGGCCGTGCCCAGGGCGTGGGGTGGTCCCGAGCTTGACGCGGTCGAGCAGACGGAGGTCATCGAGGCTCTTGCCACGGGGGACGCGTCCGCCGCCTGGTGCGCGATGATCGGTATGGACACTCCGATCTACGCGGGTTTTCTCGGTGAGGATGTGGCGCGCCGACTGCTGGCCGATCCTGATGCCGTCACCGCCGGTGCGATCATGCCGATGGGCCGGGCCGAGCGGGTGCCGGGCGGCTACCGGGTGACCGGGCAGTGGCGTTTCGGCAGTGGCATCACCCACAGCACCTGGGTCGTGGGCGGTGTTCTGGTCACGCGGGACGGCGAGTTGGAGGCCGGTCCGGCCGGTGCGCCGGGCAACTGGCGGATCGTCGTGGCGCCCGTGGGGGACTTTCTGGTCCAGGACACCTGGTACAGCACGGGTCTGGCCGCCTCCGGCAGCAGGGACTACCGCGCGGACGACCTGTTTGTGCCGGAGGAGTACACGTTCAGTTTCGCGGCGCCCCGGATCACCGGGGCCGCGGCCACCGCGGACGCGGTGCTGCGGAACATGCCTGGTGTGCCGCTGGGCGTGGCTCGCGCGGCGATCGACCACATCCGGCAGATGGCTGCCACCAGGGTCGACAGTGCCACCGGGATGCCGTGGTCGGAGACCTACCGTGTCCAGACGGTCGTCGCGCGGGCCGAGATGGATCTGTCGGCGGCCCGGTATGCCGTCTACGGCAGTCTGCGTGAGCAGTGGGAGATCCTTGAGGCCGGGGATGTGCCGACCCGTGAGGAGCAGGCGGCTACGGTGCTGGCGCGGTTGAACGCCTTTCGTACTGCCCGGTCGGTGGTGTCGGAGCTGTTCGACCTGGCGGCTACGGCCGCTGTGTACCGGCCTTCCGTGCTGGACCGCTGGCTGCGGGATCTGAACACGATGTGCCAGCACGTCATCGCCCAGGACCAGGTTCTGCAGTCCGCCGGTGCTCTGCTGCTGGGCGGCACTTTGCACAATGCCTTCAGCGTGGGCGTCGTTCATGGTGGTGCCGGCCTCCTCCATGGAGGAGGGTGAGGGGCTTCCCGGGTGTTTCTTCTGCCGCGTCGGGCCGCCGGTCGCCCGGGCCGGGTCCGGCGGTTGCCGGGTCCGGCGGACCGGGGTGGCGGGGTGGCGGCGCGGGTGATTTCCCGGCGGGTGGGGGACGCATGGTCCAGGGGCTCTGGATGATCCCCATTGCGGCCGATAAGGTACAGGCATGCGGGTTTGTTTTTGTGAATGTCGAGATCGGGAGCGGGCTCGCCGTAGGTCACAGGAAGCCGTTCCGCCCTGGGCGGCCCGAGTACAGAGGGGAGGTCGCGTGGCACGGCAGGAGCGAGCGCTCAGGACACGACGGGCGATCTTGGATGCGGCCGGGGAGGTCTTCGCGGAACACGGTTACGCGGGGGCCACGATCCAGGACGTCTACAACCGGTGCGGGGTGACGAAGGGGGCCTTCTACTTCCACTTCACGTCCAAGGTGGAACTCGCCCAGGCCGTGCTGGACGAGCAGGTGAGCGGCCAGATCCAGTATCTGGAGGTGCCGCCCCGCGAGCCCACGGTGCAGTTGCAGGAGGCCATGGACATCGGGCTGCTGGTGGCTCACCGGCTGACCTTCGACCGGCTGCTGCAGGGCAGCATCCGGCTCGCGGTGGACCAGGTGCACGAGATCAACCGCCGGGTCCCGTACCAGGCGTGGATCGAGGAGCACCTGAGGATTCTCACCGAGGCGGAGCGGCTGGGCGAACTGCTGCCGGACGTCGAGGTGAACGACGCCGCGCAGATGATCGTCGGAGCGTTCGGCGGGGTCCAGCTCATGTCGGAGGTGATGAACGACCGCGGTGATCTGGAGGAACGGATCGCGGTGCTCTACAGCGCCGTCGCGCGCTCGATCGCGACACCTGAGACTTTGGCGCGGCTCGACACCTCCTCCGGCCGCGGCAAGCGGCTGATGGAGCGCTTGACATCCTCCCCCTCTTAAAAGCGTGGTGAAGCTGGAGGCGCAGGCGGCGGCCGGGTGAACGCCGTTCGCCGCGGGTAGCGGAGCGGGCGGCGGAGCCTGCGTCCGGACGCGGGTGCGCTCCGGCGGGGGTCAGGCGGCCGGATGGAGCCCGAGTGCCGCGAGGGCCGCGAGGGTGACCTGTGCGGGGCTCCTGCCCTGGACGCCCACCCTGACGCGGGCGACCTCGCGGTAGAGCGGCGCACGCCTGACGGCCAGTTCCCGGAGCCGGGCGGCGGCGTCGCCGTGGAGCAGCGGGCGTCCCGCGGCGGCATCCCCGCGGTCCAGCACTTCCTGGACGTCGGCGTCGACATGGATCACCGGGCCGCCCCGGAGCAGTGTGCGCGTGGCCGGGTCGACGACGGCGCCCCCGCCCAGCGCCAGGACACCGTCGTGCTCGGCGAGTGCGGCGCGGACCGCGGCCCGCTCCAGTGCGCGGAACCGCTGTTCGCCGCCGGAGGCGAAGAGTGCCGCGACGGATCGTCCGGTGCGGTCCTCGATGTCGGCGTCGGTGTCGCGGAATCCGACCCCGAGCCGGTCGGCCATGAGGCGTCCCACGGTTGATTTGCCCGCTCCGGGCAGTCCTACCAGTACCGCGACGGGCCTCATGCCGGTCCACCCCCGTGCCCGCCGGGAACGGCAGGAACGGCAGGAACGGCGGCGGCCTCGCGTTGGGCGGTGGGGGGCGGGTGGGGGGCGGTGTGTGGAGTGTGCGGGCCGCCCTGTTCGTCGCGGGGGCGAAACGGCGGAGGGGGGCCCGGCGGGGTGGGGCCGGTGGCGTGCGGGTGGGGGGCGGGCCGGTCGTTCGGCAAGGGGGCCTCCGGGTGGGATGGGTGTGCCGGTGCGGGGATTGTGCGGGGCCGCGGGTGCGTGACGGCAGGGGCACCTGACACAGCGGTGGCCTTTCATCACACTTTCCGATGCCGCTTGAAAACCCGCATGCGGGTTTGTTTCTCTGGGGTCGGGCTCCGCGGGGGCCTGCGCTGAAGCCGGGGCTCACCCACGGAGAAGCCATGATCAAGCTTGAGGACATCCGCCGGCACGCGGCCGTCCGCCCGGACGCCGACGCCGTCGTGGACGGTGCGACGCGCCTGTCCTGGGCCCGGTTCGCCGACGCGGTGGACCGGTTCGCCGCGGGTCTGGTGAGCGCGCTGCCCGACGCCCGCCCGCTCCGCGCGGTCTTCCTCTGCGGCCCGCGCTGGGAGCTCACGGTCGCCATGGCGGCCTGCGCCACGCTCGGTATCCCCTGCACGGGGCTGGACCCGGCGCAGGAGCCGGACCGGCTCCTGGCCGCACTCGAACTGCTCGGCCCCTGCGCGGTGTTCGTCTCCCCCGAGCTCGAGCCGCGGCTGGAGCGCTGCGCGTGGCCGGGCGCGGACAGGGCGCTGCGGGTCGTCCTGGACGGCGGGAGCGGTCACGGGGCGGGGCGGACGGCCGGGGCGCCGCGGACGCGGCCGGATTTCCTGGCGCTGCTGGAGAGCGAGCCGCTGCGGCTTCCCGCTCCCCTGCACCGCGAGTGGCTCACCGTCGTGCCCGGCGGGTCCCGGCCGCGCGTCGCGGTGCGCGCCGCCGCGGCCGAGGCCCGCGCGCTGATCGACCTGGTCGAGGAGTTCGGGTTCGACGCGCACGACGTCCATCTCGTGGCCGCGTCCCTGTGGCAGCCTCTGGCCCTGCAGCTGACGCGTACTCTGCTCGCGGTCGGCGCCACCGTGGTGCTGGGGGCCATGCGCGATCCCGCGGCCCTGGCCGCGCAGCTCGCTTCCGAACGGGTCACCACCGCGGTGCTGGACCCCGGGGTGCTCCTCGCGCTGCTCGCCCACCCGGCCCCGGACGCGTCGGTGCACGCCTTGGGGCTGCGCTGCGTGGTGACGCCCGGCACCCACCTGGGCCGCTGGGCGGTCGACGCGGCCTGGGAGCGGCTCGGCCCGGTACTGCACCTGGTCCACAGCACACCCGAGGCCGGCCTCGTCTCGGTTCTCACGCCGGAGGAGTCGCAGGTCACCCGGGCGCGCAGCGGGCGGGCGGGGCTCGGTACCACCGTCGTGGTGCTCGACCACGCGGGCGCCGTGCTGCCCGCCGGGCGCCCGGGCCGTATCGCCGTGCGCGGCCACCAGGTGATGGACGGTTACCTCGACGGCGAGGACGCCTTCGTCACCCTCGACGCGGGCGCGGGCCGGCAGCGCTTCCTGGTGACCGACGACCTCGGCCTGCTCGACGAGCAGGGCCGGCTCGTCCTGACCGGCCGCGGCTCGGGCGTGCCGGCGGCGGCCCGGGACGGCGCCATGGACGCCGCGCTGTTCCGTCTGGAGTCGGACCTGCTGAACCTGCCCTGCCTGCGCGACAGCGCCGTGGTGCGGGTCGATCTGCCCGCGCTGGGGGGCGACGCCCTTGTCGTCCCGTTCATCGCCGTCGCCGTCGGGCGCGAGGTCAGCGGTCATACGGCCCTGAAAACGGCCTGCGCCCGCCGGGTGCCGTCGATCCCGGCCCACGTGATCGCCGTCGACGCCATCCCCTACAGCCCGACCGGCCGGATCAGGACCGCCGAACTGCTGGAGGCGGTGGTCCCCATCATCACCCTCAACCTCCAGCTGGAGCAGAGCGTGCACCAGGAGATCTCCGCATGACCGCCACCGCGCACACGCCCGGCCCGCCCGACCTTCCCGATCTTCCCGACCTGTTCGAGGACGCCCCGGAGGTGGACCTCGAGAGGGGATTCTTCGCCCTGGAAGGGGAGCTGCTGGAGCTGTCCTGTGTGCGGGAGTGCGCCGTGGTCCTGACCGATCTGCCCGAGCTGGGCAGATCGGTCGTCGCGGTGTTCGTGGCGCCGGCGCCCCGCCAGGAGATCTCCGGGCGCCGGGCCGTGCTCGCCGCCTGCCAGCGCAATCTGCCGGAGCTGTACGCGCACGCCGTGGCCGTGGACGAGGTGCCGCGCACCGCCGAGGGCGCCGTCCACGGCCACGCTCTCCTGGACCGGGTGCTGCCCCAGATCGCCCGGGATCTGATGTCGCCGGCCGCGATGTCCGACTGACGTGCCCGGATCTGCCCGGCCGACGACCCCCAAAAAAACGGGTTGGTTGGTATATTATTGGGGTGGCGGCACGCCGTGCGGGTGTGAAGAAAAAGGGGGCTGGTTCATGCAGTTGCAGCAGCTGCGCGCGTTCTGTGAGGTGGCGACCGAGTTGAGCATCACGCGGGCCGCCAGGAACCTCCACTACGCGCAGTCGACCGTGACCACACAGATCAAGAACCTCGAAGAAGCCGTGGGAGCCGAACTGTTCGACCGCAGCAGGCGCCGGCTCTCCCTCACGGACGCGGGGTTACGGCTGCTGCCGCACGCCGAGCGCATCATCGACATAGCCGCGGCGGCCCGGCGCGAGATCGCCATGGTCACCCGGCACGGCCACGGCCCGCGGCGTCCCGCGGGGCCGCGCGCGCTGCTGTGATCTGCGGCGGTGCGGGCACCGCCCGCACCGCCGCACGCCACGCCCCGGCGTGATTTCGCAAGTCCCGGTGCGCGGCACGGCAAGTGGACGGCCCGATCCGTTCCTACAGTCGCTGTGCGTCGAGCCGGCGCCGGGCACGTCCCGGCATCGGTGTTCTCGTCCCCCGCCCCCGCAAGTGCGTCGTCCGCCAACCGATAGGTGACAGACACATGCCCTCTGGAATCTCGATCGGCGTCGTCGGCGGCGGCGCGGCGGCCGTCTGCCTGATCGACGCCCTGGCCCGGAGCGAGGGCGAGCCCGGCAGCCTCACCGTGTTCGAACCCTCGCCCCATCTGTGGCGCGGCCGCGCCTACCAGATCGACACCGAGATCCTGCGCGTGAACGCCACGGCCGACGACATGTCCGTACGGGCCGGCGACCCCGGGCACTTCGAGCGCTGGCTGCGGGCCCACGACCGCGTCACCGGCGTGGCCCGGGACACCGACCGGCTGTCGGGAGCCCGCTTCGCGCCGCGCGCGGTCTACGGCGACTACCTGGAGGACTCCGCGTACGCGGCCCTGGGCCGGCTGCGGCGCGACGGCTGGCGCGTCGACATCGTCGGAGAGGCGGTGAAGGCCGCCGGCCGGATGCCGGGCCAGGTGCTCCTGGGCACCGGCCCGGGGCGGACGCGGGCCTTCGACTACGCGGTGCTGTGCGTCGGCGGCGACAGCCCCAAGGACGTCTACGAACTGGGCGGCACACCCGGCTTCATCGCGGACCCCTACCCGCTCTCCGCCACGCTGGCAGAGGTCGGTGAGGACGACCACGTGGCCGTCATCGGCAGCGGACTGACCGCCATCGACATCGTCCTGTCGCTCGCCTCCCGGGGCCACCGGGGCCCCATCAGCCTGATGTCGCGGCGCGGCGTGCTGCCGGGCGTACGGCAGCGGCCCACCCCCCTCGAACTGCGCCACATGACGCCGGTGCGGGTCAGGACCGCCGCCCAGGGGCGGCCCCGGCTGACCATCGAGGACGTGGCCGCGGTCCTGCGGGCGGAGTTCAGGGACGCCGGCGCGGATCTCGACGGCGTCATCGAGGAGATCATCCGCGTCGACCTGGAGGACCCGGTCGACCGGCTGCGCCGCCAGCTCGGCGAGGTCGACTCGCCGCAGGTGGGCATGCGCATCCTGCAGCGCGCCGTGCCGGAGACCGGACCCGACGTATGGCCCCTGCTGCGCGAGGAGGACAAGGTCCAGGTCCTGCGCGCCCACTACCGCACCCTCATGAGCCTGTGCTGCCCCATGCCGCCCTCCAGCGCCACCGTTGTGCTCGACCTGGTGCAGGCGGGCCGGCTGGAGATGTTCTCGGGCCTGCTCGACATCACGGCCGCCCACGGGAGCGGCTTCGACATCCTGGCCGCCGACGGCACCGCGTTCCGCGCCGACAAGGTCATCAGCGCCGTCAACGCCTCCGAGGGGCGCATCCCCTCCGGCGCCCTGCCCCTGGTGACCTCCCTGGTCAAGGCCCGCGCGGTCAGCCGCCACCCGCACGGCGGACTGCAGCTGGCCCGCGCCACCAGCCGGCTCACCAGCAACGGGCGGCCCGACCCGCGTCTGTACGGGCTCGGCAACATCGCCGCCGGAGCCCTGTTCTTCACCTTCGGCATCCCCTCCCTGGTCGACCGCAGCCAGGACATCGTCGCCGCGATCCTCGAGCACCGCGCCACCGTCGACGCCGCCCGCAGCGAGGCCGAACCGGCCGCCGCCTGACGACGCGCCGGCACACCGCCCGCACCCAGCCACCCCACCAGGAAGGACCGCCCGCCCAATGAGCCCGACCGCGACCGAGCCCCGCCCCGCCTACCTGGCCGCCACCGCCACCCGGCTGCCGCTTCCCGGCGAACCGCGCTTCGCCACGTACGAAGAGGCACGCCGCCATCGCAAGCAGCGGCTGGCCGCCGCCATCAGGCTGTTCGGGAAGTACGGCTTCGCGGAAGGGATATCCGGCCACATCTCCGTACGCGACCCCGAGCACCAGGACCGCTTCTGGGTCAATCCCTTCGGCGTCTCCTTCAGACAGGTCCGCGTCGCCGACCTGATCTGCGTCGATGCGGCCGGTGCCGTGGTGGCCGGCCACCACCGGGTCAACCCCAGCGCGTTCGTGATCCACTCACAGATCCACGAGCTGCACCCCGGCGCCACCGCCGCCGCGCACGGCCACACCCCGCACTCCCGGGCGCTGGGCGCCCTGGGCAGGCTGCTCGAACCGATCGACCAGGAATCGGCGGCGTTCTACGGCCGCCAGGTGCTCCACGACGCCTACGACGGGCCTTCCGTGACACCGGCCCAGGGCCGTGCCATCGCCGAGACGATCGGCGACAACCGGGCCGTCCTGCTGCGCCACCACGGACTGATCACGGTGGGCGGCTCCCTGGACGAGGCCGTGCACTGGTTCCTGACCTACGACAGCTGCGCCCGGGTGCAGCTCCTCGCCCTCGCCGCGGGCACCCCGCACACCCTCACCCACGAACAGGCGCTGGCCGCCCGCGAAGGCTTCGGGGACGAGGAACTGGGCCGCTTCAGCTTCCAGCTGCTGTGGGACGAGATCGTCGCGGAGCAGCCCGACCTGCTCCAGGAAGAGCCGGGCGGCGCCGGCGCGCCCGCCCCGGCCTGACGGCCGCCCGCGCCGAGCTGTTCCCAGCCGGGCCGGCCCGGCAGCCGGGCACCACCTGCCGCCTTCGGCATCGGCGCCCGGGGCCTGTCCGCCGGCCACCCGCCGGGCAGGCCGGGCGGGTGTGCCGAACCGACGGCCGCCGTGCCCGCCGCCGCGCCGGGCATGGCATGGCGGGCCGGCTGGAGGACGGCGCCTGCACCGTCGTACGACGCCCGCACGGGCCCGCCGACCACCCCCGGCCCCCGACCACCCCCTCGGCCCTCCCCTTCCCAGCCGCACGACACGCGCAGCCCGTACGTCCGCGCGGCGCGCGTGCGTCCGCGTCGCGGCCCGCGTCCCGGCCGCTTGCCTCCGCCCGCCCACCAGAACGAAGGAAGTGCCTTGCCAACTCTGCGATGGCTCACCGCCGGCGAGTCGCACGGGCCGGCCCTGACCGCCGTGCTCGAGGGTCTGCCCGCGGGTGTGCGGACCTCCACCGAGGAGGTCGCCGACGCACTCGCCCGCCGACGCCTGGGACACGGGCGCGGCGCCCGCATGAAGTTCGAACGCGACGAGGTCGACTTCGTCGGCGGGGTTCGCCACGGCCGCACCCTCGGCAGCCCGGTCGCGGTCCGCGTGGGCAACACCGAATGGCCCAAGTGGCAGACGGTGATGGCCGCCGACCCCGTGAGCGCCGACGCCCTCTCCCGCCAGGCCCGCGGCGCCCCCCTCACCCGTCCCCGCCCCGGCCACGCCGATCTGGCCGGTATGCAGAAGTACGGGTTCGACGACGCCCGGCCGGTGCTGGAGCGGGCCAGCGCCCGCGAGACGGCCGCCCGCGTGGCGCTGGGCTCCCTCGCCCAGGCCTTCCTGCAGCAGGCGTACGGGATCGAACTCGTCAGCCACGTCGTGGCGCTCGGCGGCCGGCACTCGCTCTGCCCGGCGCTGCCCGGCCCGCAGGACACCGACCGGCTCGACGCCGATCCCGTGCGCTGCTTCGACTCCGGGGCGTCGGCCGCCATGGTCGCCGAGGTGGACCGGGCGCACCGGGCCGGGGACACGCTCGGCGGCATCGTCGAGGTCCTGGTGTTCGGGCTTCCGCCGGGTCTGGGGTCGCATGTGCACTGGGACCGGCGGCTGGACGCGCGTCTGGCCGGTGCCCTCATGGGCATCCCGGCCATCAAGGGCGTCGAACTCGGTGAGGGCTTCGCGCTCGCCGGTGTCCCGGGCTCGCGCGCGCACGACGAGATCGTGCCCGGCGACGGCGGCCTGCGCCGGGCCAGCGCCCGTTCGGGCGGCGTCGAGGGCGGTATCTCGACGGGCGAGCCGCTGCGGGTGCGCGCCGCCATGAAACCCATCGCCACCGTGCCCAGGGCGCTGGCCACCGTGGACGTGGCCACCGGTGACACCGCCGTGGCCCACCACCAGCGTTCCGACGTCTGTGCGGTACCGGCCGCCGCCGTCGTCGCGCAGGCGGTGACCGCTCTGGTCGTCGCGGACGCCGCGCTGGAGAAGTTCGGCGGCGACAGCGTGGCGGAGACCTCCCGCAACCACCGCACCTACCTGAGCCACCTGGCGATCAAGTGAGGCAGACCGTGACCTTTTCCATGCATCCGGACACCGCCCCGACGACCCTGCGGGCGACCGGCGGGGCACCGTACCCCGTCGTCGTCGGCACCGGCCTGCACGAGCACGTCGAGCCGCTGCTCGGCGACAGCGCGACGCGGGTGGCGCTCATACATCCGCCGGCGCTGGCCGCCGCCGCCCGGCGGATCGCCGGCGACCTCGAACGGCACGGCCGTCAGGTGCTGGAGCTGGTGGTGCCGCCCGGCGAGTCCGCCAAGGACGCCGGTGTCCTGGTGTATCTGTGGTCCCGGCTCGCCGAAGTGGGTTTCACCTCCTGCGATGCCGTCGTGGCCGTCGGCGGCGGCGCCACCACCGACCTCGCCGGTTTCCTCGCCGCCACCTGGCAGCGGGGCCTGCGCCTGGTGCTGGTGCCCTCCACCCTGCTGGGCATGGCCGGTGCCGCGCTCGGAGGCCAGAGCTCCCTCAACGTCCCCCAGGGCAAGAACCTGGTCGGCGCCCTGCACCAGCCGGCCGGCGTCGTGTGCGACCTGGACCTGCTCACGACGC
This sequence comes from Streptomyces sp. NBC_01314, assembly GCF_041435215.1. NCBI lineage: Bacteria > Bacillati > Actinomycetota > Actinomycetes > Kitasatosporales > Streptomycetaceae > Streptomyces > Streptomyces sp. NBC_01314. The sequence goes on along the minus strand of NZ_CP108394.1, from coordinate 11,262,228 downwards.
TGCCGCTCGCCGAGTACGTCAGCGGCCTCGCCGAGGTGGTCAAGGCGGGGCTGATCGCCGACCCCGCGCTCCTGGACCTGATCGAGGCGGACCCGCGGGCGGCCGCCGATCCCGCGGGCGGGCGCACCGCGGAGCTGGTCGAAGGCGCCGTGCGGGCCAAGAGCGCCCTGCTGGGCACCGACCCGCCCGCCGGCGGCCCGCGGGAGTTCCTCGACTACGGCCACACCCTGGGCCACGCCATCGAGCACGCGGAGGGCTACCGCATCCGGCACGGTCACGCGGTGTCCATCGGCATGGTGTACGCCGCCGAACTCGCGCACGCGGCGGGACGGCTGAGCGCACCGCACGTGCTGCGCCACCGCAGCATCCTGGAGTCGCTGGGACTGCCCACCTCCTACCCGCGGCATGCCTGGGAGCGGCTGCGTGCCTCGCTCGGCCTGGACGACCACGCCCGCGGCGGACGGCTCGCCTTCGTCGTCCTGGACGCGCCGGGCCGTCCCGGACTGCTGCAGGGCCCCGGTCCCGAACTGCTGCAGGCGGCGTGGGCCCGGGTGGGAGGATGAGCGCGCCCGCCGCGCGGACCGCCGTGGCGGCTCCCCCGCTCCCGGCGGCAGGCCGCACCGGCGCCCCGGCCGCCGTCAGGGACCGGGCCGCCCGGTTCCCGGTGCCCTGCGCACCGGATCCGGCCGCCGCATCCCGGCGGCCGGCCGGGCCCGGGCCCGCCGCCCTGGCGGCCCCCGACCGGGTCGCCGACCTGTCCCAGCGGGTGCTGTGGTCCATGCCGCGCCGCGACCAGCGGCGCAGCGGCGAGCTGTATGTCCGGGGGCTGCTGCGCGCCACGGGCCGCAAGACCATCCGCAACATCGCCTCCCACACCGGGGTGCCGGCCGACATCCAGCGGCTGCACCACCTGGTCACCGCCTCGACGTGGCGGTGGAGTCCGGTGCGCGGTGCTCTCGCCCGTCACATGGGCGAACTGCTGGACCCCGTCGCCTGGGTGCTGCACACCGCGACCACGCCGCGTGCGGGGCCGGGCGGCGTGGGTGTCGACGCCCACTGCGCGGACCCGCGCACCGGACGGTGGGTCAATGCGCGGCGGTCCGTGGGGCTGTGGGCGGCCACCGAGTGGGGCGGCTACCCGGTCGACTGGCACCTGGAGCTCACCGCCCGCTGGGCCGAGGACGCCGTGCTGCGCGAGCGGGCCGGTATCCCCCAGGACGCCCGCGTGCTGGACGCGGCCGCCGCCGGTGTCGACCTGGCGATGACCACCGCCCGTACGGCGGGCCCGCCTCGCCGTCCGGTCGTCCTGGACGCCCGGCCCACCGCGGCGGGCCCGCTCGCCGCCCGGCTCGGCGCGGGCGGCCTGCCCTATCTGCTGCGCATCAGTGCCTCGCAGCTCCTGACGCCCGTCGCCGCCGACGGTCCGGCACGCGGCCCCGCGCTCACCGCGCGGCAGCTGGCGGGCGCGGTGCCCTGGGGCCGCTGGAACCGCGTGTGCGCGGCCGGGCCGGGGACGGGGCCCCGTGAGATCGCCCGGGTGACGTGCCGGGCCGCCGACGTGCCGGGCCGGCCCCGGCAGCGGCAGCGGCAGATCCTGCTGGTGGACAGGGATGCCCGCGGCCCGGCGCACGGCGGGTACTGGCTCACCGATCTCGGCCATCTGTCCGACGCCGCGCTGCTGCGTCTGGCCGCGGCACCCGCGCGGCTGGCCCAGGACGTGAGCGTGACGGGCGGCCGGGTCGGTCTGTACGACTTCGAGGGCCGCACCTTCGCCGGCTGGCACCGCCACATGACGCTCGCCTCGGTGGCCCACGCCGCCGTTGTCCTGCTGCGGGCCCGGGGGCGGAGCGAGCTTCGGGGGCGCAGCGAGCTGTGGCCGCCGGCGCCCGAGGGTGCCGGCACCCGTCCGGGGAGGCAGCCGTGAGCGCGGCGCCCGCCTACGACGACTTCCTGCGGTTCTTGGGGCTCGCGCCCGGGCCGGATCGGCGCGGTGCCGGCCGCCGGCGCAGGGACGGGACAGGGGTGCCGGCGGGCGGCGCCGTGAGCAGCGCAGGGTTCGGCGCCGGCCGGCTGCGGGCGCACGGGCAGGCGGGCCCGCCCCCGGAGCCGGCCGCCGCGGGCGCGCCGTGCGGCCTGGGGCGCGCGGGGCGCGGAGGGCCGCGGTGAGCGCCGCGCAGCTGTGCGCGCCCGGGGCCGCTCCGGCCGTCTGCGGGGACGGCGCGGAGAACGGGCCGCTCGGTCCGTTTGTGCACGCGCACCCTGCGGGCGGGCCGGAGACGGAGGGCACGCCCGTGCCGTATCCGGCCTACCGTCCGCATCTGGAGGACCTGGCCCGGCGCCGCCGCGGGGCCGGTGCGGCGCTGGGCGAACTGGTCGTCCGCGGCGCGCGCTCGGCCGCCGACCAGCTGCGCGAGCACCAGGCCGCGGGGGGTCCGGGCGGTCAGGTGTGCGCCGCCGTCCCCGTATCGCCGGCCCACGATCCGCTCGCCGTGCTGGCGGGGGCGCGCGCCCTGCACCGCGCGGTGGACAGGCCGAATCTGATGATCACCGTCCCGGCCACCGCGCGGGGGCTGGAGGCGATCACCGGGTGTCTTGCCGAGGGCATCGGGGTGCACGCCGTCTGCGTCGTCTCCGTCGAGCGCTACGCCCGGGTCGTCGACGCCTTCCTGACCGGGCTCGAACGGGCGGCGCGGGCCGGGCTCGATCTCGGCGCGGTGCCGACGGCGCTCTCGCTGGCGGTCGCCGGGCTGGAGACGGCGGCCGGCGCTCTCGCCTACGCGCCGGGCGGCGCCCCGCCGGGCCCGCCGGTGCCGGGCGGGGCGCGTGCGGGCGCGGCGGGGGACGCCGGCCGCCGCCTGCGGGCACCATCGACGGCATCGTCGGTGCCGGCGCCCGCGCCGATCCCGGCGCTCGCCCTGGCGGCCGCCACCGTGGACATGGCCCTGCACATCCGTGAGGAGGTCCACGAGGGGAGGCGCTGGCGTGCGCTGGCCCGGCAGGGGGCCCGGCCGCATGCGCTGCGGTGGGACGGCGTCCCCGAACCGGGCGGCCGGGGGCCCGCCGGCGACGGCACCCGGCTCTGGCGCGTCCTGGGCGCACTGGCGGACCAGGGCGTCTGCCACCGGCGGCTGACCGCGCAGGCGGAGGCGGCGGCCCTGGCCGGCGCCGCCCGGCAGCAGCGGCACACGGCGCGGCTCGTCGGGGCCGCCCTGCGCGCCCTCACCCCGCCGGCAGCGGACGGGGGGAGCACCGCGGCCGCCCCGGGGTGAACGCCCCGCCGGCCCCCGGCAGACCGCTCCGGCCCCCGGCCTCCGTCGCAGCCCTTTGCGTGGCGCACCCGCAGGACACCGCGTCGCATCGAATCCTCCGATGCAACTAGGATACCGGCATGCGGGTATGTTTACATGGGGGCGACGGACCGGCCGCCCGGCGGCCGACTCCGTCCCGACGCATGGATGGAGGTTGACGCGGTGTTACGCCTCGACGAACCCAAGCCGGTGCGCGCCGCCCTCCCGGCGTCCGGCAACGGCCCCTCGACCGCCGGACGCGGGGGCGTGCAGATCGTCAGGGAACACGACGAACCGCTCGACGGCACGACGCGCACCCACCAGTTCGGCGAGGTGCGGGTGTCCCTGGTGAAAGGCGGCCCCGGGGAACTGGTGCGCCCGGCCCGGCAGATCGACCCGCGGGCCGCGGGCTTCCTGCGGGTGTGCCGGCCGCTGACCGGCTCCCTCTGGGTGGTCCAGGACGGCCGGCACGCGGCCGTGCGCGCCCCCCAGCTCCTCTGCTACGACAGCACCCGCCCGTACAAGGTCGTCATGCCCGAGAACTACCGGCTGGTGGACGTGATGGTCACCCACCGGCTGGTGGGACTGACCGCGCCGGAGGCCGAACGGGTCACGGCCCGTGCCTGGTCGGGCGCCGAGGGGCTGGCCGCCCTGCTGTCCTCACTGCTGGAAGGGCTCGGCCGGCACGGCAGTCAGGTGCAGACCGCCGTCGACCTGCTCGGCGGCAGCGTCGTCGGGCTGACCGCGGCGCTCTTCGCCGAACGCATGCGCGAGGTCGCCGACGACCCGCAGATCGCCCGGCAGACACTGATGCTGCACATCCAGGCCTACGTCCGCCGGCAGCTGGCGGAGCCCGGCCTCAGCCCGGTGAGCATCGCCCGCGAGCACAACGTCTCCCTGCGCTACCTGCAGAAGGTCTTCCAGGAGTACGGCCTCAGCCCCGCCCGCTGGATACGCGACGAGCGGCTGGCCCGCTGCCGGGCCGAACTCGCCGACCCCGCCCTGGACCACCTGCCCGTCGCGCTGATCGGGGAACGGGCCGGACTGTACGGGGCGTCCCACTTCAGCCGGCTCTTCCGCGACCGCTACGGCACCACGCCCCGGGACTACCGCAGGGAGCGTGGCACCCGATGACCTCCCGCGCGATCTCACTGCTGGACGGCGGACCCGCCCCCCGCCCGAAGTGCGCCACGCTCGGCACGGCGCTCCTGCGGGCCGCGGCCGCCTCCGGCGCCCGGGGCCTGTGCTTCATCGGCACCGACGGCGGCGAAACACGCTGGAGCTACGGACGGCTGCTGCGGGAGGCAGGCCGGCTGACGGCCGGGATGCGGGCGGCGGGAGTGAGACCCGGGGACCGGGTCATCGTGCACGTCGCCCACCAGCCGGACCTGCTGGCCACCTTCTGGGCCTGCGTGCTGGGCGGCTTCGTCCCCCTGCCCGTCGGCACCGGCGCCACACCCGCGGCCCGGGCCGCCGCCCCCGGCCTGCTGGACGCGGTCTGGCACCGCTACGGCAGGCCCTACACCGTCACCGGGCCGGACCAGCCCCTCGCCGCGCGCACCCGCACCCACCCCGGCTGGGCCACCTCCTGGCTGGGCCACCCGCACCAGTTGCGCGCCGAGCACCCCGAGCACCGCCGCCACCCCTCCCGCCCGGACGACCTCGCCGTCCTGCTGCTCACCTCGGGCTCCACCAGCACGCCCAAGGCCGTGATGCTCACCCACCACAACATCCTCAGCCGCAGCGCCGCGACGGCCCGCGCGGGCGGCCTCGGCGCCACGACCCGCACCCTCAACTGGATGCCGCTCGACCACGCCGGCGGGCTGCTGCTGTTCCATCTGCGCGACGTGTTCCTCGGGGCGCACCAGGTGCACGCCCGCCCGGAACTTGTCCTCGCCGACCCGCTGCGCTGGCTCACCCTCGCCGGCCGTCACCGGGCCTGCACCACCTGGGCCCCCAACTTCGCCCTGTCCCTCGTCAACGACCAGGCGCACCGGCTGCCCGGCCAGGACTGGGACCTGAGCGGGCTGCGCCGCATCATGAACGGCGGACAGGCCGTGCACGCCCCGGTGGTGCGGCGTTTCATGGAGCTGCTCGCCCCCTTCCGCCTGCCGCCGGACGCGATGTTCCCCGGCTGGGGCATGTCCGAGACGGCGTCGGGCGTCGTCGACTGCCGGCTGTCCGACCTGGACGGCGGCCACACACGGTACGTCCCGGCCGGCCGGCCCCAGCCCGGCACCGCGGTGCGCTGCGTCGACGAGCGGGACGAGCCCGTCCCGGCGGGCACCTTGGGCCACCTCCAGGTCCACGGGGCCTCGGTCACCCGCGGCTACCTCGACGACCTCGACCACACGCGCCGCGCCTTCACCGCCGACGGCTGGTTCCGCACCGGGGACCTGGCCTTCGTCGAGGACGGCGTCCTCACCGTCACCGGCCGGGCCGACGACCTCATCGAGCGCGCCGGTGTGCGCTGCCACAGCCACGAGATCGAGGCCGCGGTGGAGGAACTGGACTTCGTCGCACCCACCCACACGGTGGCCTGCCCGGTCACCGGCCCCGAGAAGGAGGAACTCGCCGTCTTCTACCACCCGCGGCCCGGCACCCCGCGGACCAGGGCCGCGGCCCTGATCCGCGCGCAGGTCACCGACCGCCTCGGCCTGCACATCGACCAGGTCGTGCCGGTGCGCGCCCAGGACGTCCCCAGGACCGGTATCGGAAAGCTCCGCCGCTCCCGCATGCGGCACTGGTACGAGACACGCGACGCGGGCCCCGGCGGCGCACCCGGGCCGCGGCCGGACAGGAACCACTTCGATCCGCGCACCCCGGCCGGCCCTCATGAGGCCCGCCCGGCGCAGCCCGCCAGGAAGAGGACGCCATGAACGACTCCGTACCGGCCGGCACCGGCGGCGGTGCGCTGCGCACACGGGTGCTCGGCCCGCTGGAGGTCCGCGCCCAGGGCGAGGACCGCACACCCACCGCGCCCATGGCCCGGCGCGCGCTGGCCGTGCTGCTGCTGAGCGCCAACCGTCTGGTGTCGACCTCGGCCCTGATCGGGGAACTGTGGGAGTTCGACCCGCCCCGCCTGGCCCGCAAGACCGTCCAGACGTACGTGTACCAGATACGCAAGGCCCTCAAGTGCCCCGGGGATGCCGGCGACCGGGTGCGCACCGGTCCCGGCGGCTACCGCATCGACCTGCGGCCGGGGGAGCTGGACCTGTGGGAGTTCGAGCACGGGGTCGTGCGCGCGCGCACCGCGCTGAGCGAGGGTGATCCCCGTGCCTCGGCGCACCTGCTGCGCCAGGCGCTCGGGCTGTGGCGGGGCGAACCGTTCGCCGGACTGGACGCCGGACCGCTCCTGGCGGCGCAGATCGCGCAGATCGCCGACTCACGGCTCGGCGCGCTGGAGCTGCGCATCACGGCCGACCTGCAACTGGGCCGCCACCGCGCGCTGGTGGGGGAACTGCACCAGCTCACCGCGGACCATCCCTTCCACGAGGAGTTCGCCGCCCAGCTCATGCTCGCCGCGCACCGCTCCGGGCAGCGCGCCACGGCACTGGACGCGTTCACCCGGCTGCGCCGCCGGCTCGTCGACGAACTCGGCATCGAGCCGTCCGAGCGGCTGCAGAGACTGCAGCAGGACGTTCTCAACGAAGCGCTGCCGCAGCCGGCCGCCGTCGTCGTGGCGGGCACGGCACCGGCCGGTGCCCCCTCCCCCGCCGGTGCCGCCGCGCCGGCGCCGGTCCCTGTGGCGGTGCCGGTCGGCGGCCGGCTGCCGCTGGACACCCCGGACTTCACCGGACGCGTCGCGGAACTGACGCAGCTCTCCTGCCTCACCGGCGCGGACACGGACGCGGACGCGGGGGACACGGCCCGCGCCGTGTGGTCCGCAGGACCCCGGGTGGTGGTGGTCCTGGGAGCGGCCGGTGTGGGCAAGAGCGCCCTGGCCGTGCACGCCGCGCACCGTATGGCCGACCGGTTCCCCGACGGCGCGCTCCACGCCCGGCTGCACGACGGCGCGGACCGCCCCAGACGGGCGGACGACGTCCTGCACACCCTGCTGCGGGACTGCGGCATGGATCCGGCCACGCTGCCCAAGAACGCCGACGACCTGGCGGGCATGTTCCGGTCCTTCAGTGCCGGCCGGTCGCTGCTGGTCCTGCTGGACGACGCGGCCGGCACCGACCAGGTGCTCCCGCTGCTGCCGGCGGACGGCCGCAGCCTGGCACTGGTGACCTCCCGGGTCCGCCTGCCCGGTCTGCCCGGCGCCCGGGCGATGGCCCTGGGGGCGCTGTCGGCCGACGACGCCGCCGCGTTCTTCACCCGGGTGGCCGGGGCGGAGCGCGTCAGCGCCGGTGACGTCCTCGGGGACGTCACGCGCCTGATGGGCAACTTCCCGCTCTCCCTGCGTGCCGTGGGTGAGAAGTTCGCGGCGCGCCCGATGTGGACGCTCGACGACCTCGCCCTCGGGCTGAGGGACGAGGGCCGCCTGGCGGCGGAACTGCACGACGAGGCCTGCGACGTGCTGGCCCGGGCGGCCGGAGCGATCGCCCGGCTGCCCGGCGCCCTGCGCCGGGCGCTCACACTGCTGGCGGGCGCCGGAGCGGCTCCCTTCGACATGACACGGGCCCGCCGGCTCCTGGGCGGCAGTTCCTGGGACGGCGACTCCCTGGTGGGCCAGCTGCTCGACCATCACGTGGTGGTCAGGGCGGACCAGTCCGGTTCCCCGGCTCTCATGTTCCGGGTGCCGGATCTGATCCGGCTGTCCCTGCCGTCCTTCGACAACGCCGAACTGCGCGTTCTGCCCGGCGGCGACCGCGGCGGCCTCGGCAGCCGTTCCGTCTCCGGGGTGCTGACCGCGGCAGGCTGACGAATTCCGGTTCCGGGCCCGGCCCGCGCCGGCCAGCACCTTGGACACGGCTTCACCCGGCCTGGATCGGCCGGGCGGACGCTGGCCGTGACGGCCACCTGACAGGCCGTCACGGGCGTGGTCCCGCCTCACGGCGGGACCCGAGTGAGGAGGCGGTATGCGTTTCGAGGACGAGGTTCTCCCGCCCCGCTGGCTGATGGTGCCCGCGGGGCTGGAGGTCGAGCTCACCCCGGCAGAACCCGGCCGGCGCATCCGGTGCGGCGATCCGTCCCCGCCGGGGCGCTCCTCGCCGTCGCCCCGGCAGCCGGGCGAGGAGCCCCCCGGACGGCACCGCGAATCCTGCTGCCACTGCGGTGCTCCCCGGCCGGCCGCGTAACCGGGGCGAGGGAGGAACCGGCTGTGCCCGGCGGGCTCCCGGCGGCGCCGCACAGCGCCGGCCCTCGTTTCCCGGGGCCCCGCCCGCGGTCACGGGGACCGGTCACGGGGACGGTCACGGGGAGAGCACCGTCCCCCCGGACAGCCGGGACGGACGGGATGGTCGGGACGGCCAGGACAGCCGGGACGGACGATGCCCGGGCGGCGCGACGGCCTGCGCAGGGATGCCGGGGCGGGGCGGAGACGGGCGGCCGGATCCTCGGCCGGGCAGCCGGCCCGCCGGCGGGCGGGCGGTCCGGCGGCGGCACGGCGGTCCGGCGGCACGGGCGGCACGGCGGTCCGGCGGCACGGGCGGCACGGCGGGCGCGTACCGCTCGCGGGGCCCTGCCGGTGCTCCCTGTGCCCGGCCCGCCCGGTCCGCCCGGCCTCGCTGTGGCCCTGTTCCCCCGCACCTCCCCCGCACCGTCCGGCCGGGCGGTCACTGCCCGCCCCGTGCCGTTCCCCGCGTCCTGCCCGCCCGCGGCCGGGTCCTCGCAGAGCCCGTCGAAACGTCTTCGGCCTGCGCGTTTCCCCGGCCTTGGTCCCCCCTTGGACGCCTGATCACAGGCTGCCTCAGCAGGCAGTCGGGACCACACGAGTACGGCTGCCGCAGGCGCAACCGCACAGACGCGGGTCGCGGCCGGACCAACGGGGCCCGGTCGACCGAGTGGCGAGGTGGGATGGGATGCAGACCAGGCTGCACAGGAGCACCACGGACGGGGAGCTGTCCTACCCGGTGCGGGAAGCGACCCGGGACAGCGTGCTGCGGGAGCTGAGCACGGTGCTCTTCGGGTCCCTGCCGCGCAGCGACCAGCGGCGCAGGGGCATGGAGTACGTGCAGGGCCTGCTCGGTGTCGAGGGACGCAAGTCGATCCGGAACATCTCCTCGCTGTTCGGCGGGGAGGCGGCCGAGCAGAGCCTGCACCACTTCATCAGCGGCTCCACCTGGGACTGGGGCCCGGTCCGCCGTGCCCTGGCCCGGCATCTGGAGGAGGTCTCCCCCGCCCGCGCCTATCTGCTGCAGCCGATGGTGATACCCAAGGCCGGCGACAGTTCGGTGGGGGTGGACCGGCGCTTCTGCCCGCACCGCGGCCAGATCATGAACGCCCAGCAGGCCGTGGGGGTGTGGGCGGTCTCCGAGGAGCACAGCAGCCCGATCAACTGGCGCCTGCACCTGCCCGACACCTGGCTGGACGACAAGACCCGGCGCCGGCAGGCGGCGATCCCGGAGACGGTGCTGCCCGAGTCGATGGACCAGTGCTGTGTGGAGGCCTACCTCGGCATCACCCGGGACTGGGGCCTGCCGGTGCGCCCCGCGCTGATGGACGCCCGCCAGTCCGACGTGGCGGGCACGGTGCGCGGGCTGCAGAGCGCGGGTGCGCCGATGCTGTTACGGGTCAGTGCCAACCTGCGGCTGGCCGCCGCCGACGCGGGACTGCCCCGTGCCGCCGCCGACGCGGAGATGACGGCGCATCAGCTCATGCTGATGGCCCGGCCGCTGCGCCAGCCGGTCATCCAGCGCCGGCCCGGCCCGGGCGGTCGCACCGTGCACGCGGGCCTGACCGCGACGGTCCGTGTGCGGCTTCCGCGCCGCACCGCCCGCCGCCCGTCCTGGTGCCGTGACCTGGTGCTGTTCGGCGTCGGCGACAACGGCGGGCGCTGGCCGGCCGAACTGTGGCTGACCAACATCACCGACCTGCACCCCTCCCAGCTGCTGCGGCTGAGCAAGCTGCCCCAGCGGGTGAACCAGGACTTCGCCCAGATCGCCGAACGGGTGGGCATAAGAGACTATTCCGGCCGTTCCTTCAGCGGCTGGCACCGGCACGCCACCCTCGCCTCGGCCGCCCACGCCGTCGCGGTGCTGTCCGGCACGGCCGAGCCGGTGACCGAGGCCGCGGAGGTGACGCAGGCATCCGCGTAGCCATGCGCACAGGCATGCGCGCGGCCATGCACGCGGGCCTGTGCGTGAGCATGGAGAACGGCGCAGTGTACGGACGAGGACCTGGTCTGTCAGCCGTCCGCCCGCCCCCTGTGTCAGCTCGGCGGCCACCCGGCCCACCGAGCTGACGGACTGCGCAGGGCAGCTGACGGATTGTCCGAACGTCCTTTGGCGAGTTCTGAACCCCCGGCACACGATCTGCGGACAGCCCGTCCCCGTGCCGAGGAGTTCACATGACCGTCCAGCCGCAGGCCGCCGACGGGCGGAGAAAGGCGCACGCCGTCACCGCCGACGGCCCCCCGGCCCGCGCCGCGACCGGCTCCCGGGTCGTCGTGCGCACGTCGGCCGGGCCGGTGGCCGGTGAACGCGCCGGCCGGATCGCCGCCTTCCGCGGCATCCCCTACGCCAGGCCGCCGCTGGGCGAACTGCGCTTCGCCTCCCCCCGACCGCCCGTGCCCTGGCGCGAAGTGCGCGAGGCCGTGCGCTTCGCCGACGTCTCCTTCCAGAGCCGCATACCCAGCCGGCCGGTGCCGCCCCACAGTGAGGACTCGCTGTACGCCAACGTGTGGACGCCCAACACCGGCGGCAGCAGGCCCGTGATGGTGTACATCCACGGCGGCGGCTGGCAGGCCGGTGCGGGCAGCATGCCCGCCTACGACGGGGCCCGGCTGGCCGCCCGCGCGGACATGGTCGTGGTCACCTTCAACTACCGGCTCGGCGTCCTGGGGTTCGGCCTGCACGAGGACCTCACCGATCCGCTGAGCGGTGACTTCGCCAACTGGGGCCTGCAGGACCAGCAGGCGCTGCTGCGCTGGGTGCGCGCCAACGCGGCCGCCTTCGGCGGGGACCCGGACAACATCACCGTGTGCGGTACCTCCGCGGGCGGTGCCAGCGCCTGGCAGCTCGCCCTGCTGCCCGGCCTGCGCGGCCTGATCCGGCGCATCGTGTCGATCAGTCCCAGCCATGTCACGCCGCCGGCGACCTCGCTCACACCCGAGGACTCCCGCAGCGCCTACCGGGCCGTCGCCCGCCGGCTGGGCACCACCGTCGCCGGCCTGCGCGAGGTGCCGGCCGCCGCGCTCGCCGCGGCCTGGGAGGAGATCTTCGCGCCGCCTCCCGAGGACCGGATCGTCGCCAGCGGACGCTGGTACAGGGGGCCGGTCGTCGACGGTCGCACCATGCCCGGGCCCGACCACGCGCTGCCGGCTCCCGGCGTGCCCGTGCTGTCGATCCACACCAGCACCGAGGGCTCCTTCTACACCGGGCCCGCCTCCCCGCAGCCCCTGCCCGCGCCGCGGGACGCCGCCGCTCTGCGAGGGGCGGTGCGCGATGTGGTGCGGCTGGTGCGGCCGGAGGCGGGCGACGATCTCGCCGACGCGTGCATCCTCGCCTACCGGGATGCCGCGCGGGACGCCGCGCTGCCCGGCGATCCGCTGTCGCTGTGGACGGAGATCTGGGGTGACGCGCTGTTCAGGCACCAGATCGTCCGGTTCGCCGAGCGCCATGCCCGTGCGGGTGCCGGCCCGCTGTACGCCATGGAGTTCGCGCATCCGGCGCTGGCGCCGCACTTCGGCACCCCGCACGAGGCGACCTCACCGTTCATGTTCGGCACCCACCGACTCCCGCAGTTCGCGCCCGTTCTCGGTGCGGGCCCCGTGGAGAGGCTGCTGTCCGACATTTTCATGGACGCCGTGGCGGCCTTCGCCCGTACCTCTGTGCCCAGCACCCCGAACACTCCCGGCTGGCCGCCGTTCACTCCCGACGCGCCCAGCACCCTGGTCCTGGGCGGCCCTGGCATCGCCGAGGTCAGGCACACCCCCAAGCTCGCCCAGCTCGGGTTCTGGGACGCGGTGGGCTGGACGCCCGGTCTCTGACCCGGCCCGTCCGTGCCGTCCTGGCCGGGCCCTTGGGCCTTCTCCCCGATTCCGTACGCCGCGGCAGCCATGCCGCGTTTTTTTTCCCACCGTCCGTATTCCTTGTCTGGAGACATCCGTGGACTTTCCCCTGCTCGACCTCGAATGGAAGATCGCCCCTCAGCAGCCGGTCTGGGACGACCCGGCGCAGGTGAGCCGGGTCCGCTCGGATCTGGCGAGCCGGCCCGCGCTGGTACGCGCGGACGACGTCCGTGCCCTGCGCGGCCATCTGGCCCGGGTGGCGGCCGGCGAGGCCCTGGTGGTGCAGGCCGGGGACTGCGCCGAGGACCCCGACGAATGCACCGCCGAGCATGTCGCGCGCAAGGCGGCCGTGCTCGACCTGCTGGCCGGGGCGCTGCGGCTGGTCACCGGCAAGCCCGTGATCCGGGTGGGCCGCATCGCGGGACAGTTCGGCAAGCCGCGCTCGAAGCCGACCGAGCTGATCGGCGGCGTCGAACTGCCCGTCTACCGCGGTCACATGGTCAACAACCCCGAGCCCACCCCCGAGGGACGCCGCCCCGACCCGTTGCGGCTGCTGACCGGGTACATGGCGGCCGACGAGATCATGCACCACCTGAACTGGCACCGCGCCCGCGGCACGGACCTCATCGACCCCGCTGTCTGGACCAGCCATGAGGCGCTGCTGCTCGACTACGAGGTCCCCCTGCTGCGGCACGAGGCCGACGGGCTGGTGCTGTCCTCGACGCACTGGCCGTGGATCGGAGAGCGCACCCGGCAGCCCGAGGGCGCGCATGTCGCCCTGCTCACCGGCGTGGTCAACCCGGTGGCCTGCAAGGTCGGCCCGGGCATCACCCCGGAGGAACTGCTGGATCTGTGCCGGCGTCTGGACCCGCGGCGCGAGCCGGGACGGCTCACCCTCATCGCCCGCATGGGCGCCGACGCGGTGGCCGACGCCCTGCCTCCGCTGGTCGAGGCCGTACGCAGGGCGGGCCACCCGGTGATCTGGCTGACCGACCCGCTGCACGGCAACACCGTCACCACCCCGGGAGGGTTCAAGACCCGCTACGTGGAGGCGGCCGAGCGCGAGGTCGTCGCCTTCCACCACGCGGTGACCGCGGGCGGCGGCGTCGCCGGCGGCCTGCACCTGGAGACGACACCGGACGCGGTCATGGAGTGCGTCAGCGACGCGGGGGCGGCCGGCCTCGTCGGTGACGCCTACCAGAGCCTGTGCGACCCGCGGCTCAACGTCAGCCAGGGCATCTCCGTGGTGTCCGCCTGGCAGTCGTGAGCCGCCGCACCGAACAGCCCCTGCCCGCACGGCATGTGAAGGAGAGGCACGACATGGAGAACAGACTGGCGCTGGTCACCGGAGCCGCCGGCGGCATCGGCGCGGCCGTCGCCCGTGTCCTGGGTGAACAGGGCACCGCGGTGGCCGCGGTCGACCGCGATGCCGCCCTGCTGGGCGAGATGATCGAGAAACTGGGCGCGGACGGGCTGCCGGTGGCGCCGTTCCCGGCGGACGTGACCGACAGCCGGGCGGTGGAGGAGGTCGTCGCCGACATCGAGGCGCGCCTGGGTCCCATCGACTATCTCGTCAACGCGGCGGGGGTCCTGCGCCTGGGCGAGGTGAGCACCTTCAGCGACGACGACTGGAACAGCACCTTCGCCGTCAACACCACGGGTGTCTTCCATCTCTCGCGCGCCGTCGTGGCCCGGATGGTGCCGCGCGGCCGCGGGGCCGTGGTCACCGTGGCCTCCAACGCCGCCGCCACCCCCCGGACCGGCATGGCGGCGTACGCGGCGTCCAAGGCGGCGGCGGAGATGTTCACCAAGAGCCTGGGCCTGGAGGTGGCCCGGCACGGTATCCGCTGCAACATCGTCGCCCCCGGCTCCACCGACACCCCGATGCTCAGCTCCATGTGGCAGGACGACTCCGGTCCGCGGGCCACCGTCGCCGGGAACCTCGACGCCTTCCGTGTCGGCATCCCGCTGGGCAAGCTCGCCCAGCCGGGCGACGTCGCGCGGGCCGTCGCCTTCCTCCTGTCCGACCAGGCGTCCCACATCACCCTGCACACCCTGACCGTCGACGGCGGCGCGGCGCTCGGCGCCTAGCCCTGTACCGGAGCACGGAACCGCCCCGCCGCGGCCGCGTCATGCGGCGCGGCGGGCGGCACACCGTGCGGAGAAAGGAACCGAGACCACCATGGCCGGACTTCCGACCATCGAGTCGTACCCCCTGCCTTCCTCGTCACAGCTGCCGGCGAACACCGCACCGTGGAGCGTGGACCCGGCGCGCGCGGTGCTCCTCGTCCACGACATGCAGCGCTACTTCCTCGAGCCGTTTCCCGAGCCGCTGCGCAGCCAGGTCGTGGAGAACGCGGCCCATGTGCGTGAGCAGTGCGCCCGACTCGGCATCCCCGTCGCCTACACCGCCCAGCCCGGCGGCATGAGCGCCCAGCAGCGGGGCCTGCTCAAGGACTTCTGGGGGCCGGGCATGCGTCCCGCCCCGGCCGACCGTGCCGTGGTCGACGCCCTCGCCCCCGCAGAGGGGGACTGGCTGGTGACCAAGTGGCGCTACAGCGCCTTCCACCGCACCGACCTGCTCACCCGGATGCGTTTCCACGGGCGTGACCAGCTTCTGGTCTGCGGGGTCTACGCCCACGTCGGCGTGCTCATCACGGCCGTGGAGGCGTTCAGCCACGACATCGAGACGTTCGTGGTCGCCGACGCCGTCGCCGACTTCTCCGAGAGCCACCACCGGATGGCCCTGGAGTACGCGGCCGCGCGCTGCGCGGTCCTCACCACCGCCAAGGAGGCCCTGTCATGACCGGCGCCCGCCCCGAGGGGCCGCCGAAAGGCGCTCTGCTGGAGAAGATCCTCGGCCCCGAGCCCGGGCCGTTCGCTCTGCTGCACCGGCCCGAGGCGAACGGTCCCGGACTGGTCGACATCCTCGTCGGCGAGGTGTCGCACCCCAAAACCCTCTCCGACATCCCGCTGCCCGAGCCCGGCGGCGCGGACGGCCCCCGCCACGACGTGCTCGCCCTCGTGCCCTACCGGCAGATCACCGAGCGGGGTTTCGCCGCCCACGACGACGGCACTCCCCTGGTGGCCCTCAGCGTCACCCGGCAGGAGAGCGCCGGCCTGGGCACCGTGCTCGCACAGCTGCCCGAGGAGAGCATGCGCACCTCGGGCGGCCACTTCGACGTGGACGACGACGCCTACGCCGAGACCGTCCGCCGCGTCATCGCCGACGAGATCGGCACCGGCGAGGGCGCGAACTTCGTCATCAAGCGGACCTTCACCCTCGACATCGGCGACTACTCCCCGCGCAGCGCCCTGACCCTGTTCAAGCGGCTCCTGGAGCGCGAGAAGGGCGCGTACTGGACGTTCGTCGTGCACACCGGCACCCGCACCCTGGTCGGTGCCACACCCGAGCGGCACATCAGCGTGCAGGACGGCACGGCCGTGATGAACCCGATCTCCGGCACCTACCGCTACCCGGCCTCCGGCCCCACCCTGCCCGAGGTGATGGACTTCCTCGCCGACCGCAAGGAGACCGACGAGCTGTACATGGTGGTGGACGAGGAACTGAAGATGATGGCCCGGATCTGCCCGGACGGCGGCCGGGTGAGCGGTCCCTTCCTCAAGGAGATGGCCCGCCTGGCCCATACCGAGTACTTCATCGAAGGACGCACCGCCATCGACCCGCGGGAGGTCCTGCGCGAGACGATGTTCGCGCCGACGGTCACCGGTTCGCCGCTGGAGAGCGCCTGCCGGGTCATCGGCCGCTACGAGCCCAGCGGGCGCGGCTACTACAGCGGCGTGGTCGCCCTGATGGGCCGCGACGCGGCGGGCGGCTACGCCCTGGACTCCGCGATCTGTATCCGCACCGCCGACATCGACGCCGCCGGGCGGGTGCGCGTCGGTGTCGGAGCGACGCTGGTGCGCCACTCCGATCCGCTGTCGGAGGTGGCCGAGACCCGGGCCAAGGCCGCCGGGCTGCTCGCCGCGCTGGAGGGTCAGGGCCCGGCCCGGTTCGCCGCCCACCCCGAGGTGCGCAGGGCGCTGGAGCAGCGCAACGAGAGCATCGCCGGGTTCTGGCTCGCGGGCGGCCCGCCCGCCGCCGAGCAGCCGCTGCCGCCCGGGCTGCGGGTTCTCGTGGTCGACGCGGAGGACACCTTCACCTCGATGATCGGGCACCAGCTGCACTCCCTCGGGCTGCAGGTGACGGTGAAACGGTTCGACGAGCCCTACCGGCTCGCCGGCCACGATCTGGTGGTGATGGGCCCGGGCCCCGGCGACCCGGGCGATCTCTCCCACCCCAAGATCGCCCACCTGGACCGCACGATCACCAGACTGCTCGAGGAACAGCGGCCGTTCCTGGCGATCTGCCTCAGCCACCAGGTCCTCAGCCGCCGCCTGGGCCTGGACCTGCGGCGCAGAGCCGTCCCCAACCAGGGCGTCCAGCGTGACATCGATCTGTTCGGGCGGCGCGAACGGGTCGGCTTCTACAACACGTTCGCGGCCGTGAGCGGCGAGGACAAGACGGAGACGGACGCGGCCGGGGTCGTGGAGATCGCCCGGGACACGGGCAGCCTCGAGGTGCACGCGCTGCGCGGCGCGCGGTTCGCGTCGATGCAGTTCCATCCGGAGTCCGTGCTGACCCAGAACGGGGTCGGGATCACCGGCGACCTGGTGCGCCATCTCCTGGCCGGCTCCCGCCTGGCAGTGGCCGACTGACCCGGGTTCCCGGCGGCCGGCCGGCGCACCGGCCGGCCGCCATCTGACGTACTCCCCCCGCGACCTGACGGGTTCGGCGGCCGGGCTTTGCCCCCGGCCGGGCGCCCTGGGGACCATCTGCTGCGGGAGGACCGAACTCTCACGGAAGGATCACACATGATCACCACGGGTACGGCCCGCTCGACCCGCAGGCCCGCCGGCATCGCGATCCTGGGCACGGGTTCCTGTCTGCCCTCCCATGTGGTCGGCAACGACGAGGTCGCCGCCGCCGCCGGAGTCAGCGACGAATGGATCCACCGCAAGACCGGCATACGCAACAGGCGCCGGGCCAAAGCCGATGAGGCGACGTCCGACCTGGCCGTCGCCGCGGGCCGGGCCGCGCTGGAAGCCGCCGGCATCACCGCCGCGGACCTCTCGCTGATCATTGTCGCGACGTCGACGCCCGACTCGCCGCAGCCGCCCACCGCCTGTGTGGTGGCCGACGGCCTCGGCGCGGGCCACGGGCCCGCCGCCTTCGACGTCAACGCCGTCTGCAGCGGCTTCGTCTTCGCGCTGAACGCGGCCGCGAACATCCTCGCGGGCTCCGACTCCCCGTACGCGCTGGTCATCGGCGCGGACATCTACTCCCGCATCCTGGATCCCGCCGACCGGCGCACCGCCATCCTCTTCGGGGACGGAGCCGGAGCGGTGGTGCTGGGCCCGGCCCGGCCCGGCCGCGGTCTGCTGGCCGGGCAGCTGGCGGGGTTCGGCGCCGAACGCGACCTGATCGAGGTGCCGGCCGGCGGCAGCCGTCTGCCGGCGACCCCCCAGACCCTCGCCGAGGGTCTGCACTACTTCACCATGAACGGGCGCGGTGTGCGCGAGTTCGTCGACTCGACGGTCGCCCCGGCCATCGCAGCCTTCGTCGGCGACGCGGGCTTCCGCATCGGCGACCTCGACCACTTCGTGCCGCACCAGGCCAACGGGCGCATGCTCGAGGACCTTTCGGCCTCGCTCGGTGTCCCGGCCGGCCGCACACGGTTCAGCTACGAGGACTTCGGCAACACCGGAGCCGCCTCGATCCCGGTCACCCTCGACCTCGCGGCCCGCTCGGGACGGCTGAGCGACGGAAACCTCATCCTGCTGGCCGGTTTCGGCGGCGGCATGGCCATGGGCCTGTCGCTGCTGCGCTGGCAGCGCAACCACCCCTCACACAGCACCCCGCACGTCTAAGGAGACGGTGATGTTGGACGGCATCATGGACGACTATCTGCGCCGGATCGAAGCGGACCGGCCGCACCGCGCCGACCTGGCAGGGCTCCGCCACCTGATGGAGCGCCATATCCTGTCGGTCCCCTTCGAGAACCTCGACTACCACCTCGGGGAAGACATCTTCATGGACGAACGCGTCCTGGAGAAGATCGTCCGCAGGAAGCGGGGCGGCGGCTGCTACGAAGTCAACCCCGCCCTGGCGTTCCTGCTGACGTCGCTGGGCTACGAACTCGACATCCTGCCGGGCTGGGTGCACCGCCCCGACGGGCTCGGCCCCTTCCTGGGGCACCTGGCGCTCCGGGTCAGGGCCGACAGCCAGGACTGGCTGGTCGACGTCGGCTTCGGCCGCAACAGCCGCTTCCCGCTGAACCTGGCCTCCCGCGAGGTGCAGCACGACCCGCACGGCGACTACCAGCTGCACGACGCCGGCGAGGGCGCCGTCGACGTGTACCTCGGCGGCAAGCCCCTGTACCGGGTCGCGGACCGGCCGGTGCAGATCGCCGACTTCGCCCCGACCCTGTGGTGGTACCGCACCTCGCCCGACTCCTCGTTCCTGCAGGGCCTGTTCTGCTCCATCCGCACCCCCGACGGCCTGGTCACGCTCAAGGGCAACAGCCAGATCAGCATGGTCGCGGGCGCGGAGCGCTCCAAGCACACCCTCGAAGGCGAGAGCGAGGCGCTCGAGGCCTACGAGAAGTTCTTCGGCATCCACCTGGACCGGCTGCCCGACCGGCCCGCCGGAGGCGTCACCGCCGGCGTGCGGACGGACTGAAAAGCGATGAGCGAGATCACCACCGGGCCGCCCGACATCGACGTACTCGTCGTCGGCGGCGGACCCACCGGCCTGCTGACCGCCGTGGAACTGCTGCGCCGCGGCATACGGGTGCGGGTCATCGACCGTGCCGAGGCCGCATCGATGACACCGAAGGCACTGTCGGTGTGGCCCCGCGCCCTGGACATCCTCCAGGACGCCGGGCTCGCCGGCGCCGTCCACCGCGAGTCCCTGCGCATCAACCGGCTCAGTTACTTCTCCGAGCGTGAACCGCTCGCCTCCTTCCCCCTCGACGAGGACACCGCCTGCCGGGTGCTGCCGCAGCACGTGACCGAGCGCCTGCTCGCCGAGCGGCTGGCCGAACTCGGCGGCAAGGTGGAGCGCGGGGTGCGGCTGCTGGCCCTGGAAGGCGTGGACTTCTCCGGCGACCTCGCCGCCACCGACGGCGTCACGGCCGTCGTGGAGCTGGCCGACGGCAGCGTCAGCCGCATCCGGGCGCCCTACGTGGTCGGCGCCGACGGGGCCGGCAGCGCGGTCCGCGGCCAGCTCGGCGTCGGCTTTTCGGGCAGTACCTACGAGATGGCGTTCGCGCTCGTCGACGCGCGGACCGAGGGGGACCTTCCGCCCGACGAGTGCCTGTTCTACCAGGCGGCCGGCGGGGCCCTGGTGGTGGTGCCGATGCCCGGCGGCGTCCACCGCTTCCTGTCCGTCATGCCCAAGGGCCGGCGTGAGGTCTCCCTGGAGCTGATGCAGGAGATCCTCGACGAGCGGGGGCCCCGCGGGGTGCGGCTGACCGAGGCGGTGTGGCAGGCCGTCTTCCGCGTGCACGCCCGTCACGCCTCCGACTTCAGCGTGGGGCGCGTCTTCCTGGCCGGCGACGCCGCGCACGTGCACAGCCCGGCCGGCGGCCAGGGCATGAACAACGGCCTGCAGGACGCCCAGAACCTCGGCTGGAAGCTGGCCGCCGTCATCCGCGGCACCTCACCCGCCGCTCTGCTCGCCAGTTACGGCACCGAGCGTTCCGAGGCCACCCGCCAGATCGTGCGCGACACCGACCTGCAGACCCGCGCCTGGGTGGCCCGCAGCCCGGCCAAGGTCCTCGCCCGGGACACCGTCTTCAAACTGTTCGACCGCAGCGGTGTGGTGTCGCGGTACTACACGCCGGTGATGGCCGGACGGCGTCTGGCCTACCCGCCGGCGCGTGACACCCAGCGGCCCTCCGGGCCGGCCGGCTGCCGGGTCCTGGGCCGGATACCGGGCGGACCGAAACAGGGCGCGGTCTTCCCGCGCCGCGCCGCCCTCGCCCACGGCATCAGCGGCCCCGGCACCGACCCCCACGCCTGGACCCTGGTCCTCGCCCCGCCCTCGGACACCTGGCGCACCGAGGCCGGGCACATCAGCGCCCGCTACGGACAGCTGCTGCGCACGGTGGTGCTGCGCCGCCCGGAGAGCGCCCCGGCCACCGGCTGCCGCCGTGCGGGCTACTGGCTGGTGCGGCCGGACGGACACATCGCCGCGCACGGCCACACGGCGGACCTGGGCCGTCTGGAGGCCGAGCTGAAAGCGTCCCTGACAGCCCGGGCGGCCACGCCGGAGGCGACCTGACATTAAAAGAAGCGTGGCCTTCACCGCGGACATCGTCGATGCGTAATGTCCAGGACATGAAGCTGAGAGAGGGCGTGGAATGGGCGGTGCACTGCTGCATCAACCTGTCCTGGCTCTCTCCTGACAAGGTGGTGCCGGCGGCCAGACTCGCAGCGTTCCACGATCTGCCGCCGGCCTACCTGAACAAGCAGATGAACGCGCTGGGACGAGCCGGCATCGTCTCGTCCCGGTCCGGCCCCCGCGGCGGATACCGGCTCGGCCGGGAGCCGGACGGCATCAGCCTGATGGACGTGGCCACGGCCATCGACGGTGCGGCACAGGCCTTCGTGTGCACGGGAATACGCCACAACGGCCCGGCCGGCCAGATTGCCGGCACGGCCGGACACCGCACCCCGTGCACCGTGGCCCAGGCCTTCGCCGGCGCGGAACTGGCCTGGCGGCACCGGCTCGCGGGCCGGACGATCGCCGAACTGGCGGACACCGTGCGCCGGATGGACCCCGCAGCACCACACCACGTACGCAACTGGTTCGACCAGGACTGAGCGCACCCCCCGCACCACGCGCCGGGCTGTCCGTTCCCGGTGCGGCGCCCCCGCGCGCCCCCCTCTCTTTTCCGACCCGTAGTGAAAGGCACAGTCATGCCGTCTTCGGCCACAGGCGCCGTCCTCGAGGCACCACGCCGGCGCACCGGACTCCTCCTGGCTCTGCTGGCGTTCGCCCAGCTGATCATCTCCATCGACTACAACATCGTGTACGTCGCGCTCCCCGAGATCGGTGACGCTCTCGGGTTCACCTCCCAGACCCTGCAGTGGGTGATCAGCGCCTACGCGGTCGCCTTCGGCGGGTTCCTGCTGCTCGGCGGCCGGGCCTGCGACCTGTGGGGGCCGCGCCGTATCTTCGTCCTCGGGCTGGCCCTGTACGGGGTGTCCTCGCTGGCCGGCGGCCTGGCCACCGAGCCTGCCGTGCTGATGGCGGCCCGGGCGGTGCAGGGCATCGGCGGCGCGTTCCTCTTCCCCGCGACGCTGACGCTGGTGTCCACCAAGTTCGCCGAGGGCAAGGAGCGCAACCGCGCCTTCGCCGTGTGGGGCACGGCCGGCGGTTCCGGCATGATCCTGGGCTCGCTGCTGGGCGGTGTGCTGACCGAGGCGTTCGGCTGGGAGTCCGTCTTCTACGTCAACGTTCCCCTCGCCGTCATCGCCATCCTGTTCGCCTTCCCGCTGATCTCCCGCGACACCCTGAGCAGCTCGGGCCGCTCCTTCGACCTGGCCGGCGCGCTCACCGCCACCGTCGGCACCACCTCCGTCGTCTTCGCCCTGGTGCAGGGCCCGGAGTCGGGCTGGGGCTCGTCGGTCATCGTCGGCGCGCTCGTGCTGGGCGCCGCGCTGCTGGCCGCGTTCTTCGTCATCGAGAAGAACAGCAAGGACCCGCTGATGCCGCTGCGGCTGTTCGGCAACCGGAACCTGAGCACCGGCGCGGCGGTCACCTTCTTCTACATGGCGACCTTCGGCTCCCTGCTGTACTTCCTGACCGTCTACTTCCAGGGCGTGCACGGCTACAACGCGCTGGAGACGGGGCTGGCGTTCCTGGTGCCCATGGTCGCCATCTCCATCGGCGCGCAGAGCGCCGGCCGTCTGGCCACGAAGTTCGGTCTGCGCGCCATCATGATCGCCAGCCTGCTGGTGGGTCTGGTCGGCACGGTGATCGTCGGCCTGACCCTGGCGACCGACGGCTCCTACGTCTCCCTGATCCCCGGCATGGTCGTCCTGGGCCTGGGCCAGGGCGCCGGCTACACCCTGATGTTCGGCGCCGCCACGGTCGGTGTGGACCCGATGGAGCAGGGCATCGCCTCCGGTATGGCCTCCACCACGCAGCAGATCGGCGGTGCGGTCGGTCTCGCCGTCCTGGTCGCCGTCGCCAACTCCGGTCTGGAAGGCCTGCAGGGCGAGGCGCTGCGCGCGGCCACCAACGACGGTCTGCGCACCGCGGTGTTCATCGCCGCGGTCGGTATCGCGCTGACCGCGCTGATCTCCCTGGGCCTGCAGAAGCCGGCCAAGGGGCGGGCCGTGGCCGGAGGTTCGGCCGCGACCGCCGCGAGCGAGGAGCCGCAGACCGCTCAGGTGTGACCCCGCTGCCCCGGCGCACCCCACCGGG
The DNA here is from genome assembly GCF_041435215.1 of Streptomyces sp. NBC_01314. NCBI lineage: Bacteria > Bacillati > Actinomycetota > Actinomycetes > Kitasatosporales > Streptomycetaceae > Streptomyces > Streptomyces sp. NBC_01314. Next base: position 11,239,328 of record NZ_CP108394.1, on the reverse strand, counting down.
TGCGCCGGACGCCGTCCCCTCGCCCCGTTCGTTCCCCCGCGGGTGCGGGGGTTCGGCGTTTTCCGCAGGGCCGTCTCCTGCCGGGCGCGGGGGACTTGACGCATAGCGGGCCGTTCGATTGCCGGGCCGGTGACACCCCCCGCAGGATCGGTGTATGTCGAAATTATCGGTTGCCGAAGCGCCTTCGGCGACGTCACGGACAGCACCGTTCGCCGCGACCGTGACGACCGTGTCCCTCATGGGCGTGCTCGTGGTCGGCCAGATGTACGTCACCATTCCGCTCATGCCCGAACTCGCCGCCGCCTGGGGCGTGCGGACGGAGTCGGCGGCGCTGTCGACGACGGCGTTCGCCTTCGCCCACGCGGCGGGCTCGCTCGTCAGCGGCCCGCTGGCCACCCGCTGGGGACGGCGCACCGTCATGGTCATGAGCGTCCTGGCCATGACCGTCGTCACCGCCCTGCTGCCGCTGGTGACGTCCCTGGGCACCGGAGTCGCCCTGCGCGCCCTGCAGGGGCTGTTCGCGGGCTCGTTCATCCCCATGTCGTACGCGTATCTGCATGCCCGCATGGCCCCGCACCGGGTCTCCCTGGCCCTGACCGTGGTCTCCGCCTGTATGGGCGCCACCGTGGTGATCGGCCAGGCCGAGGCCCAGCTCGTGGCGTCGCTGCTCGGCTGGAAATGGGTGTTCTGGGGGACCGTGCCCCTGCTGCTGGCCGGTGCCGCCGTGTCCTGGCGTGTGCTGCTGCCCGGGGAGCGCGGGGACGCGGGCACCACGGACACAGGCACAGGCACAGGCACGAGTACGGGGTCGGGGTCGGGTCTGCGGAGCGTCCTCGGCGGCCGGATGATCACGCTGTACCTGGTCATCATGGTCGGCGCGGCGAGCCTGACCGCCGCCTACACCGGTGTCCAGCTGCACGGTCCCGCGGGCATGGCCGACGACGGCCCGGCCCTGCTGGCGCTGCGCGCCAGCGCCCTGCCGGCGCTGCTGATCGCCGTGCTGCTCGCCCCCGCCCTGAGCCGGCTCTCCGCACCGCGCCGTGCGGGCGGGGCCCTGGTGGTCACCACCGCCGCGATGCTGGCCGCGGCGGGCGGCGCCGACAGCGCCCTCGCCCTGGGGGCCGCCCTGTTCGCGTTCATGGCGGGGTTCTCCACGCTCGGTCCGGCACTCATCCAGAGCGTCGGCGCCCGGGCCGGGGCCGCTCAGACCACCGCGATCGCGGTGTACGGCTTCACCCTCAACGTCGGGGCCGGCGCCGGCGCCCAGCTCGCCGTCGGCTTCTCGGACTTCTCCTCGCTGGCACTGTTCCTGGCCGCGGCTCTGGCGGTCGCCACCGCCGGTGTCCTGCGCGCCGCCCGCACGACCTGACGCACTCGCGGACGCTTCGTTGCCGCCGTGCCGGGCGGCGGACCACGATGCCGAACGTCCCCGCACGCCACCCGAGTCACCGGTACGCCCAGGGAGCCACCCACATGACCAACGTCGCCGTCATCTACTACTCGTCCACCGGTTCCACCTACCGGCTCGCCCGGGCCGCGGCCGACGCCGCCGCCGAACAGGGCGCCGAGGTACGGCTGCGCCGGGTGCCGGAGACCGCCGCCACGGGACGGCCCGGCTCCGACGAGCACGCGGCCGACGCCCTGGAGATACCCGAGGCGTCCGTGGACGATCTGAAGTGGGCCGACGCCGTGCTGCTCGGCACACCCGTCCACTTCGGCCTCGCCGCGCCGCAGCTGATGCAGTTCATCAACACCACCTCGTCGCTGTCGATCCACGGCGGCCTGCTGCACAAGGCCGTCTCCGCCTTCGCCTCCGGCTCCGCCGAGCACGGCGGCCAGGTGACCGCGATCCTCGCGCTGCACAACGCCGTCTGCCACTGGGGATCGGTCATCGTCGCCACCGGCTCCGCCGATCCGGTGCTGTACGAGAAGAACAACGGCAACCCGTACGGCGCGAGCACCGTCGCCGGCAACCGCATCGGTTTCATCCACGACGAGAACGTCGGCGCCATCGCCTACCAGACCCGCCGCACCATCCATGTCGCGGCGGCCCTGAAGGCCGCCGCACCTGTCCGGGCCGCCGCCTGACGACCACCTGATGAGAACGCTTGAGGAGAGAACATGGCAGTCAGCGACCCGGCCACGCTGCCCCAGACCTTTGTCGAGGCCTTCAACGCCAAGGACCTCGCCGCCATCGACCGGCTCTTCGAACCCGGGGCGGTCCGTGTGCTGCGGCCGGGCGTGGTGGTCAGCGGTGACGGCCGCCGGCAGGCGACCAGCAGCTTTCTGGCCCTGGGCGTCCCGATCGAGATCAGCCTGCGGCACACCTACGTCTACGACGACACGGCCCTGCTGATCGGCGACTTCGTCATCGACGGCGCCGGCCCGGACGGCGAGCGGGTGCACATCGAGGGCACCGCCACCGACGTCGCCCGCCGCGGCCCGGACGGACTGTGGCGCTACATCATCGACAACCCGCCCGGCGTGGAGACGGGCGGCAGCTGAACCCCCGCCCCCCGCCTGCGGACTGCGGACTGCGGACTGCGGACTGCGGACTGCGGACTGCGGACTGCGGGAAGAGAACCGCGCCGGGAGGGGGACGGTACCTGACGGACTATGGGAAAGAAATCGCTGCCCGGCCGGGCCCCGCGACACGATGGGGCATGCACCGGCAGCCGGAAGGACGGCGCGGGCACGAATCCGATGAGGGAGCAGTACGTCCATGACCAATGTCGCCATCGTTTATTACTCGGCCACCGGAAACATCCACAAGCTGGCTGTCGCCGCTGCCGAGGCGGCGGAGAAGGCGGGTGCCGACGTGCGGCTGCGCCGGGTCGCGGAGATCACCGGTGAACCGCTCGCACCCAACTACAAGGAATGGAGCCAGGCGAACACCGAGCACGTCGCCGCCAGCCGGGACGTCGCGGTGGCCGAGATCGGTGACCTGGACTGGGCCGACGCCGTCGTCTGGGGCACTCCGGGCCGCTACGGCCTGCTCGCCGGCCCGCTCAAGCACTTCATCGACCAGACCTTCGAACTGCACGCCCGGCGCGGGCTGATGAACAAGGCGATGTCCGCCTTCACCTCGACGGGCACCCAGCACGGCGGCCAGGAGTCCACCCTGCTGTCCCTGAGCAACGTCTTCTACCACTGGGGGGCCGTGATCGTGCCGCCCGGCGTGACCGACGACATCCTGCTCGCACCGAGCAACGGCAACCCCTACGGGGTCAGCGCCACTTCGGGCCTGCAGGCCATTCCCGGCCACCTCGCGCAGAACGTCACCGACGACAACCTCGCCGCCGTCGGCTACCAGACCGTACGCACCATGAAGGTGGCCGAGGCACTCAGGCAGTCGCTGTAGGAGGACTGCCGCGGCAAGAAGACTGCCGAAGAGACGCCGAAGAGGCCGGACCGTGCACCGCACGGTCCGGCCTCTTCCCCATTCCCCATTCCCCACCCCCCCTCTTTCCTTCTTCCCGTTATTGCTTCCGGGCGGATTCACGAGATGACGCATTCACGGGATTTCTCTGTTCCGCGGCAATGCCGTGTGCGAGGTTTTCGGGGGGAGTTCTTATTCCGTGTTTCGGTTCACCAGAGGAAGAGTCCTTATGTTCAAGGTTCCGAAGAGCAAGAAGTTCCTCTACCTCGGGGTCGTCTCCGAGCGCGCCGCCGAGAAGTTCGGCACCACCCCGATCTCACTCGACCACGACCTCGCGGCCTTCCCCTCGGCGGGGCAGAAACTGACCGTCGCGGAGTTCGCCGGGCATGTGGCCGAGACGGCCAACCGGCTGTGGGCCGCCGGTGTGCGGCCCAGCGAGCACGTGGCCGTGTACAAGACGTCGAACTTCGACATCACCGTGCTGGCGTGCGGCGCGGCCCGGATCGGCGCGGTGCCGGTCATGCTCTCCCCGCACCTGGACGGGGAGAGCATCGGCAAGCTCCTCCAGCGCCTGGAGCGGCCCACGGTGCTGACCGACGAGGCGAAGCTGACCGGTGAGCTGGCCGGCCTGCCGCTGGCCGACCTGACCGCGCGGGTCATCACCACCACGGGCTCCCACCCCGGCGCCGTCTCCTTCGCCTCCCTGGCGGGCGCTGCCGAGCGCCGTCCGGTGCTGCTCGGCCCCGACCAGCCGGCGCTGATGACCCACACGTCGGGGACGACCGGCATTCCCAAGCTGGTGGTGCACTCGGCGCGTTCACTGGGCGCCCGCGGCAACTGGCAGGACAAGGTCGTCTCCTTCATCCGCAAGCGGGAGACGGTGGCCATGCACGTGTCGTACGTGCATTCGCGGATGTATCTGGGGCTGGCCGTGCTGCAGATGCGCGGGATGCCGATGGTGTTCATGAACGACGCCAGCCCGGCGCACGTGGCCGACATCCTGGTCAGGCACCGTCCGGGTGTCCTGGAGACCCACCCCAACTCGTTCCTGGAGTGGGAGGAGATGCTGGACGACCCGCGCCGGCCCGTCTCCAACGTCAAGTACTTCAACAGCACCTTCGACGCGATCCACCCGAGCACGATGCACAAGTTCCTGCACGCCTCGGACCGGCGCAGCCCGGTGTTCCTCCAGGTGTACGGGCAGAGCGAGTGCGGTCCGCTGGCCGCCCGCACCTACCGGCGCCGCAACGCGCTGAAGGCGGACGGCCGCTGCCAGGGCTACCCCACGCCCGGCATGACCAAGTACCGGCTGGTGTCCCGGGGCGGCACTCCCTCCAAGGAGACCCCCGGCTACATCGACGTGGCCACCGCGGGGCGGGCGCTGACGTACTACGGCGAGCAGGAGCGCTTCGAGCAGCAGGTCATCGGCGAGTGGTGGCGCGGCGGCGATGTCGGTTACCGCACCAGGTGGGGCTGTCTGCACCTGCTCGACCGCGAGGTCGACGTCATCGAGGGGATCGACTCCACCCTGGAGGTCGAGGACGCGGTGCTGCACCGGCTGGAGGAGCTGACCGAACTCGTCGTCGTGCCGGGCCCCGACAAGCGTCCCGTGCCGGTGGTGTGCACCCGCGGCGATGTACCGCTGGACCTGGAGCGCTGGCAGGCGGCCGTCGCCGACCAGCCCGCCCTGGGCGCGCCCGTCCAGCGCCGTCTCGCCGACCTGCCGCGCACCGCCACCGCGAAGATCCGGCGGCTGGAGCTGGCCCGGCAGCTCGCCGAGAGCCTCACGGCGGCCAAGGACGCCGGCGCGGACCGGGAAGGCTCCGCGAGGACCGAGCAGGCGGCCACGGCGGGCGGGCAGGGCAGGGCGGCGGTCCGCTCCGAGACCGCCGCCTGCTGACCAAACCGGCCGACGAGCCGGCCAAGGGAAGGGAGAACACCGGTGATTGCGCATCAGGTGTACCGGGAGGCGACGCGGGAGAGCCGGGGCTGCCCGGCGTCGGGGAACCCGGGCTTCTTGGAGGTGTGGGCGAGATGCGCCCCGATCCGCCTGGCCGGGTACGAGGACGACCTGGCCGAACCGCACATACTGCAGGGCATCGACTGACCCCGACCGACCGTGAGCTGCCGGGCCCGCCCCCTATTTTTCTTCCGGGCGGAGCCGGCAGCTCACGCGTGTCTCATCGGTTTCTTCGATACCACTTGGAAACCCGCATGCGGGTTTGTTCTTCTGTGGGGAGAGGACTGACCGTAGTGAAAGGGCTGACATGCCTAGTGACCGCATCCGCGTGGCCGTGATCCTGTCGAGCGTGCGCAAGGGCCGTTTCGGCCCCACGATCGCGAACTGGTTCGTCGGCACCGCCGGCCAGCGTGACGACATCGAGGTGGACCTGGTCGACCTGGCGGACTTCCCGCTGCCCACCGCTCTGAGCGACGAGCCGGCACCGGAGGTCGCCGAACTGCTCGCCGCGTTCTCGGCCCGGCTGTCGGCGGCGGACGGCTTCGTCGTGGTGACGCCGGAGTACAACCACAGTTTCCCCGCCGCCCTGAAGGCCGCCCTGGACTGGACCCAGCACGAGTGGCACGCCAAGCCGGTCGGTTTCGTCGGCTACGGCGGCCTGGCCGGCGGTCTGCGGGCCGTCCAGCAGCTGCGCCACATCGTCAACGAGCTGCACGCGGTCCCCGTCCGCGACGCCGTCAGCTTCCACGGGCCGTGGGGGCAGTTCGACACCGACGGCAACCTCATCGATCCGGCCGGCGCGGAAGCGGCCGCCAAGGTCCTGTGGGACAAGCTGAGCTGGTGGGCGGTGGCCACCAAGGAGGCCAGGGCGCGCCTGCCCTACGACAGCTGACCTTCCCCACGCACCCGGCCGCGGGCCGAACCCCTCATCCCCGGGTGACGCCCCCGCCCCGGCCCCACCCTTTGGCCGGGGCCCCGCCCGAAAGCCCCCGGGCCGCGAGCGGCGCCCACCCCCTGCGCCGCTCGCCGAAGACCCTGGCGGGCCGTCCGGCACCACTGCGCCCGGACGGCCGCCAGGGTCTTGGCATGTCCGCGGGCACGGCGGGCGGGTGCGCGGGCGGGGGTTGGAACTGCTCACACCGTCGCCTCTGGCCGTACCCACTTGGCCGGGTCGCGCAGGGCTGTGTCCGTCAGCGGCCTCCGGCCGCGGGGGCCTGGCCGGGCCCGGACCACGCACAGGATGCGCGTCGCCGCCCCGGGGCCGAGAACGCCGGGGGCCGGCTCGCCCGGGACCGTTCGGGGCGCGCGGCTGAACGGACCAACCCCCGCTTTAGTCCACAGGAACGGTTTTCAGCAGCGGGCGGGCGGGGCGGCCAGCAGGTCGTCGGGGCAGGCCGTCAGCGGCCGGCCGAGCAGGGCGCGCAGGACCGGATAGGCCCGGGTGTCTCCGGCGAGGACTCCGCCCAGGACCGTGCGGCCGTCGGCGTCCAGGACCACCTTGGCGTAGGTGCCGGCCCGCCGGTCCTCGCGCACGTACTCGACGGCCCCGTGCGAGCGCGCGTGGGCGTCGCCGAAACCGGCCACCTCCACGCCCAGGAGCTTCAGGCTCGCGGAGGTGTCCGCCCCGGTGAACGCCTCGCCCGGCACACCGAGGAGCCGGCGGGCGACGGTCTCGGCCATCCGCAGGCCGGGGGCGGCCAGGCCGTGGCAGCGGCCCTCGACGGCCGCGCACTCGCCGATCGCGAAGATGTGTTCGTCCGCGGTGCGGCACCACGTGTCCACCAGGAAGCCGCCGCGTTCGCCGCGCACGAGCCCGGGGGCGTGGAGTTCGTCGCGCGGGCGTACCCCGGCGGCGAAGACGACGAGGGCTGCGTCAAGGACGGTGCCGTCGTCCAGTTCCACGCGGTCGGCGCGGCCGTCCGGGCCCGCGCCGACGGCGTGGACGGCGCTCGGGCAGTGCACGCGCACGCCGAGCCGGGTGATCGCCTCGGCCAGTACCCGGCCGCCGCCCTCGTCGATCTGCTGGGCCATCAGCCAGGGGGCGAACTCCACCACATGGGGCCGCATGCCCAGCAGCCGCAGGCCGCCCGCGGCCTCCAGTCCCAGCAGGCCGCCGCCGACCACCACGGCAGCGCGGCCGGGCACCGCGGCCGCGCGGATCGCCTCGACGTCCTGCACCGTCCGGTAGACGAAGCACCCCGGCAGCCCGTGTCCGGCGACCGGGGGCACGAACGGCCTGGAGCCGGTGGCCAGGACCAGCGCGTCGTATCCGAACTCGGTTCCGTCCGCGCACATCACCCTTCTGGCCCGGCGGTCGACGGCGCTCACCTTCGTGTTCAGCCGCAGCCGCAGGCGGCGGTCGGCCAGGACGGCGGGGCCGGCCAGCGCGAGATCGTCGGCGCGGGCGCCGCCCAGGAGGGTGGACAGCGCCACCCGGTCGTAGGCGGGCCGCTCTTCCTCGGCCAGTACGACGATGCGCCACCGCCCGTGCCGGTCGCCGGCCAGCATTTCCTCGACCAGCCGGTGGCCCGCCATTCCGTGGCCGGCCACGACCAGCGTGCGCGTGGTCACGGTGTCCCTCCTCCTGCGGTGTCCACCGCTGTGTGGGTGCCTGCGGGCCCTGCGGCCCCTGCGCCGGCGGCGGCGAGTGTGGTGCACAGCTGCCGTACGACCGGGGTGCAGCCGCCGCATCCCGTCGTCGCCCGGGTCGCCCGGGCCAGTGCCTTGCTGTCGTGCGCCCCCTCGGCCCAGGCGGCCTTCAGCCTGCGGAAGGTGACGTGGTTGCAGTGGCAGGCCACCGCGTCGTCGGCCAGGGCGTCACCGCCCGCGTAGGGCGCGTCGGTGCCGGTCAGCAGGGCGAGCAGGTCGGCGGGCACCGGTGCGTCACGGGTGTACAGGCCGCTGACCGCGGCGACGGCGGCGCCCGGGCCGACGACGACTCCTGTGTGGATACGGCCCTCGCGCAGAGCGAGGCGGGCGTAGCGGCCGCGGGCTGTGTCCCGCAGGGACACCGCCGTGTCCGTGTCCTGTTCCGTGGCGCCCGGGGCGAGCGAGACGATGTCCATGCCCCGTATCCGCGGGCGCAGTACGTGGCGTGCGGGCCGGTACCCCGTGCCGGTGGCGGTGAGGATGCCGGCGAGGGCGTCGGCCTGGTCCCATGCCTGGATCAGGGTCGTGCCGGTCACGTCCGGGTGCTGGGCGCAGTCCCCCATCGCGTGGATGAGCGGATCGCCGGTGCGCAGCCGTGCGTCGACGACGATCCCCTCGCGCACCGCGAGAGAGCTCGCGCGGGCCAGCGCGGTCTCCGGCCGGGTGCCCGTGCACAGCAGCAGGGTGCCGGCCGCCAGTACCTGTCCGTCGTCCAGGACCAGCTTGCCGGGCGCGTACTCCTGGGCCTGGCGGCCCAGGTGGAGGGTGACGCCCCGGCTCTGGGCCCACTGCGCCAGCACGCCGGAGGCCGGGCCGTCCAGCTGGCGTCGCATCAGCCGGGCGGAGCGCTGGACGAGGGTCACCTCCTTTCCGGCGCGGCGCAGTGCCAGGGCGGACTCGACACCGAGGACTCCCCCGCCCAGGACGACGACGGGTCCGGGGGGCAGGGGGGCGCAGTCGGTGGCGGTGCGCAGGGTGCGGGCTCCCTCGGCGAGCTGTCCGCGCGCGGTCACCAGGCCGGGCAGGTCCGGTATCCGCGGCCGCGCGCCGGTGGCCAGGACGAGGATGTCGTAGGGCAGTGTGCGGCCGTCGTCCAGGTGTACGGTGCGCCGGGCGCGGTCGATGCTCCTGGCGCGTGTGCCGGTGAGTTGGCGTACCGCGGCGGGCAGGGCGGGCAGGGTGAGGCGGTCCGCGCTCAGCGTGCCGTCCAGGACCGAGCCGAGCAGGGCCCGGTTGTAGGCGGGGCGGGGTTCGGCGCCGATGACGCTCACCGTGCCCCGGTGGCCGAGCGGGTGCAGGCGGCCGGCCAGGCGGTGGGCGGCGGGGCCGCCGCCGACGATGACGACGTCGCCGCCGCTCATGGCGCCTCCCCCGCCGGTGTGACGCGTACGGCGCTCACCTTGAACTCGGGCATCCGGCTGCGGGGGTCCAGCGCGTCCCCGGTGAGCAGGTTGGCGCGGGCCCGGCCCGGATAGTGGAAGGGCACGAACACGGTGTCCCTGCGTGCCGTGGGGGTCAGACGGACCCTCAGCCGGGCGGTGCCGTAGGCCGAGGTGACGTCGGCGAGCTGTCCGTCGGCCAGGTGGTGGTGGCGGGCGGTGTCCGGGTGCATCTCGACGACCGCCTCCGGCGCCGCCGCGACCAGGTCGGGTACCCGGCGGGTCTGCGCACCCGACTGGTAGTGGGCCAGCACCCTGCCGGTCGTGGCGTACAGGGGGAATCGGCTGCCGGGTGTCTGTGCGGGCGGGCGGTGGTCCACGGCGGTGAACCGGGCGCGTCCGTCGGGGTGCGCGAAGCGGTCCAGGAACGGTCTGGGTGTGCCGGGGTGGCCCGCGCCGCCGGCGGCGGGGCAGGGCCAGTGCAGTGCTTCGCCGGCGTCCAGGCGTGCGTAGCTGATGCCCGAGTAGTCCGCGCGGCTGCCGGCCGTGGCGCGGCGCAGTTCCTCGAAGACCTCCCGGGGCCGGGTGGGGAAGCGGTGGGCGGGCTGGCCGAGGCGGACGGCGAGGTGGTGGAGGACTTCGAGGTCGGTGCGGGTGCCGGGCGGCGGGCTCAGGTGGGCGCGCCGGCGCAGGACCCTGCCTTCCAGGCTGGTCAGGGTGCCTTCTTCCTCGGCCCACTGGGCGACGGGCAGCACCACATCGGCGAGGGCGGCCGTCTCGGAGGGCACGAAGTCGGCCACGACCAGCAGGTCCAGGGCGTTCAGCCGGTCGGTGACCCGGGCGGCCCGGGGCGCGGAGACGACCGGGTTGGACCCGAACACCAGCAGTGCCCGGGGCCCGTTCTCGGTGGCCAGGGCGTCGAGGAGTTCGTAGGCGCTGCGGCCCGGCTGGGGCAGGGTGTTGGCGTCCACGCCCCAGACGGAGGCCACGTGGGCGCGGTCCGCGGGGTCGGTGAGCGAGCGGTAGCCGGGCAGCTGGTCGGCTTTCTGGCCCATTTCGCGGCCGCCCTGTCCGTTGCCCTGCCCGGTCAGGGTCCCGAAGCCGCTGCCCGTGCGGCCCGGCAGGCCCAGTGCGAGTGCCAGGTTGATGAACGCCGCGACGGTGTCGGTTCCCTTGCTGTGCTGTTCCGCTCCGCGTCCCGTCAGCAGATAGCTCCGGCGGGCCGCGGCGAGCATCCGGATCGCGGTGCGCTGGTCGTGCGCGGGGACGCCGGTGACCTGTTCGACCCGCTCCGGCCACCAGGCGACACAGCTGGCCCAGGCGTCCTCGAAGCCGGTGGTGCGGGTGTCGATGTACTCCTTGTCGATGAGGCCCTCGGTGACGGCCGCGTGCAGCAGGCCCAGGGCCAGGGCGAGGTCGGTGCCGGGGGCCGGCTGCAGGTGCAGTGCGGCCTGCTGGGCGGTGCGGGTGCGGCGGGGGTCGATGACGATGAGGTCGGCCCGCTCCAGGTGGCGCATGAGGGGCGGCATCGTCTCGGCCGGGTTGGCGCCGGCCAGCAGCACCACATCGGCGTCGGCGAGGTCGCTCACCGGGAAGGGCAGGCCGCGGTCGAGGCCGAACGCCTCGCCTGCGGCCGCGGCCGCCGACGACATGCAGAAGCGGCCGTTGTAGTCGATCTGGGCGGTGCCCAGGGCCAGGCGCGCGAACTTGCCGAGGGTGTAGGCCTTTTCGTTGGTCAGTCCGCCGCCGCCGAACACCGCGACCGCGTCGGCGCCGTGGCGTGCGCGGATCGCCGTCAGTTCCGCGGCCACCAGGGTGAGCGCGTCGTCCCAGCTCGCCGGGGCGAGTTCGCCGTCGGTGCCGCGCACCAGGGGGGTGCGCAGCCGGTCGGCGGCGCCGAGCACGGCGGGTGCCGTCCACCCCTTGTGGCACAGGCCGCCCTGGTTGACCGGGAAGTCGGGCGAGGGCCGTACGGCGACGCCGCCGCGTTCGCCCGACAGCACCGTTGCGCACTGCAGGGCGCAGTACGGGCAGTGCGTCGTGCTCTGCCGTGCCGTCGGCGGCACTGTGCCCGGTCCGGGTGCGGGGTGCTCAGCGGACATGGGAGGCCTGCGCTTTCCGGGCCGGGGGCTGTGCGCCGCTGCTGCGTTCGCCGCGCAGGTACACCGCCCGGATCAGGGCCGCGCACAGCCCGTAGTAGAGGAGGAAGGTGTAGAAGGCGGCCTCGCCGCTGCCCAGTTGGCCGTAGGCCGTGCGGAAGGCCAGGTTGATGGCGACGCCGCCGAGGGCGCCCGCCGCTCCGGCGATGCCGATGACCGCGCCGGACAGGCGGCGTGCGCGGGCGAAGGCCGCGGCGGCGTCGTGGCCGGAGGTGACGGCGGTCTCGGCCTGCCGGGCGAAGACCACCGGGATCATCTTGTAGGTGGAGCCGTTGCCGATGCCGCTCACCACGAACAGTGCCGTGAAGCCGGTCACGAACAGCGGGAAGGATCCGCTGCGGGTGGCGGTGAGCAGCACGCCGATACCGGCGGCCATGCCGGCGAAGGACCACAGCGTCACCTGGGCTCCGCCCCACCGGTCGGCCATCCGTCCGCCGGCGGGGCGGGCCAGCGAGCCGAGCAGCGGCCCGAGGAAGGTGAACGAGGCGGCCTGCAGGGGGGTGGAGCCGAACTGGCTCTGCAGGACCAGGCCGAAGGCGAACCCGAAGCCGATGAAGGAGCCGAAGGTGCCGATGTACAGCAGGGAGATCCACCAGGTGTGGCTGCTGGCGGCGGCCTCGCGCTGGGCGCCGGGCGGGGTGCGCACCACCGCCACGTTGTCCATGCGCAGCGCGGCCAGCAGGGACACCAGCGCGATCAGCGGGAGGTAGCAGGCGGCGACGTAGGCGGGGTGGGTGTCGCCGGCGACGGAGATCACCAGCAGGCCGAGCAGCTGGACGGCGGCGACGCCCAGGTTGCCGCCGCCGGCGTTCACGCCCAGTGCCCAGCCCTGGTGGCGCTGGGGGTAGAAGGCGGTGATGTTCGTCATCGAGGAGGCGAAGTTGCCGCCGCCCGCGCCGGCGCTCGCGCCGATGAGCAGGAACACCCACAGTTCGGTGCCGGGCCGCTGTACGAAGTAGACGGTCAGCAGGGTGGGTATGAGCAGCAGGGCTGAGGCGAACACGGTCCAGTTGCGGCCGCCGAAGCGGGTCACCGCGTAGCTGTAGGGGAGTCTGAGCAGTGCGCCCGCCAGGGTGGGTACGACCACCATCAGGAATTTCTCGTCGGGGGCGAAGTCCAGCCCGATTTTCGGTGACATGAACAGCACGAGCACCGACCACATGCTCCACACGGAGAAGCCGATGTGCTCGGACAGTACCGACAGCAGCAGGTTGCGCCGGGCGGTGCGCCGGCCGCCGCGCTCCCACTGCTCCTCGTCCTCGGGGTCCCAGTTCTCGATCCACCGCCCTCGGACGGATGGTGCGCTGGTCATCATTTCCTCGGCTCTCTACGGGTCGGGGCCGGCGCGGCCGGCTCGCACCGGGCCGCGGCGGAAAGGGGGGTGTTGGCTGCTTGCCAAGGAGTACGTACGACGCCGGTCGGATTGACTCGGTCGCAAGGTGGCCGGTTGGCCGGGCTCGGGGTGTCAGGGGCCGTTGGGGTGGGTGTGGGCGGGCGGGCCGGGATGCCGGGTGCGGCGTCGGTGTGCGGGGGGGGGTGATAACTGCTCGCCAAGGAGTGCACACGAGGTCGAATTAGCTCGATCGTGTGATCGCCTACTTGCTGGCTTGCGGAGTCCTGGGCTGATCGGGCTAACGTGATCGTGCGACCTGGGACACCGGGTACGGCGTCAGCGTGCGGGGCCCCTGCTCCACCAGAGAGATGGTTCAGGGCCTCCCCGTCGCCTCTGGCTGTACCCAACTGGCCAGGTCGCGCAGGGAACTGGCCTCCCGGGCCCGGACCACGCACAGGATGCGTGTCGCCACCCGGGGTCGAGTAAGCCGGGGACCAGCTCGCCCAAGACCGTTCGGGGCGCGCGGCTGAACGGACTCACTCCCGCTCAGTCCACAGGAACGGTCAGTGCCGCAGTGCGCGGTCCACCAGGGCGGCGGCGGCCCCGGTGTAGCGGGCCGGGTCGCACAGTTCGGCGAGCTGGTCGGTGATGTGCGCCGGCAGGTCGGGCAGGGCGCCCAGGACCTCCGCCAGCGGCCGGCCGTCGGCCGAGGCCCGCTGTGCGGCCTCGCTCAGCACGGTCCTGGCCCGGTCCCTGCCGAGGAGCGGGGCGAGTTGTGCGGCGACGCGTTCGGAGACGATCCGGCTGCCCGTCAGGTCCAGGTTGGCCCGCATCCGTTCGGGGCTGACCCGCAGGCCTTCGGTGAGTTCGACGGCCGTGTGGGCCGCTCCGCCGGTCAGCCGCAGGCACTCGCGCAGCAGTTGCCATTCCGCGTGCCAGGCGCCCGCGGACCGCTCGTCCTCGGACACCAGGCACTGGGTCAGGGCCGTGGCGAGGGCGGGCACCTGCAGGGCGGCGCTGCGCAGCAGGGTGGCCAGTACCGGGTTGCGTTTGTGCGGCATCGCCGAGGAGGTGCCGCGGCCGGCCGGGCCGGGTTCGCCGACCTCACCGACCTCGGTGCGGGCCAGGCCCTGCACATCCACGGCGATCTTGCCGAGCGCGCCGGTGGTGAAGGCCAGCGCGGACGCCAGGTCGGCGACGGGGGTGCGCAGCGCGTGCCAGGGCAGGACCGGCCGGGCGAGGTGTGTCTGGGCGGCGTAGGCGTCGATGAGGAGGTCGGGGTAGGTGTCCGGGTCGGGTGGCGGGCCGGTGCGGCCGGCGGCCGCGTGCTCCAGATAGCCGGCCAGGGTGCCGGCCGCACCGCCCAGGGAGACGGGCAGTCCGCCCTCGTGGACGCGGGCCAGCCGTGTCTCGGCGTGAAGGACGAGTTGGCGCCAGCCGGCCGCCCGCAGGCCGAACGTGGTCGGGACCGCGTGCAGGGCCAGGGTGCGGCCGACGGCGAGGGTGTCGCGGTGCCGGGCGGCCAGCCGGGCCAGCGCCCGGGCGGTGCGCCGCAGGTCGGCGCGGATGATTTTCAGGGCCCGGTCGGCCACCAGCATGGCGCCGGTGTCCAGGATGTCCTGGCTGGTGGAGCCCCGGTGCACGTATTCGGCGGCCGCCGGGTCCTTGTCGGCCACCACCGCGGTGAACGCCTGCACCAGGGCGACCACCGGATTGGCCGTCTCCCGGGCGGCGAGCGCCAGGGCGCGCAGGTCGAGGCGGTCCGCCTGGGCCAGCTGGGTGATGGTTTCGGCGGCGTGCGCGGGCAGGGTGCCCAGGGACGCCTGCGCCCGTGCCAGGGCGGCCTCGGCGTCCAGCATGGCCTGCAGCCATGCCCGGTCGCAGGTGGCCTCCTCGACGGGGGTGCCGGCGCGGACGGGGGACAGCAGCCCGGTGTCGGCGTCCGTGCTTCCTTCCCGGCCGGGGGTCACACGATCACCCCGGACAGGTCGCTGTCGGCCTGGACCGGCCGTACGCCGTCGGGGACATGGGCGGCGGGCGGCAGGGCGAGTACCGCGCGGGCGATCGCGTCGGAGTCGCCGAGGGTGACGGAGTCGACGCCGGGCCGGATGCCGGCGGCGGTCACCCAGTGCACCGACTCGGTGGGAACGCCGTAGGCGAAGCGCCGGGGGTGGGGGCGGCCGCGGCCGTCGAGCAGCCGGTAGGGGCGTTCGGTGACCGCGAGCCCGCCGGTCTCGTACGCCGGGCCGCCGGTGGCGGCGATGCGGTACGCGGTGGCCTGGTCGGTGTCGAGGAGGTGCTGGAGCAGGGGGTCCTCGGTGCGGCGCAGGTCCGGTTCGGGCAGGCGGGCCTCGATGAGTGCGGTGGCCCGCACCGGCTCGCCGGGCACGCTGGTGGAGCGGGCGCAGTACACGTGGGCGGTGGTGTCGATGCGGACCTGCGTGCCCGGGCCGGTCACGCTCAGCACGCCGGCCTCGATCAGCGCGATCATCTCCTCGATGCGGGAGGCCGGCGGGCCGATCGAGAGGAACGCGTTCAGGGGTGTGTACCAGCCCTCCAGGTCGTCGCGGTGCGAGCCGCCCTCCAGTCCGCCGTGGTCGACCGCGAGGCGGATCTCGTTGCGCAGGTCGCGCAGCACGTCCAGGGCGGCCTTGAGCGGGCCGCTGACGTTGCCCCGGCGGGACTCGGCGACGTCGTGCCGCAGGTGCTCGAGCAGCCAGCCGGTGAAGTCCTCGCGGCCGGTGAAGACGCGCTCGCCGTAGGGGCGGGACAGCCGCT
The DNA here is from genome assembly GCF_041435215.1 of Streptomyces sp. NBC_01314. Classification (NCBI taxonomy): domain Bacteria; kingdom Bacillati; phylum Actinomycetota; class Actinomycetes; order Kitasatosporales; family Streptomycetaceae; genus Streptomyces; species Streptomyces sp. NBC_01314. The sequence continues at coordinate 11,223,691 of NZ_CP108394.1, read as the reverse complement.
CCCAGTTCCAGCGCTCCGGTGGGGCGATGCGGTAGGAGTCCAGCAGTGCGCCGCGCTCGTCCTCGGTGTCCAGTTGGAGGAAGTGTTCGGTGAACTCCTCGCGGTGCTCGCCGCGGCCCTGCGCGCTCAGCAAGGTCGCGTAGTAGACGCTCTCCACCTCACGGGAGATCAGCGGCCACAGGTCCTCGCCGAAGCTGACCGGCTGTCCGGCGGCGGAGCGCTCGCGCAGCATCGTGATGTAGGCGGGGGTCAGCAGGGTGGGGAAGTAGCGGCCGGTGGCGCCCTTCTCGTTCTCGCCGCGTGCGTGATAGGGCACGCCGCGCCGGGAGAAGGCGAACAGTTTCGGTTCGCTGCCCGAGCGGCGGTAGACCAGGCGGCCGTCCTGGCGGACGAAGCGCCCGCCGCGGCCCAGGGTGAACAGGGCCATGTGGTCGAAGAAGTTCAGGCCCAGGCCGCGCACCAGGACGTGCTGTCCCGGCTGGATGCCGCTGAGATCCAGATCGGCCGGGTTGGCCGGGGTGATGTAGGTGAGGTGGTGGATGCGTGCCAGGCTCGCGGTGCGTGCCTCGCGTGCCGACAGCCGGGCCGAGAGGTGGCCCTGGGCCATCACGACGGCGTCGAGTTCGTTGAGGCGGATGCCGTTCTCCAGCCGGATGCCCTGCGGCCCGCCGGGCACGCCGTGGGTGTCGGCCGCGGCGACGGCGCGTGAGCGGTGTACGCGGATCTCGACGTGGGCGGGGGCGCCCGCGACGATGCGTTCGAAGCAGTCCCGCAGGTAGCGGCCGTAGAAGGCGCGGGTGGGGTAGGAGTCGGGGCCCAGCCGCTCGGCCTCGGCCTGGACGGCGGGGCTGGTGTCGGCCGGGTCGCCGAGCAGTGCCAGGCTCTGGGCCCACTCGTACAGGCTGGGGCCGGGTTCTATGGGGCCGCCTATGCGGGCGCTGTCGTCGGTGAAGACGGTGATCTGCGAGGCCACGGTGTTCATCAGCAGGTGCTGGGACTGCCCGGTGCGCCATACCGCTCCGGCGCCGGGCGCCGAGGGGTCGACGACATGGACGGTGAGCGCGCTGTGCGAGGGGGTGCTGCGTTCGTTGGCCAGCAGGCGTTCGAGGACCGACAGGCCTCGGGGACCGGCACCGATGACACACACCTCGAGGGTGCTGCTCATGGGGACAACTCCGTTTCTGGGCAGGGGCGGCCGGCGGCCGGAAGGGGACCGGCCGCCGGTCGCGGACAGGGAAGCGGGATGCCGGGGGCCTTGATGAGGGGTGCGGGCCGTCGGGGCCCCGGGGGCCGGGACGTTTTCGGGCGGGTGCTAGCCGGCGGTGCCTGCCGCCAGCAGGCGGGCCAGCTCCAGGCGCTTGATCTTGGTGGTGGCGGTCTGCGGGAGGTCCTCGAGACGCCACTGGACCGGGTCGGCGAGGGCCGGCAGGTCCACCACGGCGCTCTTCCAGGACAGTTCGTCCAGCGGCACGTCGTTGCGGGTGCACACCACCGGCACCGCGCGTCCGTCGGGGCCCGCGATGATGATGACCTCGATGAGTTCGGGCAGCCGGGTGAACAGCTTGTCCTCGATCTCCAGGGTGGACTGCACGCCGGGGATCTCGTCGACCTCGCGGTCCAGCAGGTGCAGGCAGCCGAACCTGGTGCGGTAGCCGACGTCGCCCATGCGCCACCAGCCGTCGTTGACCTGCTGCTGCCAGCGCTGGTGCTCGCCCAGGTAGGTGACGATCCGTCCGTCGCTCCTGACCTCGATGAAGCCGGGGTTGTCCTTGGTGACCGGGGCACCGTCGCGGCTGACGACGCGCACCCCGGTCATCCCCGGGAACGGGACGCCGACGCAGCGGCCGTTGAAGTCGGCGCCGTCCTTGAGGGAGTAGGTGCGCGCCGCGATCGGGCCGACCTCGCTCTGTCCGTAGGCCTGGGCGAAGCGCCGTCCCCTGCGGCGGGAGGCCTTCAGCAGGGTGTTGACGGTGCGCGGGTGGATGGCGTCGAAGGTGCTGGAGAAGTACTTCACGTTCGCCAGCGGGCCGCGCGGGTCGTCGGCCAGTTCCTCCCAGCGCAGGAAGGTGTTGGGGTGGGCCTCGATGAAGCCGGGCGGGATCTGGGTGAACAGCTCGCCGACGGTCTGGGGGTCGTCGTCCCTGAGGATGATGAGCGGGTGGCCCTGCAGGATGGAGATGGGCATCGCCGTGAACATCCGTGAGTGCACGAACGACACGTGGATCGCGACGGGTTCGCTGCGGCGCACCGTGGTGGCCACGACGGTGGCCTGCGGGCGGTAGCGGGACTCGAAGCTCATGGCGGTGTGCACGGCCAGCTTCGGTGTGCCGGTGGTGCCGGAGGTGTGGGTGATGAGGGTGGGGTGGTCGATCGGCATGGCCACCGCGGGCACGCGTTCGACGCCGGCCAGCGAGGCGAAGGAGGTGGCCTGCTCGTGCTCGCCGGAGGCGAGCAGCACGGTGCGGGACAGGCCGAAGACCTCGGCGGGCAGGTCGGCCTGGAGTTTGTCCTGGTCGGTGACGAGGAAGGGCCGGCCCACGCGGCGCAGCAGTTCGGCGACCGTGGCCCCGTCGAGTTTCGGGGACAGCAGGACCGGGATGGCGCCGGTCCGGGCGATGGCGCAGGCGAGCAAGGAGATGTCGAAGTTGTCGCTCTTGTGCACCACGACGTGGTCCCCGGGGCGTACCTTGACCGACCACAGCCGGGCGGCGAAGTCGTCCACCAGGTCGGCCAGTTCGGTCAGTGTCACGCGCCGGCCGAGCCTGGGGGCGATGTCCAGGTCGTGGTCGAGAATCACGAAATTCGCCGGATGGCGGGCCGCCGCTCGGTCGAACAGCGTGCCCAGCCGGATTCCCTTGCTTCCTATTCGTTGGAGAAACATGTAACCGATCTCTCGTCCATGGCTGCGGATTCCTGAAAGGGGGGGTGCTCTGTTTCACAGCTGACTGGTTTGCGGGCGGGTGAGGGCCGCGCGCCGTTCGTTTGTGTCAGTTCTTCTCGATGACGTCCTTGATACGGGCGAGCGTGTCGTCGAGGTCCTGTTCGAGCTTGGCGGTCCAGTCGTCGACGAACCGCTTCCGGGTGTCCTCGTCGAGGCCGGCGACGATCTTGTGGATTCCGGCGGTGGCCCTGCCCATCCGGAAGTGGTGGACGAGCCAGGAGGTGCCCTCGCCGGCGTCCTGGACGTCGAAGCCCCAGATCGACTCCTGGTCCTCGCGGGCGTGGGTGAGCATCATCCAGCGGAAGGTCCGGCCGGGTTCGGCGGCCACCACGCGGGACTCGGTGTACCAGGTGCCGCGCACGAGCGGCGCCCAGCCGACCACGTCCTGGCTGCGCAGGTTCTCGCCGCGGAAGACCGAGCCGACGGCCGAGGGCTCGCCGTGGGTCCACTGCCCGCCCATGCACTCCGGGCTCCACTCCTTGCTGCGGGTCAGATCACTGACGACGGAGTAGATCTCGGCCGGACTCGCCGAAATACGAATACGGGCGTCGAGTTCGAAAAGGGGGGACTGGTCGATGACGCTTTCGCTGGTGACTGTCATGGCGGCAATCCTGCCGATGGCCGAGGAAGGGGAGCAATCAAGCGGTCCGGGGTCCGTCAGGTTCGACACGTGACATCCGTGCGGGCGAAGCCGATCGCCGAATTGCCGAATCGCCGGGCATTTCCCACCGCGGTGCCGTTTCCGGCCGGAGCGGGGGTGCATTCGCCCGCGCGTCGCAGCGGTGCGGGTTCGGTCCGGGGGCGCGGCGGGCTCGAACTGTGGAGCGGGGCGGGCTCGATCCGGTGGGGTGCGGCGGAGGCTCGGTCCGGTGGGGCGCGGGACGGGTTCGGTCCGATGGGGTGCGCAGGGGGTTCGCCGTGCGGCCGGGGTGCGGCGGAAGCTCGGTCCGTGGAGCGGGGCGCAGGGCGCTCGGCCGGGTGAGGTGCGGAGGGGGGTGTCGTGCGGTGGTGCTAACAACTGTTGCGTGATTCATCGGTAAATCTCAGCCTTTCTCATCTACTATCTTGATCGCGTGAAGCTTTCCGAGTGGGCGGCACGCAACGGCGTGCATTACCAGACCGCGTGGGCGTGGGCGAAAGAGGGCCGTATGCCGGTCCCTGTGCGCCAGACGCCATCCGGAACGTGGCTGGTCGACGAGCCCACCTCGGAGGCATCCGGCCGGGTCGTGGCGTACTGCCGGGTCTCGTCGGCGGACCAGGAGCCGGACCTTGACCGGCAGGTGGCCCGTGTGGTCCAGGGGGCCACTGGTCTTGGCCTGCCGGTTGCGGAAGTCGTGACCGAGGTCGGCTCGGGGCTGAATGGGCGGCGCCGCAAGCTGCACCGGCTGCTGTCCGACCCGCAGGCCGCGGTGATCGTGGTCGAGCACCGTGACCGGCTGTCCCGGTTCGGCGCCGAGCACCTGGAGGCCGTCCTGTCGGCGTCCGGGCGGCGTCTGGTCGTCCTCGACCCCGCCGAGACCGCCGATGACCTGGTGCGGGACATCACCGAGGTGCTGACGTCGATGTGCGTGCGCCTGTACGGGCGGCGGGCGGCGAAGAACCGGGCCGCCCGCGCGGTGGCCGTAGCGACCGGCGAGGCCGCCGAGTGAAGAAGTTCCAGCCGCAGCCCGGGTTCGTGGTGCAGGCGTTCCGCTTCGCCCTGGGCCCGAACGCCGCCCAGGAGCGCGCGTTGCGCTCGCACTGCGGTGCTGCGCGGGCCGCGTACAACTGGGCTGTCGGCTGGGTCGAGGCGTCGTGGTGGCAGCGCCGCGCGGAGGAGTCCTACGGGATTCCCGAGGCGGAGCTGACGCAGTGGCGGCCGTGGTCGCTGCCCGCCCTGCGGAAGGCGTTCAACGAGACCAAGCACACCGACCCCAGGTTCGCCGGGTGGTGGGAGGAGAACTCCAAGGAGGCGTACTCCACCGGGCTGGCGAACGCTGCCGCCGCGTTCGACAACTACGCGAAGTCGAAGCAGGGCAGGCGCCGTGGCCGTGCGATGGGCATGCCCCGGTTCAAGTCGAAGCGGAAGGCGCGTCTGTCCTGCCGGTTCACGACCGGCGCGATCCGCGTGGACGCCGACGGCCGGCACGTGACGCTGCCGAGGCTGGGCACGATCCGCACCCACGAGCCCACGGTGAAGCTCCTCACCCGCGTCCAGGCCGGGACGGCGCGGATCCTGTCCGCGACCGTGCGGCACGAGCGCGGACGCTGGTTCGTCTCCTTCCAGGCCGAGGCCAAGCGCGACCTCGAACGCGTCGCCCGGCCCGGTGCAGCGGTCGGTATCGACCTCGGGGTGAAGACCCTCGCGGTGATGGCCGACAGCTCCGGCGAGATCCGCACCGTGCCCAACCCCGGGCACTACGACCGGGCGCGTAAGCAGCTGCGCCGCGCGTCCCGCGTCGTGTCCCGCCGCCGGGGCCCCGACCGCAGGACCGGGCAGAAGCCGTCGAAGCGGTGGGAGAAGGCCAACGCCGTCCGCAACAAGATGCATCACCGGGTCGCGAACCTCCGCGAAGACGCCCTGCACAAGCTCACCACGAGCGTGGCGGCCGAGTACGGCACCGTCGTCGTCGAGGACCTCAACGTCGCCGGGATGCTCCGCAACCGGCGTCTCGCGCGCAGGATCGCCGACGCCGGATTCGGTGAGATCCGCCGCCAGCTCACCTACAAAACGCAGCGCCACGGCTGCCGCATCCTGGCCGCCGACCGCTGGTACCCCTCCTCCAAGACCTGTTCCGGGTGCGGTGTAGTGAAAGCCAAACTGCCGCTGCACATCCGGACCTTCGAATGCGACGCCTGCGGCCTGGTCCTCGACCGGGACGACAACGCCGCACTCAACCTCGCCGCCCTCGCGGCAGCCTGCACGACTGGTACCGGAGTGGCCGGAGACCAGGACACCGCCCCGGCGGTGTCGAAGCCTCGTGGAGCCGACCAGAAGACCCGCGCCACCCGCCCCCGCCGCAAGACGGGTGCGGGGCGGGCAGGTGGCGCAACCCTGCCGCACCAGCGGCGGAAGGAAGCGAGAGACCGTACTCAAACCGAAGCCCTCACGCTCTGGTGACGAGACGGACCTTCCGGGCCGGAATGCCCGGAATGCTGAGAGCCGCTGAGGCTCTGAGTAACGGCTCAGTCGCGGATGCGCAGCACCAGCTTGCCGTGCACGCTGCCCTCGTCCAGACGGCGGTGGGCCTCGGCCGCCTTGTCCAGCGGCAGTACCTCGGTGGCGCGCGGCCGCAGCAGGCCGGCTGCCAGCAGAGTGTTGATGCCGGATGCCGCGTCGGCGAGGTGGGCGGTGTCCGCGTGCGAGATGGCGAACCCGCGCACGGAGCGGTCCATCAGGTACAGGGGTCCCACGGGCAGCACCGGGCGGGTGCGCAGTCCCGCCATGAGCACGATCCGGCCCCGGCTCGCCAGCAGGTCCACCGCGGCGTCGAGGTCGTTGCGGCCGGAGGTGTCGAGGTAGACGTCCACGCCGTGGGGTGCGGCGGCGCGGATCTGGGCGGCGACGTCGTGGGAGCGGTAGTCGACGACGTGTTCGGCGCCCAGGGAGCGCACATACGCCTCGTCGCGCCCGGAGGCGACGGCGATCACCCGGGCTCCGGCCCGGGCGGCCATCACGACCAGCGCGCTGCCCACGTTGCCGCCGGCGCCCAGCACGGCGACGCTCTCGCCGGCGCGCAGGCCTCCGTGGGTGAACAGGGCCAGGTGCGCCGTCGCGGCCGGGTGGGCCAGCGCCACCGCGTCGACCGCGTCGACGTTGCCGGGCAGGTGGTAGAGCCGGTCGGCGGGCACCACCACCTGTTCGGCGGCGGCCCCCTGCCGGCCGTCGTGGCCCAGGCTGTTGCACCAGACCGCGTCGCCGGTGCGGAACCCCGTGGTGCCGGGGCCGGCCGAGGCCACCGTCCCCACCAGGTCGCGGCCGATGACGAAGGGGAACTCCAAAGGGGTGCGCCAGGCACCCGAACGCACGAAGGTGTCGACGTGGTTGACGGCGCTCACCTCGACGTCGACCAGCACGTCGTGGGGGCCGGGGGCAGGCTGCGGCAGCTCGCCGTGACGGATGACGTCCGGGGAGCCGAGTCGGGTTATGTAGGCGGCACGCATGGTCGGCGAGTCTGGCACCGCCGCGGCGGTGCGGCGGGGGCCGGCCGCCAACACGGGGCGCTGTCCGTCAGGTCGGCGTGGTGGTGTGTCAGGTCGGCCCTGCCGGTGTGTCAACTCGCGCCCGCCCGGGGGCTCGAGCGCGCCTACGATGCCCGGCATGTCACTCACCTGGAGCGATGTGATGCCGGGCGAGCGTCGGATGGCCCTGCACGTGAGGCCGTTGATACAGGCGCTGCGGCCCGCGCTGGGCGACGCCGCGTTCGACCGGTTCGCGGCCGAGGCCCACGAGCAGGGGCTCGTCTTCACCGCCGCCTACGACGAGGAGGGCCGCTGCGCGGCGGTGGCCACGCACCGGGTGCTGGCCACCAGCCGCGGCCGGGTGCTCTTCGTCGACGACCTCGTCACCGGCGCGGCCCTGCGCGGCGCCGGCGTGGGGGCCCGTCTGCTCTCCCACCTGATGGAACGGGCGGAGTCGTCCGGCTGCTGCCGCGTCGAACTCGACTCCGGCGTCAGCAATCATGCGGCCCACCGCTTCTACCAAGCCCGCCGCATGAGGGTCTGCGCCCTGCACTTCGCCCGCGACGTCGACGTCACCGGTTGTGTGAGCGGTACCGGCACGCCGGCACGCTGAGCGTGCGGCACGTGCGGAGCACGTCTGCTGCCCGGCAGGTGCGGAGCGTCCTCGTCGGTCCGGCAGGCGGCCCGTGTGGCCGCGGGGTGTGGTGCCGGCTCCTGCCCCTGGCTGCTGCAGGAGGCGGGTGATCAGCGGCGGGCACCGGCGCCGGCGGCGCCGGTAAAGGCGAACGCACTGCGCCCGCGGCTCCCCCGTCCGCGGCGGCGGCCTGGGGCCGGACACGTCTGGGCCGGGGCGTGGTGAGGGCGGGCCCGGCGTGCCGTGCCGGCCCGGGTGGCGCGAGCGCTGCTCACGATGACGGCAGGCAGGCGAAATGGGGGCATCTGGTGTGAGCGGCGGTGCGCCCCCGGCCGGCGCCCGGGGCGCCGGGTGCGGATGTGCGGATGGTGCCGGCGCGCCGTCAGGCGGGCGTCGTGGCCGGTGTCCTGTGCTGCCGTAGGGCGCCCGGTCCGGGGACGCGCAGGGCGAGCAGGCCCAGGGCGGTGAAGAACACCGCCCAGCCGGCCCAGCCCTGCCAGGACCAGCCGACCGTGGTGCTGATCAGCAGCGGTCCGACCACCGTGGTCATCGCGAAGCCCAGGTTGAACACGGCGAGATGGCCGGTGGTCTGGTCCTTGGGAATGTGCAGCAGCGCCGCTCCCGTCGTGCCCGCGATGATCAGCAGTTCCCCCAGTGACAGCAGTACCGCGGCCGCGATGACGACCGCGACGTCCAGATGCCGGCCGCCCAGCATCGTCAGCGGCACCACCAGGGCGCCGAGCCCCGACAGCAGCCCGCCGCGCAGCATCAGCACCCGCGCCCGCGCCAGCCGTTCCGAGCCCCGGCTCAGCCGCACCTGGAGCACGACGACGAGGACGGTGTTCAGCAGCTGGATGACGGTCACGCTCCACGACGGGGCCTGGGTCTGCTGCACGATCCACAGCGGGAGCCCGATGCCCAGCAGCAGCGCCGACAGGGTGAACGCCCCGTACAGGGCGGTGATGCCCAGGAAGGCGCGGTTGCGCAGGATCCCCGCCCGCGTGTCCTGTCCGGCGGCCGGGGCCGCCGCCGCGGGCTCGAAGCCCCGGCATATCGCGGCGCAGCACAGGAACAGCACGGCCGAGGCCGCCATCGCCGCCCGGTAGGCCCACGTCTGGTCGGCGGCGATCGCGGCGCCCGCGGGCAGCGCGCCGGCCGCCATCCCGGCGTTGCGCAGGGTGCGCAGGCGGGCCAGCGCGCCCACGGCCTGGGCGCCGTGGACGCGGCTGATCAGCCCGGACTCGATCAGCGGTCCGATGCCGCGGCTGAGGAGCCCGGCCACCGCCGCGGCGCCCAGCGCCTGGGTGAAGGAGGCGACCATGGCCAGTGCGAGGAAGGCCGCGCAGCGGATGAGGAACAGCGCGCACAGCACACCGCGGATGCCGTGGCGTTCCGCGGCCCGGGCGATGGGCAGGGCGCCCAGCAGCGAGGTCACTCCCGAGATGCCCAGGACCACGCCGATCTGCTGGTTGGACAGGGCGGCCGCCCTGTCCAGGAAGAGCACCGACAGCGACAGGTACATGCCGAGGCCGACCGCGTCGCACAGGCCGACCGCGTAGTACCGGCGCGCCCGGGACGCGGCCTGCCGCCCGGCGGTGCGCTCAGTCACGGTCGGCTCCTGTCGCCGCGCCGTAGCCGGGCACCAGCCGGATGCCCAGGGCGTGTTCCACACGTGCCGCCGTGGCCCGGGCCGTGGGCGCGTCGGGGGCGGCCACCATGAAGCTGGCCAGGTGCAGGGTGCGTTGCCGGTTCACCCGCTGGCCGGGGGTGAAGCGGGGGGAGAGGTAGACGAGTTCGGGAAAGTCCCGCAGCACGTCCTCGACGGGCCGTTGTGCGGCCACCCGCCACAGGCCGGCCGGTATGGGCAGGAACCGCAGCAGTGCCGCCCGGGTGAACTCGGGGAGAGCGGTGGGTGGCAGGCCGAGCGCGCTGCGGCCGATCTGGGCGGCGTAGTCGTAGTCGGCCGCCACCTCGAACATGGTGGGCAGCGGGCCTCCGGCGCGGGCGTTGACCTCGATGACCCGGGGGCCGTCGGCGCCCAGGGCGATCTCGGTGTGCACGGCGCCGCAGGTCAGCCCGATCGCCCGGATGGCCTGGTCGGCGACGTCGACGACGGCTTGCACGCTCGCGGCGTCCAGCCGGGTGGGCAGGACGACGCCCTCTTCGGCGTAGCCGTGTTCCAGCGGCAGCCGGTCGGAGACGGCGAGGTGGTGGGTGACGCCCGCGGCGAGCAGGGACTCCACGCTGCAGTAGGCCGCGTATCCGCTGTCGCCGTCGGCCTCCAGTTCCATCCGCTCCTCCAGCAGATAGGCGTCCTCGCACTGCAGGAAGGCTGTTTTCTCGGCGCGCGCCACCGTGAAGGCGTGGATGAGTTCCGAGTAGGTGGACACCAGGCGCACGCACTGGCTGCCCGCGCCCAGCGACGGTTTGAACACGCCGGGCAGCCCGACGCGTGCGGCTGCCGCCGCGAGGTCCCGGTCGCTGGTGATGACCTCGAAGCCGGGCGAGGGCACCTGGTGTTCGGCGAAGAGGAGGCGCTGTTGTGCCTTGGACTGGGCGATGCCCACCGCCTGGGGGGTGTTGCCGGGCAGGCCCAGCCGGCTGGCGATCTCGGCCTGGGGGCGCAGCAGCAGTTCGGAGTAGGTCACCACGCCGTTCAGCGGCAGCCGGGTGTGCAGGGCGGTGGCCGCCTCGACGGCCGTGTCCAGGTCGGCGGCTTCCAGGAACTCGCCGTGCAGGCCGCGGCGCTGCCAGTCGGCGCGTGCCTCGTCGCAGGGCTGCCAGGCGCTCACGTACACGACGCTGACGGTGTCGGTGACGGTGGCCAGTGAGTCGAGGGCCTCGTGGGGGGCGTGGCCGCCTATCCCGGCGAGGAGCAGAAGGTGGGGGGAAGCCATGATGGCGGGGCCTTTCATCGGGGGAAGGGCGGGCAGGGGGCGCGGAAGGACAGCAGTTCGGTGACGAGGTCGTCGAGCCTGTGGTGCAGGAAGTCCAGTGCCGTCCCGGGTGTCAGGTCCGCGGCGGTGGTGGCGATGTGGGTGGGCGCGGCCCACCCGCCAAGTGCCCGCACGACCGTGCGCAGCTGGTCGCAGGCGGTGCCGGCGCCGCGCGGTCCGCCGCCGGCGGCGATCAGGCCGACCGGCCGGCCGCTGAGCGCGTCGCCGGTGAGGTGGTCCAGGGCGTTCTTCAGCAGTGCGCTGTAGGAGCCGTGGTAGACGGGGGTGGCCAGCAGGGCTGCGCCGGCTGGGGCGATGCGGGAGCGCAGCAGTGCGGTCTGGCTGCCGGCGGGCGGGTCGTCGTAGTCGTGCAGTGCGTGTGGCTGGGGGAACTCGACGGCCAGGTCGATGAGTTCGAAGGGGTGGCCGGCGCGGGTGATGCGCTCGCCGGCCTTGAGCAGGACCTCGCGGGCCACCGAGTCCTTGGCCGCGCTGCCGAGCAGGGCGAGGATCATGGCCGGCCCTGCGCGGCGGGGGCCGGCGCGGTCACGATGCGCACGTCGTGCTCGGCGCGGCGCAGCAGCCGGGACACCTCGGTGTGCGAGTCGTGGGCGAAGACGTGGGTGCTGAGGCCGCTGCCGGAGAACAGTGAGGCGGGGACGGTGTCCCCGACGCGGGCGTTCACGGAGCGGAAGCAGGCGTGCGCCGCCACCGCGGAGTCGTCGAAGGTGAGGAGTTTTCCGCCGCCGCAGTAGTGCACGGTCCAGCCGGCGTGGGCGGCCACGGGGTCGCGGCGGTGGTGGCGGGGGTCCAGCCCTGCGTCGGCGAGGAGTTTGGCGTGGTCGAGGTCGATGCCGGTGGTGGCGCGGAAGGCTTCGGTGACTCCGGCGCCGCCGGGCCGGGCGGCGACCTCGCAGAACGTCAGGCGCTCACCGGTGACGAAGGCTTCCAGGTGCAGCACGCCCGAGTTCATCTGCCAGGCGTGCACGACCTGGTGAAGCAGGTGCCCGGCCGCCGCGCGCAGCCCGGGGTCGGCCGCCGTGGCCGAGGACAGCGGCAGGCCGTGCCTGAGGGCCATGGTGTCGCGCTCGTAGAGGGAGACGTCCCACACCGGTTCGCCCTGGTGGACGACCGCGTCGATGTGGCACAGGGGGGCGTCGACGAACTCCTCGCACAGGTGCGTGCCCGGGGTGAACCGTGTGTGCAGCCAGGCCTCCACGGCCGGCCAGGAGGCGAGGACGGCCACGCCCTGTGAACCGGATCCGGCCCGCGGCTTGAGGACGATCTTCCCGTGGCGGTCGAAGAGCTGGGTGATGTCTTGGGCGCTGTGGGCGAGGAGCCCGTCGGCGCAGCGGATGCCGTGGCGGCGGGCGATGCGTTTCATGACGGCCTTGTCCACCCAGCGCCGTACCTGCTGGGGTCCTTCACCGGCCGTGCCGAGCAGGGCGCGCAGCCGGGCGGCCGGTTCCTGCAGGCGCTCCGAGAGGGCGGCCACCCGGTGCACGGGGTGGCCGGCGTCAAGGGTGCGGGCGAGTTGGCCGAGGAGGAAGCCGTCGCTCAGGTCGGTGTGTACCGCCAGGTCGGCGGCGGGGGTGGGGCCGGCCGCCGAGGACAGCACGCTCAGCCGGAAGCGGTCCGCGGGCAGTACCGGCGCGCCGTCGGCAAGGGTCCAGGTCGGGGCGCCGATCCGGTCCAGCAGGAGCACATGGGTGCGCTCGTGCGGTGTGGTGCGCAGGAGGAGGGAGCGCTCCAGTTCGCGTGCCGCCTTGCGTGCCTGTGTGCGCCCGTTCGCGGTCACGGTGTGCCGCAGCCATACGGTGGGCCCCGGTTCCTGGCGGACGTGGCCGGCCCGGGTGAGGACCTGGGCCCGGAACAGGCCGGGCCAGGTGTGCAGCTGCTCTTCGGTGGTGGCCTCGATGACCCGGAAGGGGCCGGCGGGTGTGGTCAGCGTGCGCTGCACGGCGACGGCCGGCCGGCGCCGGGTGGGCGGGGTGCGGCCGAGCGCCGTCTGTGTGACGGCGGTGACCAGGGCGCGGGTGTGGACGGCGTCGTAGAGGTCGATGGTGGCGGCGTCCAGGCCGGGCAGCAGCAGGGGCTCGGGGCGGCCCTCGCGGGGGTGTGCCGTGCTCGGGGGCAGGAGGCAGCGCACCACGCCTTCGATGCGTGCGGCGCGCACGGCGTGCACGGCCCGGTCGGTCAGTTCCTTGAGCGCGGGGCCGTTCAGGTGCGACGGGCACAGGCGGGTGCCGCTTTCCTCGTCGATGACGGCCAGGGCCCGGACGTCGCCGCGGTAGGCGGCCACCACGACCGTGTGCCCGGGTGCGGGGCCGGCGGGCGGGGGCTGGGCGGCGGGCGGGGCTCCGTCGCGCAGTTGCCGTGCCGCGTAGGAGGCGGAGAAGGTCAGCAGGGCCCGGACCGGTTCGGCCGTGTGGATGAGGCGGGCGGCGGCACGGATGTCCGATCCCGTGGACGCGGTGTGCCACTGGCCGCGGCAGTGCTGCTGCCAGCGTGCTCGTGCCCGGGGTTCGCCGTCGGGGCCCGAGGTCCAGACCACGCTGACCTTGGCCGTCACCGCTGCCAGTGCGGTCATGATCCGGTCGGCGGGGTCCCCGGCGCCGAGCAGCACCAGCACATGCTCGCCGCACGGCGCGTCCTGCGGGGCCGGGCCGGACGGCCCGTCAGCCTGCCACGGCGGGCGCTCCGTTCGCAGGTCTCCCGGGAGCGGCGGGCGGTCCGTCCGGGGCTTCCCCGGGAGCGGCGGGTGACCGGTTCGCAGGTCCCCTGGTACCGGCGGGTGACCCGTTCGCGGGCCCTCCAAAACCGGCAGGCCGTCCGTCCGGGACTGCCCCGGCATCGGCGGGTGACCGGTTCGCAGGTCCCCTGGTACCGGCGGGCGGTCCGTCCGGGACTCCCCCGGTATCGGCGGGCGGTCTGCCCGGGGCTCCTCCGGGGTCTGCGGGCGGTTTGTCCCTGGGCCTGCTGCTGTTGTCGGCAGGTGGTCCGTCGGGGGCTGTTGCGGGGCGGGGCTGCCGGAAAGGGGGCCGGCCGTGTCCGCGGTGCCGGGTGCCGGGTGCAGTTGCAGGGACTGAAGGATGCGCCGGGCGGCTTCGGCGGCGCTGCGGGCGGCTTCGTCGCCGGTGCGGCCGCGGGCCAGCACATAGCCGATCCGGTCGTGGTTGGTGCGCAGCGCCGCCACCTTGTCGCCCGTGCCGGCCCGGACGTGGGACTCGATCACGTCGGGGGTGAGGACGTCCTGCGGTTTCGCTCCGCGCACCACGGCGTCCACGGGCGAGAAGAGGTGGTGCAGGGCGACGACACTCTCGTGCGGCGCGGCTTCGCGGACCGGGTCGCCGACGGCGAGGGCCACGAGGTCGGCGGTGAGTGAGCGTTCCAGCGCCAGCGACATCTGCCGGGCCACCACATGCCCGGCCACCCGGCCGTTGATCTCGATCAGCTCCGGGCCGGTCGGGGTGAGCAGCAGTTCGGCGTGGACGGCCGAGGAGCGGACACCGATGGCCCGCACGGCGTCGAGGACGAACGCGCGCGCGGCAGCCTCCTGTTCGATACGGGCCGGGAAGTGGCCGCCGAGCTCCGCCGTCTGGCCGGGGGGCGCCGGCAGCCGTTCGGCGAATCCGAGGAGCACGGTGCGGTGGTCCTGCACCAGCAGTTCGGCGCTGACGTGCCGGCCCGCCGCGTACTCCTCGATGAGCGCGCGCGGTGGCGTGCCGTCGGGGCCGGCCGGCACGCCGAGCACCCCGGCCAGCGCGCGGGCCGCCTGCGCCCGGCTCCAGGCGATGCTCACGCCCACCGACCATCCGCCCGCGGTCGGTTTGACGACCACGGGCAGCCCGATCTCGTCGACGGCCGCAAGGCCCTCGGTTTCGGTTGCGGCCACCCGCCAGGCGAGCGAGCCGATGCCGCGCGCGGTGAGCCGCGCGCGGACGGCCGCCTTGTCACTGAGGATCCGGGCCGCCGGCAGTGATTCGTGGGGCAGTCCCAGGTCGCGGGCCAGCCCCGCGGCGGCCGGCAGATGCACCTCGTCCCGGCAGATCACCCCGTCGGGCGGCAGGGGGCCCAGCCGGCCGTGCAGCCGGTCCGCGAGGACGCCTTGCGCCAGCCGCGGAACCTCGACGATGCGTGCCGCACGCGCGGACAATTCGAAGCCCGGATTCTTTCGATGGGCGTCGAGCGTCTCGGTGACGAAACTGACCTCGATGCCCGAGTCGGCCATCTCCGCGATCATGTCGAAACCTCGGACGGATGCCGTCTCCACCACAACAATGTGCACGCCGCTCAGCTCCCCGGCCGGTTCCTGCATTTCCGGGCCAGCGTGGGCCCGTCCTGCCGGGCGCCTCAACCGGGTCCGGCGGAATCGGTCAAGTGGGCCGCCGCCGGCGCGTCTTGTGCCAGGCCGAAGCCGCCCCGTCAAGTTACGGGCAGGAATGTGGGAAGTTGCCGGATTGTGTGCCGTCCGCTCGCCATCGGGCAGGCCGTCCGCCTAATTTCGGCATTCGGCGGACACCTCGTGAAGCACCGCGCCGGGGCGCCGGGCAGCAGGGGCATTCGAGGTGTTGCGGGCCTTGAAAAAAATATTCGTTCAGCGCACGGAAACAAATTCAGGATCCCATATCCGGGAACACGAGAAAAAGGACGGGACGGCGTGCGACCCATTGATCTTCCGGCCTGCGGACCGGGCCACTTCGCTCCGCTCACCCATGTGGGCTTCAGGCCTGACGGAAAGCGGCTGGCCAGCTGTTCGTACGACGGCACGGTGATCGTCTGGGACACCGGCGATCCGTCCCGTCCCACCGAGCTGGCCAGACTGCGCCACCGCCGTCTGGTCAACGCCTGCGCCTGGAACCCGGTCGATGCCGAGGTGCTGGCCACCGCGTCCGCCGACAAGACGGTGGCCGTGTGGCGGGTGGGCGAGGAGGGCGCCGGCGTGCTGCTCACCGTGCTCGCCCGGCACACCGACGACATCAACTCGGTGGCCTGGCTGCCCGACGGCAAACGGCTGATCTGCGTCTCCGAGGACGGGCGCGCCACCTTGTGGTCGGCCGCCGACGGGGTGTTCCTGCGCGAGGTCGGCGCGCACGAGGCGCACTGCATGATGGTGTCGGTCAGCGCCCGGGGGCTCATCGCCACGGTCGGCGAGGACGGTCTGGTGGCCGTCAGCGATCCGGACGGCCCCGGCGCGCCGCTCACCCGCCGCTACGACTCCTCCATCGAGGGCTGTGCCTGGTCCCACTCGGGCCGGCTGCTGGCCGTGGCCCGTGACGACGGCGCCGTCGACCTGCTCACCACCCAACTCGAGGTGGTGCGCACCGTCGCCGTGTCCAGCTCCGCGGCGCGCTCGGTGGCCTGGTCCGAGGACGACGCCTCCTTCGTCGTCGGCGCCTACGACGGGGCGCTGCACCACTTCGACGTCACCGGCAGGCGCCTGCACCGCAGCGAGGACCGGCGGATGTGGCCGCGCTCGGTCACCGCCGCCCGGGGTGTCGTGGCGGCCGGCAGTTTCTGGAACGGCCCGCATCTGTTCGATCTGGCGACGGGCGTTCAGCTCTGCGCTCCCGCCGGTGCCACGCACGGCCCCAACGCGCTGGCCCAGCTCGGCGGCGAACTGCTCGTCGGCACCGACTCCGGTCTCGTCGTCGCCGTCACCGTGGACGGCGGCGGCGGCGTGGACGGCGGCGGCGGCGTGGACGGCGGCGGCGTGGACGGTGCGCAGGCCGGGCCCGTCCGCGTGATCGACTTCGGCCCCAGTCCGGTGCTGTCCCTTACCGTCCACGACGGCGTGCTCTTCGCCGGCACCTACTCGGGGCACGTCCTGCGCCACGACGGCACCGCCGTCACCTCCAGCGCGCCGCTGGGCGCCCCCGTGCCCTCCCTGACCGTCCACGACGGCCACCTCGTCGCCGGCACCTACAACGGGGAGTTCCTCCTCATCACCCCGGACACCCTCGGTGTGGTGGAGCGGATCGGGGCGCACGGCGGGTCCGTGAAGTCCCTGGCCGCCGTCCCCGGCGGTTTCCTGTCGGCGGCCACCGACCGCAGCGTCGAGGCCGGCGGGGCGTACGCGCGCAGCAGGCTGTGGGAGCACGGCAACCTCGTCAACGCGGTCGCCGTACTGGGCGACCGGGTCGCCGCGAGCGCCTCGCGCGACCACACCGTCAAGGCCGGCCGGATCACCCGTCTGCCGGGCGGCACCTGGCGCGCGGAGCGCGTGCAGACCCTGCTCGGCCCCGACGAGTCCGTCAAGTGCGTGGCCCTCATGGGCAGCGCCGAGCGGCCGGTGGTCCTGGCGGGCTCCTACGACTTCGGCCTGTACGCCTGGCAGGTCGACTGGCAGGAGGCGGCGGCCACCCTGGCCTCCGGCCATGTGGTGGCCGAGTTCGCCCAGGGCCTGTCGTGCATGCACCGCCTCCAGGACGGCACCGTCGCCGTCGCGGGCTGGGACGGGCGCATCCTCCTCGTCGGCGTCGACAGCGCCGGCCTGCCCGTCGTCGAGCGCTCACTGCACCTGGGCGACCTGCTGACAACGCCGGCCCGGCCGGCGGCGCCCGCACCGGCGGGCCGCACGGCGCCGGCGGGCCGCAGGGCCGCCTGACTTGCGCCGCCGCCCCGCGGCGGGGCTCGCAGCGGCTCATCCTGCCCCGCTCAGCGGGGGCTTTCGTTTCCACCCCCCGCCTTGAAAGCGGGGCCTTCCACGAAGGACAGCACAGTTGACATCCTCCCCCGCCTAAAGGCGGGGGATTCCAGCGGTCGCCCGCTGGGGTTCCTGCTTCACCGACGACCGCCCCGTCCGGGAGGACTCCCGTTGAGGTCTTACACCGTCTCCACAGGCAGACACGGCCAGCCCGGCCGCGAGAATGTTCTTCGCCGCGTTCACGTCGCGGTCATGCACCGTGCCGCAGCCGCACGTCCACTCACGGACGTTCAGCGCCAGCTTCGCCCGGACCGTGCCACAGGACCCGCACAGCTTCGAGCTGGGGAACCAGCGGTCGATCACGACCAGGTCGCGCCCGTACCAGGCGCACTTGTACTCCAGCATGGAGTACAGCTCGCGCCACGACGCGTCCGAGACGGCACGCGCCAGCTTGTGGTTCCTGACCATGTTGCGGACACTCAGGTCCTCGATCACGACCGTTTGGTTCTCACGGACGAGACGAGTGGTCAGCTTGTGCAGATGGTCCCGGCGCCGGTCGGTGATCCGGGCGTGGACCTTGGCGACTTTCACCCGGGCCTTGGCCCGGTTCGCGGAGCCCTTGGCCTTGCGGGACAGCTCCCGCTGGGCCTTCGCCAGCCGGGCCCGGTCACGGCGCTCATGCCTCGGGTTGGTGACCTTCTCCCCGGTCGACAGGGTCACCAGGGAGGTGATGCCCGCGTCGATCCCGACAGCCGTCGTGGTGGCCGGTGCCGGGGGGATCGTGTCGTCGCAGAGCAGGGACACGAACCAGCGTCCCGCCGCGTCCTGGGACACGGTCACCGCGGACGGCTGCGCGCCTTCGGGCAGCGGACGCGACCACACGATGGCGAGCGGCTCGCGCATCTTGGCGAGCGTGAGCCGGCCGTCGCGGTAACGGAACGCCGAGCTGGTGTACTCCGCCGAACGGCGGGACTTCTTGCACGACTTGAACCGCGGGTACTTCGCCCGGCCCTCGAAGAAGTGGGTGAACGCGCCCTGCAGATGCCGCAGGCACTGCTGCAACGGCACCGACGACACCTCGCAGAGGTAGGCCAGTTCCTCGGTCTTCTTCCACGCGGTGAGCATCGCCGAGGTCGCGTTGTAGTTGACCCGCTCCCGGCGCTGGAACCACGCGGCCGTCCGCGCCTCGAGAGCCAGGTTGTAGACCTTGCGCACACACCCGAACGTCCGCGACAGCTCCGCCGCCTGCGCATCGTCGGGATAGAAGCGGTACTTGAACGACCGCTTCACGTGAGTGGCCATAACTCACAAATTATCGCATCAGCTTGCGACTTCCTGACGGGTCGTCGACGGCGGACGGCGCATCGCCCTGACGGCGACTCCCCTGCCCCTGCCCTGCTCCGCAGGAGTCCGATTCCTCCCCGGCCTGAAGGCCGGGGTTTCCTCGGAGGTTCTCGATGAACACCCTCGTCACACTGCCCGCTGCCGCCCGGGTCCGCGCCCGGGTCCCCATCACCCTGGAGCGTGCGCAGGGCCGCCGGGCGGAACTGGTCACCTTCCACCAGCTGCCCGACGCCGCCGAGCACATCGCCTGCGTCATCCCCCACGCACCGCAGAGCGTGCCGCTGGTGCGGCTGCACAGCGAGTGCCTGACCGGTGACGTGTTCGGCTCGGCCCGCTGCGACTGCGGACCGCAGCTGGACGAGGCGCTGGCCGCCCTGGCCGACACCGGCGGCGTCGTGCTCTACCTGCGCCAGGAAGGCCGCGGCATCGGCCTGTACAACAAGCTCGACACCTATGTCCTGCAGGACCAGGACATCGACACCTTCCGCGCCAACCGGCTCATCGGACGCGGTGAGGACGAACGGGACTACCGGGCCGCCGCCGCGATGCTGCGCGCCCTGGGCCTGACCCGTATCCGGCTGCTGACCAACAACCCCGACAAGGTCGCCCAGCTGCGCGCCCTGGGCATCGGTGTCGAGGCGGTCGTGGCCACCACCGTTCACCTCACCCCCGACAACGCCGCCTATCTGGCCGCCAAGGCCGGCAGCGGCCACACCCTGGCACTGCTCGAGGAGGCCGGCGCATGAACCTCGAAGACGTCGCGTCCTGCCCGCACTTCGCCGAGCACGCCGACCTCGCCGACCCCGCCCTCCTCCACCCCCGCCCCGGTGCCCGGGGCGCCCCGGCCGACCGGCAGCAACTGGCCGCGGCCGTCGAGGACCCCGCGCTGGCGACGGCCGAACGGCTGGCCGCCGGAGGCATGCTGGCCCTGCTGGGAGACCCGCGTATCACCCCCGTCCCCGCGATGTGCTTCGTGCCGGGCGCGACGGTCCTCATCGGGCTGCCGGCCGGGGAGGTCGCCCACGTCACCCGGTCCTGGGCCGGCAAGGGGGTGCAGGAGTCCTGGATCGCCAAGGAGAGCCCCGAACACACCGTGCAGCTCAGTGACTTCTTCATCGCCCGCTACCCGGTGACCAACGGCGAGTGGCGCACGTTCCTCGCCGCCACCGGCCTCAAGCAGCGCCCCACCACCTGGTACCTGGGCGCCTACCCGTGGGAGCGCTCCAACCATCCCGTCGCCGGGATCCGCGCCGAGCACGCCGACCACTACGCGCGCTGGCTGTCCAAGCGCACCGGCCACCCCTGGCGGCTGCCCGCCGAGGCGGAATGGGAGTACGCCGCCAAGGGCCCCGACGGCCGCCCCTACCCGTGGCAGGGCGGCTTCGACGCGGGCGCCTGCAACACCCGCGAGACGGGGGTGCACACCACCACCCCGGTCGGCGCGTTCCCGGCCGGGGCGGCCCCGTGCGGCGCCCTGGACATGGCAGGCAACGTGGAGGAGTTCACCGCCGACGACTACGCCCCCTACCCCGGCGGCGAGCCGGTGGCCGATCACCTGGTGGAGTCGATGGGCGGCTACCGCATCGCCCGCGGCGGCAGCTTCGCCCGGTTCGGCGACCTCACCCGCACCCGCCGCCGGCACGGCCCCTTCCCCGGGCCGCTGTATCCCGTGGGCTTCCGCCTCGCCAGCAGCGAGCGCCCCTCATGAACGCACCGGCGACGACCGTGCCGGGGACGACCGTGCCGGCAACGGCAGGACCCGGGACGCCCGCACCGGCACCGGCGATGGCGGGATTGGGGACGGCGGGACCGGCTGGTTATCGGGACATCGAGCGGGCGCTGCGGGCGCGGCGCCCCCACCGTGCCGCCCTGGAAGCGGCGTTCGCACCCCTGGAGCGGGCCGCCCACCGGCTGCTGCCCTCTCTCGCCTCGATCCGGCCCGCCGTGGGCGCCACGCCGCTGGTGGCGGTGCCCAGCCGGGGCGGGCGGGGAACGGTATGGCTGAAGGCGGAGGCCGCCAACCTCACCGGCACCGTCAAGGCCCGTACCGCCTACGCGCTGCTGTGCGCGGCGGTGGCCCGGGCCGGCACCCCCGCGGTCCGCCTCGCCGAGTACTCCGGCGGCTCCCTCGCCCTGGCCCTGGCAGAGATGTGCGCGCTGCTCGGCCTGGATGTGCACCTGGCCCTGCCCCACGGCTCGCCCGGGCGTCTGACGGACTGTCTGCGCCGGTACGGCGCGCAGGTCACCCACGCGCCCGAGGGCACCGGATTCCTCGGGGCGATGGACGAGGCGGTACGTATCGCCGAACGCGAGGAACGGCACCTGCTGCTGCAGCACTGCGCGCCCGAAGCGGCCGCCGTGCACCGCGAACAGACCGGCGCCGAGATCGTCGCCCGGCTCGCCCGGGACGGGATACGGCCCGGCGTGCTGGCGGCCTCGGTGGGCTCGGCGGGCACCCTGGTCGGCACCGCACAGGCGCTGCGGGCGCGCTGGCCCAGCTGCCGTGTGGTGGCCGTCTTCCCCGCCGAGGCCCCCTACAGCGACGGCCGCGCACCGGACGGCGCCCGCCGCATGAGCGGCACCGGCGGCCTCGGGCACGGCCTTCGCCAGCCGCTGCTGGCCCCCTACGAGGACGGCTTCGCCTTCGCCGGCGTCCCCTACCCCCAGGCGCTCGACGCCATGAACCGGCTGCGCCGCACCCAGCAGATCGCCGTCTGCAGCAGTGCCGCGGGCGCCTGGCTCAGCGCGTCCCGCGTCATCGACGAGGACCTGCGCGGCGGACACGCCGTGGCCGTCGCCGCAGGCCGAGGAACCCTGGAGGAATGGGCCCATGCCGCCGACCGCTGAGAGCCCGCCGGGCTACGCCGCCTACCGCCGTCGCGTCGCCGGCTCCTTCGGCCACTGGTACCGCCGCCGACGCGACTCCTGGACCGGCGCCCACACCAGCGAGGCCATCACCCGCTTCGCCCTGGAGCACGCACCGCACGTCACCGGACGGCGCCCGAAAATCCTGGACGTGGGCTGCGGGCGCGGCCGGCAGACAACGGACCTGACCGAACGCCTGGACGCCGAGGGCACCGGCCTGGACCTGCTGGACGTCTGGGACACACCCCCGCCCGCCCGGGGCCGGGTCCGCTTCCGGCAGGGCGACTTCCTGCAGTTCACCGGCGCCGGACAGGACCTCGTGGTGGACAACGGCTGTCTGCACCACCAGCGGCGCGCCGACTGGCAGGCCTGGGCCGCGCACGGCGCCGGCCTGCTGCGCCCCGGCGGGGTCCTGGTCGTCAGTGTCTTCCTCAGCCCCGACGGCACGCTCACCGAACTCCCCCTGGACGACGGCCGGCTCAACTGGTGGCTGACCGAAGAGATTGTCACCGGCCTGTACGGCGGCGCCGGGCTCACCCCCACAGGCCGCCTGGTGATCGACCGTGACTTCCCCTACCGGGGCCACCGGCTGGCCTACCTGGCGCTGGCCTTTCGCAAGGACCCACGCACGACCCCCCTCACGGAGGGAAAGGGGAACCCGGCATGATCAAGGAAATCGACCTGCAACGGCCCCAGGACCGCCACCACCTGCACGGCGCACTGCACGACGGGGTCTTCCTCGTCCGCAGCACGGTCACGGAGTCCCTGCTGCAGGAGGCGTACGGATTCCTGTCCGCCTTCTTCGGCCTGACCCCCGAGCAGAAGCGGACCTGCCGGGTGCCGGGCGGCACCGGCCGGGCCGGCTACACCCCGCCTGCCGGACCCGGGCAGAGGGGCCCGGCGGCCGGCGGCAGGGAGCTCTTCGGCTGGGGGGCGACGCTGCCCGCCGGGCATCCGCTGCGCGTGCGCTACCCGGCCCGCTACCCAGCCCCCTACTTCCCCGACCACCTGGTGCCCGGCATCGGCGCGGCCCTGCGCGAACTGCACACCCGCATGCTGCGCCTGCAGCACGAGGTGCTGCACACCCTGGCCGGCGCCCTGGGCGCCCACCCCGACTACTTCACCGACATGCTGCAGGACGGCCCCGCCACCAGCCGGGCCGCCTGGTACCCGCCCGCCCGCCAGACACCCCGCACCGCACCCCAGGCAGCAGCCGCGCAGCAGGCGGGAGCCGTGCAGCAGGCGGGAGCCGCACCACACCAGGACCCGGGTATGGACCCGGGCCAGGGCCACGGCCTGGGCATGGGCCAGGGCATGGGCCAGGGCATGGGCATGGGCATGGGCATGGGCATGGACCCGGGTTTGGGCCAGGGCATGGACCCGGGTTTGGGTATGGGCCTGATCACCACCGTGCCCCGGGCGGCCGCGGCCGGGACGGACGTCCGTGTCGAGGGCCGGTGGCTGCCCGCCGAAGCACCCCCCGGCTATGCCCTCGTCACCGTCGGCCTGGTCCTGGACCGGCTCACCGGCGGACTGGCACGCGCCGCCGCCCACCGGGCGGCGCCCCCGCCCGGCCCGGACACAGGCCGCCTGTCCCTCGCGCAGTGCTGCCACCCCGCACCCTGGACCACCCTCACCCCGCTGCGCCCGCCCGGCGCCGCACACGGCCCGCAGCGATTCGCCACCCTCACCGCGGACGAACTGTTCCAGCGCACCCTGTACCGCACCGGGCGGCCCGGCGCGCCCGGCACCGCGGCGCCCGCCCGATGAGCCGCCCCGCCTCCCTGACCACCCCCACCCTGCTGAAGCTGATCAGGGAGGACCTCCAAGCGGTCCTCGAGCGCGACCCGTCCTGCTCCGGCAGACGCGAGGCAGTGCTGCACGCCGGCTGGCAGGGCCTGGCCCTGCACCGCCTCGCACACCGCCGCCACCGCCGCGGACACCGCCTGAGCGCCGCGGCCCTCACCCGGCTGGCACGCCTGCTGACCGGCATGGAGATCCACGCCGGGGCCCGTATCGGCCGGCGCGCCTTCATCGACCACGGATTCGGCGTGGTCATCGGCGAAACAGCCGTCATCGGCGACGACGTGACCCTCTACCACGGCGTCACCCTCGGCTCGAGAGGCTGGCAGCACGACAGCACCCCCGGCCGCCGCCACCCGGTCATCGGCGACCGGGTCCTGATCGGAACCGGCGCGTCCGTCCTGGGACCGGTCACCATCGGCGACGGCTGCCGGATCCCGGCCCACCGCCTCGTCGTACGCAACCTGCCCGCCCCGCCCGCCCCCCACGACACCACCCCCCGCCCCACCCCACCCGGCCGCACCCACCACCACCCGCACACCCGCCCGGCCCCAGGACACCCCACCCGCGAACCCGCCGGAGAAAAACACTGAACCGACCGGACAGAACACCCCACAACAACCCGCCCCCGCACCGGCCTCACAGCGAACCTCCGCTGCTACACGGCAACACCAACACCTCCACATGCAAGAGGACCAGCGCCCCCATCCGCCCAGGACGGCGGAGCGGAGAACCCAGGAACCGAAGAACGAGACCCCCGGAAACCGATACCGCAGGCGAGAGCGGGGCGAAGGCGGGAGGGGGAGGGCGGGGGCACTGCGCAAGAAACTCCACTTCCCGGGGCCGGTCGGTCCGTGTCTGCCGGGCGTGTCAGCGTGTCCGGTCCGCGGCCTGGGCGGTGCCGGTGGCCCGGCCCTCGCCACGGGCGCTTGCGGGGTCCTGGGCCCCGGCAGTGCGCGCGGCGCCGGCGCGGTGTCCCTGCGCCGTGAGCCGCCCGAGCGCCGACGCGGAGGCCAGCCGTGGCAGCAGGAGCTGCCAGAACCGGGTGAGGGTCCGGCACGAGAGCCATACGGGATCCCGCGCTCCCAGCACCTCCAGGCCCGAGGTCGCCGCCACGAGGGTGATCACCGCGTCCTCCGGTGTCACCGTCTCGTGCAGGGCCCCTTGCGCACCGGCACGCCGCAGCGTTTCCTCGACCCACTGACGCCACTGGTGCCTCAGGTCCCGCTTGGCCACATAGACATGATCACCGCTCAGCTCGAACCCGGTCCGCAGGACCACATCGTCGTGGAGCCCGCGCGCCAGGTCGTGGGTGGCGTCCACCAGCAGCTGCAGGGCGCCTGCCGCCTCCTCCTCCCGCAGGGTGATCCGGCCGAGCCGGTGCGCGGCCGCGTCCTCCACAGCGCCCGCCAGGGCGGCCTTGGTGGCGAAGTGGAAGTGCAGCGCCCCGTTGCTCACACCGGCCTGACTGCTGATCACGGTGAGCGACGCCACGCTGAAACCGTCCCGGTCGAAGACCACGGCGGCAGACTTGATCAGTGCCTCGCGCGTGCGCAGCGCGCGTTCCTGTTTGACCATCGGGGTGCTCCGTTGTCGCGGAAAAAGGGGTGGCCGTTCCCGCCGGCGGACAGAGCGGCGTACTCGGTGCGCGCCACGGCCAGGGAACGGATGAGAACCTCACGGATCCCGGCAAGGACCGGCGACGGAACCGGTGACGGGACTGGTGAGGGAACCGGTGACGGAACCGGTGAGGGGGGTGCGCACGTGATGGCGTCGCCGGCCGGGCGGGCCGCCGGCTCTGCCCCGGCGGCCCGCACCCGGCCCGCCCGTCCGCCCCGGGCCCGGGGCGGACGGGCGGGCGAAGAACGCGCAGCCGCGCCCCGCGCCCCGCGCCGGCCGGCGCGGGCTGCGCCGCCGCCGGTGGTGGGTTCGCCGGTGCCATGCCAGGCCCCCTCCCGGTAGAAGGCCGAGGAGGTCCCGTCCAGGCCCACAACCCCCATCATAACAAACCGCATATGCGGTCTCTATGTGGTCGGTGAAAGGGTCCCGGGAGGCCCCCGGCCGGGGAGGCGCCGGCGGCCGGGCGCCGCACCGGCATCCGGGGAGCCGCCGCCCGCACACCCCCGCCGCCGGCCCCCTCGCGGACACGCCCGCCCGGCGCACGGGCGGGCGGCGGGATGCACCGCGGGCCACAGCGGGCGGTGCGCCCGGGGACCCGCCCGCCCGCCGCCGCTCCCCGCCCGCACCGCGCTCACGAGGGCGTTCAGGGCCCCGCCGCCCCGCAGCGGACCCCGCGCACCCCCTCTTTCACGCCCGCGCGGCCGGCAGGCGCCCCCGCGCCCCGAGCCGGGCCATACCCGCAGGCCGGACAGGGCCGCGCGGGCCGGGCGAAGACCGGCAAGGGATCTGGAGCAGCCCCCTCCAGATCCCGCCCGTCCGGACTGAGCGATACCGCTAGAAATTAAACCGGTTGGTATGTATCTTCTTGCTTGCTCGAGGGACCACCACTCATCAGTGCACGCCATGGCGGCTCAAGGGGATCAGACATGTCTGCGATCACGTTCCGCACAGAACGCGCGATACCCAGCACTTCGCCCACCGCTCAGGACACCTCGGCACCGGCAGGGACGGGCGTGCTGCGCTACCCGTCCCTGACCACCACGGTCCCCAAGGAGTACGTCCACCGCGCCAGCGTCGCCGAGGTCATGCTCACCGACTGGGAACGCACCGGCCAGGACCGCTTCACGGTGAGCGCCCAGTGGCCCCGCGGGCACAGCTTCTTCACCGCCGCCGAAGGCCGCCACGACCCGCTCATCGCGGCCGAGACCATCCGCCAGGCCGGCGCACTCCTGGCCCACGCCGAATTCGGTGTCCCGCTCGGCCACCACTTCCTGATGTGGGACCTCGCCATCGACGTGCGCCCCGAACACCTCCTGGTCGGCGGCGCACCGGCGTCCCTGGAACTCGACATCAGCTGCCCGGAGATCAAACGCCGCGGCCGCAGCCTGGCAGGCCTGCGCTACGAAGCCGTGATCCGGCGCGACGGCCAGATTGTCGCAGACGCCGGCGCCTCCTTCTCCTGCACCTCACCCGCGGTCTACCGCCGCGTCCGCGCCCACCGCACACCCGACAGCGACCTCCGCAGACTCCCCCTCACCGCCCCGGTCGCACCGCAGAGCGTCGGACGGATGTCCCCCATGGACGTCGTCCTGTCCCCCCTCACCGAAAACCACCGCTGGCAGCTGAGAGTCGACAGCCGCCACCCCGTGCTCTTCGACCACCCCGTCGACCACGTCCCCGGCATGGTCCTCATCGAAGCCGCCCGCCAGGCCACCGCCACCGTCCTGGGCCGCTCCTTCCTGCCCCAGACCCTCACCAGCACCTTCCACCGCTACGCCGAACTGGACACACCCTGCATCATCGAGGCACACCCCGCCCCCGGCACAGCACCCGGCCACAACACACCCGTCCAGGTAAACGGCCACCAGGACAACAAACCCGTATTCCGCTGCACCGTCACCCCCGCACCCCCCACCACCTGACCCCCACCACCTGACCCCCACCACCACCCCCCACCCACCCCACAAAACCCACCCCACCACCAGCCCAGCCCCCCACACACACCGGCACACAACAACCACCCCCACCACACCACCCTCCCCGCCCTCCGCGGCCGGCGCCGGCACACAACAACCACCCCCAGCACACCGCCCCCTCCCGCAGCCGGCGCCGGCTGCGGGAGGGGGCCGGGCACCGGCGTACCCCACCTTCCGCACCTTCCGGCCCCGCCACGGGCGCCAGCACACACCGGACCTTCCGGCCCCCGGCAGGCACCGGGCACGCAAAGGCCGGACGCCTGCCGGGGAACCGCAAAGACGCCCGGCGCCGCCTGCACCGGGTCCGGCCGGACACCCTCCCGCCCTCCGCCCGGCAGACGCGGACGGGCCGCCCCGCACCCCCGCCGTTGTAATATACAAACTGGACGGTTTTTTTGAAGAGCTGGAACGCGCGCCAGCCGCACGACACATGGAGGCCGCATGGCCAAGCAGGACCGAGCCATCCGCACACGCCGGGCCATCCTCCTGGCCGCGGCCAAGGTCTTCGAGGACCACGGCTACCAGGCCGCCACCATCTCCCAGATCCTCACCAGCGCCGGAGTGACCAAGGGAGCCCTGTACTTCCACTTCAAGTCCAAGGAAGAACTCGCACTGGGAGTCCTCGACGCCCAGGACAGCCACTTCACCATCCCCCACCGGCCCGGCAAACTCCAGGAACTCGTAGACGTCGTCATGCTGCACTCCCACCGCCTGCAGACCGACCCCATGGTCCGCGCCAGCGTCCGCCTGGCCATGGACCAGATGGCCACCGGCCTGGACCGCACCGGCCCCTTCCTGCGCTGGAGCGAACTCGTACGCGAACTACTCGAAAAAGCCCAGACCCAGGGCGAACTCCTCCCCCACGTCATCCCCGCCCGAACCTCCGACGTCATCGTCGGCTCCTTCGCCGGCATCCAGTCCATGTCCCAGGCCTTCAGCGACTACCAAGACCTCATGACACGCGCCAGCGAACTACTACGCCACCTGCTCCCCAGCCTCGCACAACCCTCCGTAATCGCCTCACTACGCCTCTCCGCCTCCCGCGGAGCAACCGTCTACGAAGAAACCCAACAACAACACCAGCAACAGCAACAGCAACAGCAACAGCAACACGAAACCACAACCACCAACTAACCCCACCCACAACCACCCACCCACCCCGCCGGCCCACGCGCTGCCAACAGAACACGAAACCACGACCGGACGAGTTGTTGGTGCTGTTTCGGCGGGTGGTGCCACCAACGGAGGTGATACGTCCGCAGGGTGGTGGCCGACGGCGGGCCGGTGACCGCGAGGCCCTGGCCGCGATCATCTTCGTGGCCACCTCGGGCTGCACTTGGCGGCAGCTCCCAACCAGTGTTCGGTCCGAGCTGGCAGACGGTCTACCGACGGTTTGCTCAGTGGAGCCGGGCCCGCGTCTGGGCAAGGCTCCACCGCGTCGTCCTGGACGAACTCGGCGCCCGCGGCGAGCTCGACTGGTCACGGTGCGCAATCGACTCCGTCAACCTCCGGGCAGCAAAAGGGGGCCACTGACCGGACCGAATCCGACCGACCGCGGCAAGCTGGGATCGAAAATTCACCTGATCACGGACCGGAACGGACTCCCGCTGTCGCTGGGCATCTCGGCTGCCAACATGCACGACAGCCAGGGCCTTCAGCCGCTCGTGCGTGGCATCCCGCCCATTCGTTCTCCCCGCGGACCCCGTCGCCGCCGCCCGGCGAAGCTGCACGCCGACAAGGGCTACGACTATGACCACCTGCGCCGATGGCTCCGCAAGCGGGGCATCCGCCACCGCACAGCCCGCAAAGGGATCGAGTCCTCGCAGCGGCTCGGCCGCCACCGATGGGTTGTTGAGGCTCGCCGGCTGCCGTCGGCTCCACCGCCGCTACGAACGCAAGACAGAACACTTCCTCGCCTTCGCCGGCATAGCCGCAGCCCTCATCTGCCACCGCCGACTCGTCCGTGCGGACAAGCAGGACCAGTCAGCGTGAAGCTCCGACACTGCTGCCCCAGACACCGAAGGGCATGATCTCCGGCTCGGTCTCGGTCTTCTCCGAGAGGCTCTGCACCTCGTCCAAGTCCGACCAGGCGATGAAGCCCGGCTCGCCGTCGGCCAGAAATCCCTCGACGACCGGACCGAGGTCGTCGGAAGCCACATAGGTACCGCTGAACGGCAACGCATCCGGGGACACAGAACCGGTCGAGCACCGAAGCTGTCCTGCCTGCTTGTCGTGCCACACATAGAACGTCGCCACCCTGGAGAAGCCCAGATCGCGAATGCGTTCCCGGATGGCAGCAGCAGTCCGCTCGAAGGCCGCCACCACCTCAGCGACGGACAACGAACTCCTGTCCTCGTCAGCCGCACCCAGCGACCAGGTGTTGGTCTCCCACTCCACCCGCCGGTCGGCCGGCTCCAGCACCAGAGGCTCGTCCGCCACCTCAGCAATCCACGTCAACAGCACCACAGCAGTATCCCTGCAGGGTGGAGATCGTCGAGCGCAACCCGGCCCAGACCGGTTTCGTGCCGATTGCCAAACGGTGGATCGTGGAGTGCGCCTACGGGATCTTGTTGCTGCACCGCAGGCTGGTGCGCGACTATGAGCGCTTGCCGCGCAGTTCGGAGTCGCGGGTGTACTGGGTGATGACCGCGGTGCTACTGCGCTGGCTGACGGGGGCCACCGCTGGGGCCTGGCGCAGCACATGACCGGCGGGGGCTGACCCGCGGGGCGGTGCTGGCGCGATTGGAGGCTCTGGCGCAGTTCCGTGAATCCCCAGGTCAGCGGAGTGAGCGAGGGATCGTTTCGGCAGAGTATGTCCAGCAAGGCGGTCGAGGCTGTGCTGTTTCCCGGGATCGATGTGCGAGTGGGACGCGTCAGCGACTCCTCCGACGTCCTCGTGGTGGAGGCGGTGTCTACTGCCGGGCCGGGCCGGTGCCCGGACTGCCGGAAGCAGGCGAGGCGCATACACGGCATGTACCAACGCTCTCTGGACGAAAGGCCGTTAGCGTCCCGTCGGGTCATGGTCCGGCTGCGGGTCCGCCGGTACTTCTGTGACCGGAATAGCTGTTCCCGTAAGACGTTCGTCGAGCAGGTGGCGGGCCTATCCGAGCGGCGCCGCCGCTCCAGCACCGGACTGACAGGCTGGCTGCGGTCGATCGCGATCGAGCTCGACGGCCGTCCGGCCGCACGGTTGTGCCGCCGCCTACGGATGGCTGCGGGCCGGACCCGGCTGCTCAGGTTGCTCGTGGCGCCCGCGGTTTCCGGACCGTGCGCCGCGGGTGCTGGGGGTGGATGAGTTCGCCTTCCGCAAGGGCTGCACCTACGGCACCGTCCTGGCGGGTCGCGGTCCGGCTGCGTGAGCTGATGGAGCCGCCGCGAAGGCCGGCCTGAACAAGAGCATCCACGACGCGGGTTGGGGGGTGTTCCTGGGCATCCTCGCGCACAAGGCTGAAAGCGCCGGTCGCAAGCTGATCCCGGTGGACCCCCGCAACACCTCCCGCACCTGCCCCGCCTGCGGGCACGTGTCCGGCGATAACCGCACCACACAAGAGAAGTTCGAGTGCACCCAGTGCGGTCACACCGCCAACGCCGATCAGATCGGCGCACTCAACGTCGCTGTCAGGGCCGGGCTGGTCCTTTCCGACGTGGCCTAGCCGCCGACAGGAGAAGCCCCCCGGATTTATCCGGGGGGAGAAGTCACGAAACTGTCGTCGGAGCGCCCGCCCCGATGAGGTGAGCAGCCGCCCACACATCCCAGCGATACAGGGCGTCGTGCAGCTCATCGAAGCGTTCCGCATACTCCAGGATCTCCTGCCGCGGTCTCTCCGCGAGCTGCTTGACGAGAACCTCGTCAAGCAGCTCGCCCGTTGCGGCAGCCCCGGCTTGCGCGGCTTCGATGACGTCCCAGAACGTGTCGATCTCCATGACCGCGCACTCTGCCGCGACCCGATGACAATCGATACTGGCCGCCCTGCCGACACCTGGCCGTTTCACGGAACTGCGGCCAGAGCCCGATTGGAGGCGTGGGAACGGGAGATCGCCGCGCAGGCCGGGGCGACGAGGGAGCAGATCGCGCAGCTGACCGCACGGCTGAACGAGCTCAGCCGGGCCGCCGAGGAGGTCCGGATCACCCGCAAGACGCTGCTGGAGCTGCCCGATCCGCCACCGCCCGCGCCGCCGACCCCGAAGCTGCCGGCCCATCCGGCCTACCAGCAGATCATGGCGCTGTTCGCCGCGGCCGACGTGCCGCTGCGGGCGCGGCAGGTGTACGAGGCGATGGACCCGGAGATCGCGCCCTACACCATCAACAACACCCGCCTCAAACTCAAGCGGCTGACCGAGCGCGGGATCCTGGTCGAGACCAAGCAAGGCTTGTTCACCCAGCCGGGGCCGTAGCCGCCAGGCGACGCCACGACTGGCCCGCTTACCCCTCCCGAGAGGGTGAAACAGGCATCAACTCATGTAGTCCTCTCAGGACTGCAACTGAGCGAAGAGCGACGCCAGGTCGATGAGGCCCCAGGCCTCGGCGATCTTCCCGTCGACCACCTTGAACATACGGAACTCCAGCACCTTGATGGATCGGCCGGTGGCGGGAGTGCCGTTGAAGGGCCGGGTGCTCGTGCCGGCCCAGATGAAGCCGATCGCGAACCAATCATCCTCGGCGACGACACGGACCGGCGTGAAGGTGACGTCGGGGAACGCGTCGTAGACCGACGCCACCACCGCGCGGTTCTCCTCGACGCCGGTGGTGGTGCCGTCGGCGGCGTACAAGCGGGCGTCCGGCGCGAACAGGGCGAACGCGCCGTCGGCGTCCCGCAGGTTGAGCTGCCTGATCAACTCATCGGCAAACTGGTGCAAGTCAGTGGTGGACGTTTGGGTTTCGACGTTCGAGGAAGACACGTGCTTCTCCAATGTGGATGGACGGAGCAACTCCGCCCAGCGATGGACAACCTCATTATCTTACGATCGTAATCGTATCGGGGTGATCAAGAGACCACAAGCGAGTTCCGAGGCGAGTGGGATCGTGTGGCGGCTTACCAGTCGAGCACCGGCACACGCCGTCAGCCGTGAACGTCACAGCGGACAACGGGGCGCGGCGTGTGCGGCAGCGAGCGCGTCGCGTCGCGTCGGCGATGACGAACACCTGACGATCACCCGGAAGAGCATCACTGCTCTCGCCGGCCGTCTCCCGGCCCACGCCGCCTCGCCGTCTTCGACGAGGCCACCGCCCCCCTCCGGGCCCGTGATGTCCGCGAAGGCCTCGCCCACGAACTGCTGCCGAAGAACCTCGAAGGCACCAGCGCCAAGCTGAAACGCCTCGTCAAGCTCGACGTCCTCACCGAGGCCGACGCCGGCAACTTAACCAGGCAGCAGTAGCCGACCGAGCCCTCGCGACCAGCTGCCCTGCACCAACCTCACCGGGAAACGGACATCACTTTACGAACCGCCCTCTCACAAGTGGGTGCCGCAGGGCGCAGGGCGTCCAGGGCGCAGGGCGTCCAGGACGTCCAGGGCGCGGGGCGTCCAGGGCAAGGAGATCACCGACGGCCAGGCGAAGCCGACGCTGTATGAGCACGTCGAGGGCCTGCTCCTTCTCCAACCCTGGTACGGCACTCCGGGGTGATCTCGGAGTAGATCAGTGGCGCGCACCTCCACGTGCACTTCATTGATCATTTATCGGCGGTCATGTGGTCCGGAAGTCGTCCACCCGCTCGCCCTCCGCTTGGGACGGCTCGGTCCTGGGGACGTCCGGGTGCTGCTCCGCTGCCGCGCGCTCGGTCGGTTCATCGCGCTCGCCCTCGGCTTGGGAGGGCGTGTGCGAGTACAGCCAGCGGTCGTATTCCGAGGCTCCGGTCTTCATGGCGGGCCTCCCTTGGTCGCTCATCTCCCATGCTCCTCCCGGGCCCGCCGCAGGGCCAGAGCGGCCAGCACCGTTCGTACGGTTCACTTCCGCTCGCGCGGAGAGCAGTGCAGTCGTGCCGACGGCGGCGCCGGTCCGCCTGGCGCTGCGGCGGTTCACCTCCGCTCACTCGGAGAGCAGGGTGATAGCGGCCAGTTGCTCGTGAGTCAGCCAGCCGCGATCGTCACTGGTTGTAGTGGCGCAGTCCGCCCGCAGCGGGTGTCGGTGGCGGCCGATCGGCGCACGGCGTGGCGACTGCCATCCGGGCGGCAGAGCCGGTGAGCTATGGGTTGGCGATGATGTCGACGGGGGCTAGACGAGTGTGTCCGATGTGATCAGTGGTCCCTACCTTGTTGATCGGGATGAGCGAGCCATTCGTAGGGTTGGCTCACCCAGGGGTGTCGGGTGTGGCTTTCAGTGGTCTGCCGTCCGTGGCTTCTTACGATTCGCCGCCCGACGCCCCACGACGACTCGGCTGCTGATCAGGAATTGCGATCCGATCGCTGAGTAGGGACTCGCCAGCGAGGTCGTCTGTGGTGCAGGCAGGCAAGCGACCCGTGGAGAGCGCGTGACAGCGATCTGGGCCGGCATCGATGCCGGCAGGACCCATCACCACTGCGTGGTGATCGACGGCACCGGCAAGCGGCTGCTGTCGCGGCGAGTGGCCAACGACGAGTCGGAGTTGCTGAAGCTCCTGGCCGACGTGCTCGCCCTGGGCGACGAGGTCACCTGGGGCATCGACCTGGCCGACGGCGGCGCCGCTTTGCTGATCGATCTGCTGCTCAACCACGGACAGCACACGCTCTACATCCCCGGCCGAGCCGTCAGCC
This sequence comes from Streptomyces sp. NBC_01314, assembly GCF_041435215.1. Classification (NCBI taxonomy): domain Bacteria; kingdom Bacillati; phylum Actinomycetota; class Actinomycetes; order Kitasatosporales; family Streptomycetaceae; genus Streptomyces; species Streptomyces sp. NBC_01314. The sequence goes on along the minus strand of NZ_CP108394.1, from coordinate 11,190,036 downwards.
GCGCCTCCGAGGGCTACCGGGGCGAAGGCAAGACCGACGCCAAGGATGCCGCGATCATCGCCGACCAGGCCCGGATCCGCCGGGACCTGCAGCCCTTGCGGCCCGGTGACGAACTGGTCGCCGAGATCAAGGTCCACACTGGCCATCGCCGCGACCTCGCCGACGACCGCACCCGCGTGATCAACCGGCTCCACAATCACCTCACCAGCATCTTTCCCGCTCTGGACCGGGCTCTGGACCTCACGAATACCGGCCCGCTGATCCTGCTGACCGGCTACCAGACCCCAGCCTCCATCCGCAGAACCGGGGCTCGGAGGCTGGAGACCTGGCTGCGCAACCGCAAGGTCCGCGGTGCTGCCCAACTCGCCGAGAAGGCCCTGGCGGCCGCCGAGAGCCAGCACACCAGCGTGACCGGGGAGAAGCCGACGGCCCAGCTCGTGCACACGCTCGCCAAGGAGGTGATGCGCCTCAACGAGCAGATCGCCGAGACCGACAAGGTCATCGAGGCCCGGTTTCGCGAGCACAAACACGCCGAGGTGATCGCGAGCATGCCCGGCATCGGCCCCCTGCTCGGCGCCGAGTTCCTCGCCGCCACCGGCGGCGACATGACAGCCTTCGACAGCCCGGACCGCCTCGCCGGGTTCGCCGGCGTTGCCCCGGCTCCACGCGACTCGGGCAAGATCAGCGGCAATCTACACCGGCCCAGACGTTACAGTCGGCGGCTCCAGCGCGTCTTCTATACCTCCGCGCTGATCAGCATCCGCTGCTGTGACGAATCCCGCCGCTTCTACGACCGCAAACGCGCCGAAGGCAAGCGGCACACCCAGGCCGTCCTCGCCCTCGCCCGACGCCGGGTCAACGTCCTGTGGGCCCTGTTGCGCGACGGACGGTGCTACGAATCCATACCCCCCGTCACGAACGCCGCTTGACAAAGAGATTAGGAATCGTACGCAATCAGGGATCGGGTGATCGGGGCTCCGGTCTTGCGGTTGTGCCAGATCGCCGCGGCCATCGCAAGGATGCGCTGGGCGACTCGGATGGCGACGCCCTCGAAGGTGCGGCCGCCGTGCTGTTCCAGGTCGAGCTGACCCTTGAGGGTGTCGTTGACCGATTCGATGAGCTGGCGGACCTTCTTGAGCATTGGCTCGCCATAGCGGGCCTTCTCCCGCTTGCGGGACGGCCGCAGCAACTCGATGCCTTGCCCGGCGAGGTCCTTCTCGAACGCCTTGCCCGCGAAGCCCTCGTCCGAGATGAGCAGGATGCCCTCGCGTTCGGCGACCAGGTCGGCGTCGATTTCCAGCATCGAGGCCAGGACTTCGCGTTCGCCGATCTTCGGGTTGGCCAGCGCCCACAACATGGGCATGCCGGTCGGGGTGCAGACCAGATAGAGGCGCAGGCCCCAGAAGAACCGCGAGTGGGAGGCGCAGTAGCCGTACCCGGCCCACCCGGCGAGGTTCGAACGTTGGACCATCGGGCGGGACATCCCACACGGCACCGGCGTGGAGTCGACGATCCAGTGGTTGTCGAACCAGAGGTCGCTGTCCATGGCCAGCTCCCGGATCAGCCGCTTGACCAGGGGTAGCGCCGCTCGCAGTCGCTTGTTGTACCCCGACTGCTGGGGCAGGTAGGGGAACATGCCGGACAGCCGCTTGCGGGTGAAGCGCAGCCAGCGTGCCTCGGAGCGGTGGCCAAGGAGCGACTGGGCCACCGCCAGGCAGAGGAGCTCGGAGTCGCTGAGACGGGGCGGTCGCCCCATCCATCGAGTCCCTCCGATGTCGTCGTCGATCTTCACATACAGTGCGGTCAAGAGGGTCTCGAGGTCTGTCGTCACAAACAGATCATTGAGGTCCTCGCTTCTTCTGCGGTACGGGACTTCGGGTGAGCAAGCTCGAAGGGTCTCGCTGTGCGGTGACGACCTCGTGCGCGTTCAGCAGAAAGCGCTGGATTGTTGCCAGCTCCGTGTCGGAGAAGGTCCGCGTGGCAGCGACGACCTCCGTGATCAGCGGTCCGAAGAACGACTGTCCGAGGGTGACTGCCCGTTCATCAACCTCAAGCAGCACACGGCGTCGGTCACGGCTGTCGCGTGTGCGCTGCACGTGGCCGAGCCTCTCGAGCCGGTCGACAAGGGCTGTGGTGCCCGCAGAGTTCAAGCCGAGCTGCCGCCCGAGCCAGCCGGGCGTCGCGAGCGTGTGCGCCCGAGCGGCATCCAACAGGCAGATCAGGGCACGCAGGTCGGTCGGGTGCAGGCTGTTGCGTTGCGCGAACTCGGCTCCGAGCAGGTCGAGTTCGACAGTGATGGCACGTAGCTGACGCACAACCCGCAGTCCAGGCTCTCCTTCGTCCATGCCATTCCGCCCTTCCGTGATCGATCCAACATGCATAGTATCTCGCTCAACGAGATACTTGCTCAGCGGCTTATTTCTCTGAGGGCGTCCCATGGCAGAAGACCTGACTCGCTTTCTGGCGGCGTACGACGCCGTCCTGGACCACTGGCCCGTGCCCGTCGACCGGATAGACCTGACGTCGGTGTACGGCACAACCCGGGTCACCGCGTGCGGCCCCGTGGACGGGGAGCCGCTGGTGCTGCTGCACGGCGGCGGCGCCACCTCGGCAGTGTGGTTTGCCAACGTGGCCGACCTGAGCCGCACCCGGCGCCTCTACACCGTAGACCGGATCGGCGAGGCAGGCCGCAGCCTGCGCGGGGGCCGCCCCGTCCGGTCCGTCGACGACCTTCTCGACTGGCTGGACGGCGTACTCGACGGCCTGGGCCTGGGCCGCGCCGACCTGTGCGGGCACTCCTATGGCGGATGGATTGCCCTCACCTATGCGCTGCGCACGCCGCAGCGGGTCCGCAAGCTCGCTCTCCTCGATCCCACCCAGTGCTTCGCTGGGTTCAAGGCTGGGTACCTGCTACGCGCCCTTCCCATGCTCATCCGGCCCACCGCCCAACGGGCCCGCGCGTTCCTCGCCTGGGAAACCCGCGACGCGGAAGTCGACCCTGCATGGCTGGACCTATACGGGCTCGCCGCCGAATTCCCGCGCACGAAGGTCGTTGTGGGCAAACGCCCGCGGTCCCGGCAACTGCGGAGCTCGACGATCCCGACGCTGGTGCTGCTTGCCGGGGACAGCAGGGCGCACGACATTCGGCGCGTCGAGGCGGCGGCACGGCTGCACCTGCCACACGTCGAGACCGCGGCACTCCCCGGCCTGTCGCACCACAGCGTCCCATTCGCCCGGGCCGTCGCACTCAACAGCATGCTCCTGGACTTCCTCGGCAAGCCCTGAACCGGGGTGGGAGGTTCCACATCATTCCTGGACTCAGCACCACTGGAGGCTAGAAGAAGACATCGGACTCACTCGGCTAGGAACCGCCGGACGCATTCGGCAAAGGCGTCCGGCTGGTCATGGTGAACGACGTGTCCGGCAGGCAGTTCGATGAGAGGGATCGATCGCCTCGCTGCCATGTCACGGGCGTGGGGGGCCGACAGTTCGTCGCTGCGCGTGCCCCGGATCAGCAGGGTCGGGCATCGCACGCTCAACCAGTCGTGCCAATAAACACCGGACAGTGCTTGCTGGGACCGGACTGTGTCGGCCGTGGCGAAGGAGAAGCCCCAGCCCTCTGTTCGCTCTCTGAAGGTCCGCTCCAGGTACGGCGCGGCGGTGCCCAGGGCCTCGACGAGCCCGTCTCGGGTCGCGACGCGGTCGGGCAGGCTCTTTGCGAAGGTCAGGTCGATGTCGCAGACCGCTCCGATGTCCTCGACGACGAGCGCGGTGACGCGGTCGGGATGCCGCGCGGCGAACTGGTAGGCGTTCACACCCCCCAGGGAATGACCGAGCAGTGCCACCTCCGTCAGCCCGAGGTGGTCGAGGAACGCTGTGATGTCACCGACGTAGCTGCTGCGCTCGTAGTCGCTGGCCCGGTCGGACTCGCCATGCCCCCGCTGGTCGAGCGCGATCACACGCCATGGGGAGCCCAGCCGCTCGGCCAGTGGAGCAAAGTCCGCGCCCTCGCTGAAATGCCCGTGCAGAGTGATCAGAACCGGGCCCGACCCGCCGAAATCAAGATAGGAGAGCCTGCGCTCGTTCACCTCGAAGCTGCCCCGCACACGGTCGTCCATGGCCGGCGAGTCTACGTGAACGCTCACTTCCGGTAGCTCCGAGTCGACCTTTCCTCGTCACCCACAGTCACTGAGCCAAGCGGCCGCATACGGGCGCGCTGGCCGCTGTCACGCGGAAAGCAAAGGGAGAGCAGAGGCGGTGAGGTCAGCTGGAACGGGTTGGTCACGGTGCAACTCCGCTCGGGCGGAGAGCAGGGGTCCAGGCTCACGATCATGCTGCTGCTCCCGGTTCGCCTCCGCCACCACGCGGGCCAACCTCGGTGCCGGGCGCCCAGCAGTCCTGCGGGCGTCAGGTGGCGGTTGGCCAGGTCCGCAGCAGAGCGGCGATCTTCCCAGCTGTGCAGGCAGGGTCGAGGAGCAGGTCCTTGAGGGCGATGGCGTCCTCGCGGCCGGGCTTGACGCTGATTCCGGCGGCTTCGAGGTACATGACGCCCGAGGCCGCGGCGACAGCCATGTTGGAGCGCTCCAGCCAGCGGCACCGGCCCAGCGTGTGCACCAGGGCGGCGGCTTTGGCGTAGGGGCCGCCATAGACGGGCTGCTCGAACAGCTCGGCCCGGTGGCGGGCGACCGCCGAGATGGGAACGCCGTAGTCGTCGGGGGCCGGGTCGTCCGCTCCGGCGGCCTCGGCGACCTGCAGGATCCATGGAACGTCGATGTTCAGGTCCATCAGGCCGCGTGCGCTCCGCGGGGTGTCTGCTGGTCCTGTTCGGCCTCGTCGAAGACCGCCTGGTGTTCGGCCAGGAAGCGGGCGGCCGCGTCCACCGCTCGGGCGCGCAGGCCGCTGGTGTCGTCCTGCACCAGCCTGGCGAGGTAGTCGCCGATACTCAGTCCCAGGTCGGCGGCGCGCCTCTTCGCGAGTTCCGCGACGTCCTCGTCCACGCGGGCGCCCAGCTGTGTCTTCGCCATACGGGCATGGTAACAGCTGTTACCGCGAGTGGGGTGCCCGCGTGGGCGACCTCGGCCTACTGCGCAGTCCGATCGGAAGCGCGAGCTGTGCCGCGGCCCCGTACGGACTCGGGGCGCAAGAAAAGGAAAGTGACTCCCCCGGCTTGAGCCAGGGGCTTCTCGCTATGCCGGTGGTTGGGCTTCGCGATGGACCAGCCCGGCCCGGAGAACGTTGACTGTGCCCACCGTGTCCGCGTACGCGCTGTGGTCGCACGAAAGGCAGTGGAACTTCTCCCGGGTGGGCCGGTTCCCCACCGAGACATGCCCGCCCTGGGGGCAGGTGCGGGAGGTGTTGCCGGCGTCCACGGCGATCACTTCCTGTCCGGCGCTCTCGGCCTTGGCGGGCAGGACCGTCAGGAACACCCCCCAACCGGCATCATTGATCGAACGGTTGAGCCCGGCCTTCGCCGCTACCCCATGGTTGGCGGTGTGGTCCTCGGCCTTGCGGCGCGGGAACCGGGACAGCGCCTGCTGTGCGGCTTGCAGTTTCGCAGCGGCCTTGCCCCGTGGCCTGGCGGGGTCTGGGGACGAACCCACGGCCCGAGTCGGCGAGGAAGTGCGCGATGCCCAGGTCGATGCCGGCCACGCTGCCGGTCGCGGGCAGCGGCTCAGGCTGGTCCTGTTCGGCGGTCAGTACGACGAACCACCGACGGCCCTCACGCTTGACCGAGACAGTCAGTCTTGACCGGAGGGCGGCTGCGCTTCGGCCTGTCGGCCGAGAGGGAGCGGCAGGGGTCGGCCCGCAGGACGCCCAACAGATCAGGCGGGCGGTGACTGGCGGTCGCGTACGAGACCGGCGTCCCAGGCCCAGGCGGCGATCTCGACGCGGTTGCGCACGCCGAGCTTGTCCTTGATGTTGGCCAGGTGGGTCTTGACCGTGCCCAGGGACACGTACAGTTCGCCGCAGATTTCCTGGTTGGTGCGGCCCACCGCCACCAGGCGTACGACGTCGAGTTCCCGCTCGGAGAGCGGATGCGGGACCGCTGCCGGCGGCTGCTGTCCGGCGAGGTGCTTGAGGAGCCTGACGGTGACGGCCGGGGAGACCAGGGCGTCACCGCGGGCGGCGGCGCGCACGGCCTCGATCAGCAGGGTGGAGCCGGCGTCCTTGAGGAGGAAGCCGCAGGCGCCGTTGCGCAGGGCGGTGTAGGCGTAGTCGTCCTGGTCGAAGGTGGTCACCACGACCACGCGCATCGGGTCGGTGACGCCCGGCCCGGCCAGGGCCCGCGTGACCTCCAGCCCGTCCAGCTTGGGCATGCGGATGTCGACGAGACACACGTCGGGGCGCATCCTGCGGGCGAGTTCGACGCACTCGGCGCCATCGGCGGCCTCGCCAATCACTTCGAGGTCGGGCTGGCTGCCGAGGATCAGCCGGAAGCCGGTGCGGACCATCTCCTGGTCGTCGGCGATCAGTACCCGCGTCCGGGCCCCGTTCCCTCCACTGTCACCGCTCATGCCGGTGATCCTTCCACAGTCGCCAGGACGGGGAAGGCGGCACTCACGCACCAGCCGCCGTCCGCTGTCCGACCGCTGGTCAGCGACCCCTCCACGGCTTCGACGCGTTCCCGCAGGCCCACCAGGCCGAAGCCGCTCCGCCCGCCGATCGGCCCGGTGGCGCGCGTCTGCGGCGCCGTGTTGCGCGCCTCCACCCGGAGGTGATCTTGGGGGTCCAGTTCAAGGCGGACGACGACGTCCGCACCATGGGCGTGGCGGCGCACGTTCGTCAGCGCCTCCTGCACCACGCGGTGGACGGACGTCTCGACCTCGGGAGCCAGCCGGATCCCGCGCACCTCGGGCGCGACGTACAGCGTCGCGTCGGTTCCGTTTTCGGCGAACGCGGAGACCAAGCGCTTCAGCTCGGCCGGCAGCTCACCCGGGCGGGTGGCCTGGTGGTCGTCCTCGCGCAGCACCCGCACCAGACGGCGCATGGAGTCCAGGGTCTCCCCGCCGGCTCGGGAGATGCCCTCCAGCAGGGGCTTGATCTGCTCCGGCGAGGACTCCTGGATCACCAACGCGGCGTTGGCGTGCACGATGATGCCGGTGACGTGGTGGGCGACGAAGTCGTGCAGTTCCCGGGCGAGTTCCAGCCGCTCGTTGTGGCGTACGTAGGTCACGGCCCGGGCCCGGCGGGAGTCCAGGAGACGCAGATAGCAACCGAGGCCCACGACACCGCCGACGGCGAACGTCAGCACGAAGGAGTACTCGGAGATGTTGGGGCCCGTGCTCCAGCGCAGCGGCAAAGCGATCACCGCGGCGGCCAGCGCCACCGACAGCGTCATGGCGGTGGCAGGGCGTTCCACCCGCCGCGCGGTCCGGGAGAGCAGCACGAGCAGGGCGAATGTTTCCAGCAGGCCCCAGGTACCGCTGTTGAGACGGGCATATGCATGCAGGCCCACGGTCAGGGCCAGGGAGCCCAGCGCGGCGGCGCCGGCCCGCCATTCGGGGCCCGGCCGGCGGGCGGGACGGAGCAGCGCGGCGGCGGCGAGGGGGCCGGAGACCAGGGTCAGCCAGCTCGACCAGCGGTTCTGCGGGTCGTAGTGGGCCGCCAGGTCGAACAACCACACCAGGGCCAGGCCCACGCAGAGGGAGACCGTGATGGCGCGCCGGACGGCCGGGGAGAGCGGGGTATCGGGTTCCACGCCGCAAAGAGTACGGATGTACGGCCGAGCAACGGGTCGGCCCGCAGGCCGATGCCGGCCACCCCGGACCGGCCCGGCGGCCGAAGACACGGGCACGCGTCCGGCCGGATCGTCGACGGCATGCAGATTCTCACCGTTCTCCAAGGAATTCTGGCGGCGCTCGCCGGACTGTGCCTCGTCCTGTGCGCCCTCGTCACCGTCGAGGTCGCCCGATGAACTCGTACCGCACCAACCCCGCCTCCCCCGTCCTGGTGGGCGCCGGTCTGAGGAAGTCCTACGGCCTGACCCGCGCCCTGGCCGGTGTCGACGTGTCCGTCTCGGCGGGCGAGTCGCTGGCGATCATGGGCCCGTCCGGGTCGGGCAAGTCCACCCTGCTGCACTGCCTCGCCGGCATCGAGCGCCCCGACGAGGGTCAGGTGCTGCTCGCCGGGGAGCGTGTCGACCAGCTGGGCGAGCCGCACCGCAGCGAGCTGCGCCGGAGCCGCTTCGGCTTCGTCTTCCAGTCCGGCCAACTGCTGCCGGAGCTGCCCGCCGACGAGAACGTGGCCCTGCCGCTGATGCTCGGCGGCATGCCTCGCCGCCAGGCGGTCCAGAAGGCGCGGGAGTGGTTCCCGCCGCTGGGCCTGGCAGGCATGGAGGAGCGGCGGCCCGGACAGCTGTCCGGCGGGCAGGCGCAGCGTGTGGCCATCGCCCGCGCGCTGGTCGGCGGCCCACAGGTGATCTTCGCCGACGAGCCGACGGGCGCACTTGACCAGGTCACCGGCATGGAGGTCATCGGCATGCTGGTCGACATCACCCGCAGGCAGGGAGCCGCACTCGTCGTGGTCACCCACGACGAGCACGTGGCGCGCTGGTGCGACCGCACCGTCCGGGTCCGCGACGGCCGCCTCACCGAGCACCACCGGACGCCGGACGGGACCGCGGCCACGAACGCCGTCGCCCACACCGCCGAGGCGGCGGGCCTCGCCTGCTGGGGCACCGCCGGATACCCGGCCGGATTCGACGCGGACGCGAGGTACGACCGATGAGGGCACCGAACCCGAGGACGGCCCTGGACCGCACCACCTGGACCCTGACCTGGCGGCTGACCCGCGCCGGAGGCCGCACCGGGCTGCTGGCCACCTCCCTGTCCGTCGCCGCGGCCGCCATCAGCACCGCGCTCCTGCTGATCTGCGTGGCCGTCAACCTCGGTTTCCAGCAGCGAGCCGACCGTATCGACTGGCGCACCCCCGTCAAGTCCGCGGCTCCGGTCGCCGTCGAGGCGGTCGGCACCACCTTCAGCGGCGGTACCCCCGTCACGGTCGTCGACGTGGCACAGCTCCCGGGCAGGAAGGCGCCCGCCCCGCCCGGCATGCCCCGCTTCCCCGAGCCCGGCGAGGTGTGGATGTCCCCGGCCCTCGCCGACCTCCTCCACCGCCTTCCCGCCGACCGGCATCCCGTCCCCGGCACTCCGGCGGGAACCCTCGGCCGCGCGGCGCTGGCCCACCCCGGCGAACTGGTCGCGGTCGTCGGCCACAGGCCGACCGCCGTCGCCGTCACCACCCCGCGCGAAGACGATCCGCGCCGCCCCGGCGACACCGTCACCCCCACCAGGGTCGCCGACTTCACCGGACGGCGCTCGACCGACGGCATCGGCAGCGGGTACGTGGCTCTCGCGAAGATCGCCACCATCCTCGTCGTCGTCCCCCTGCTGGTCCTGGGCGCCTCCTCCGCCCGCCTGTCGGTCTCCCGCCGCGACCAGCGCCTCGCCGCACTGCGGCTCATCGGCGCCACCCCGGGCCGGATCGCCGGGATGACCGCCGCCGAGGCGGCCCTCACCGGTGCGGCGGGCGCGCTGCTGGGCACCATCGGATACGGACTGCTCCTGCCGGCCACCGCGCAGGTGTCCGTGGCGGGCGGCTCCTGGTACGCGGCAGACCTGTGGGTGGGGCTCCCGGTGCTGCTCGCCGTGCTCGCCGGTGTCGTCGCCATGGTGGTCGTCAGCGCGCTCGTCGGGCTGCGCCAGGTCGTCGTCGGCCCGCTGGGCGTGGCCCGCCGCTCCCAGCCACCCCGCATGAGCTTCCTGCGCGCCCTGGCCTTCGTCGCGGTGATCGTGGGCTACAGCTTGTTCACCCAGGAGCACAAGAGTGATGTCAACGGCCCTCTGGTGTTCTTCGCCCTGGTTTTCCTCGCCCTGTCCGTGATCGGCCCGTGGGTGGTCGGCGTCCTCGGGCGGATCATCTGCGCACTTGCCCGGAAGCCGGCGACCCTGCTGGCCGGCCGCCGCCTGCTGGACGATCCCAAGAGCGGCTGGCGTACGGTCTCCGGGCTCACCCTCGCCGGATTCGTGGCCGGGTTCTTCGCTCTCTTCGGGATCTCCGGCGCCTCGCCGTGGGGACATCCGGACACCCTCGCCGTGTCCGTTCCCAAGAGCCGGGTGGCCGTGGTCCAACAGGATGCGCGGCACCGCCTGGAACACGCGGGGATCACCGCCACCATCGGCACGGACACCGACTGGGTCGCCCCGGGGGGCGAGAACACCGTGCAGGTCGTAGCCCACGTGCCCGGCGGCACCGAGAAGCTGGACCGCGCCCGCACCGCGCTGACGTCCCTCGTACCCGGCCAGTACCCCGTCACCGGAACCGACATCAACTGGTCGACCAGGTTGTTCTCAGACGACTTCTCCAACGCCACCCGGCTCGTCCTCGGCGTCACCTTCATCACCGCGATCGCCTCCGCGGGCATCACCGCGGCCGCCTCCGTCCTGGACCGCCGCCGCACCTACGGCCTGCTCCGCCTCGCGGGCACACCGCTGCGGACCCTGGACGCGGCCCGCCGCAAGGAGACCCTCCTCCCCGTGGCCGTCCTCGCCGGCGGAGCCGCCCTGACCGGCATCTTCACCGCCGCCCCGCTCACCCTCGGCAGCGGCTCAAGCGTCGACACCGGCGGCCTGGCCCTGCTCGCCCTGTGCTTCGGCGTCGGCGTCGCGGGACTGCTAGCGGCCGGCGCGCTCAGCCGCCCGCTGCTGAGGTCGGTCACGGAGCAGGCAGACCCACGCCCCGAGTAACAGGCCACCGCCATACCCGCATCCCGGGCCAGGGCACGCCCCGCCGATCAGCAAAGGCGACAACAACCCATGGAGACCGTCATTCTCACGATCCTCGCCGGGCTGGCCTTCCTGCTCTTCCTGGCCCGGACGCGGCAAGACCCCCGCCGCTTCAGCAACGCCGTCCTCCTCGGAGTGTCCCTCGTCCTGCTGACCCTGGCGCTACTCGCCCAAGTGGCAGTCGGCAGCGTGCCCGCACCACTGATCGCAGCGGTGATCCTCGCTGTCATGCTGCTGGCTCTGGGGGTGCTGGCCCTCGCGTTCTTCCTGATCGCGAACGGAGTGACGATGGTCCGCAAGGAGGGCCGACGCCCCGCCAACCTGCTCTCCGGGCTGGCGGGGCTGGCCGTCCTCGGCTGCGTCACGCTCACCGTGACGGCCGCCGACCTCGACTCGGCGCCGTTGCGGCGCGTCGCCGGAGCGGTCCTCCCCGTGGTCGGCTACGTCTCGTACGTCTTCCTGTCGTTCCTCGCCTACGCCTTCCTCTACGCATGGCTGAAGGTCCGTCACGACGTGGACTTCGTCGTCGTCCTCGGCTCCGGTCTGGTCGGCGGCTCCCGGGTGCCGCCCCTGCTGGCGAGCAGACTGGACCGGGCGCGCGCGGTGTACGAGGCGCAGGCGGCGCGGGGTACGCCGCCCGTGCTGGTCACCTCCGGCGGCCAGGGCCCCGACGAGGATTTGCCCGAGGCCGAGGCGATGGCCGACTACCTCATCGCCCGGGGCGTCCCGGAGCGGCATGTCGTACGGGAGAACCGCTCGCGTACCACGGAGGAGAATCTGCGCTTCAGCAGGGCGCTCATGCGGGAACGCGAGCCGGACCACCGGTGTGTGGTCGTCACCAACAACTTCCACGTCTTCCGCGCCGCCCTGACGGCCCGGCGCACCGGCATGAACGGCCAGGTCATCGGCTCGCCCACCGCCGCCTACTTCTGGCCCAGCGCGACCATTCGCGAGTTCGCCGCGATCTTCCTCCACTACCGGGCGGTCAACCTCGGCTCGTGCGCGCTGCTCGCCCTGATGGGACTCCTTCTCTTCTCCTGAGGTCCCGTCCTCGAACCGCGCGGTACGGGCCCGCCTCGGAACCGTCTCCGCGGCCGGGCTCCATGCGGAAAGATCGGCCCGGGGGCCGAGGCCGATCGGCCGCCGGGCCGAAGCGCGCAGCCGCCACTCGGCAGCATCGTGAGCCCTATGAATCTCACGACTTCGGCGCTCGGCGACACGGCTCCGGCTCCGGCACCGGCACCGGCACCGGCACCGGCACCGGCACCCCGACGGGAAACCGCACGGCGGATCACCGCGCTCGACGCCCTGCGCGGCTTCGCGCTCTGCGGCATCCTCCTGGTGAACATCAACCAGATCACGCCCATGAAGGAGGTAGACGACACCTTCCACTGGTACCCCATCGCAAAGTTCCTGGACCTGTTCGTCCAGGAACGCTTCTTCCCGATCTTCTCCTTCCTCTTCGGGCTGAGCTTCGCGGTCTTCCTGGACAGCGCCGCCCAGCGCTCGCACCACCCCCGGCTGCTCCTGGTACGCCGGCTGATCGCTCTGGGCCTGCTCGGCGCAGCCCACCAACTCCTCCAGCCCGGTGAGGCGCTGGAGCCGTACGCGATCATCGGACTCGTCATCCTGCTGCCTGCCACCTGGCTGCCGACCTGGCTGGTGCTGACCGGCGGCCTGCTGGGTACGGTCGCTTCGGTCACCCTGGTCAGCGGCGGCATTGTCAGCATCCCGGGTCTGTTCCTGCTCGGTCTGGCGGTCGCCCGCCTCGGCATCGCCCACACCCTGGACCGCCGCACCGGCCAACTGGCCGCCGTTCTCGCCGTGGCGGCCCCGGCGGCAGCCGCCGCGGTGTGGTGGCAGTACACCTATCCGCCGGTCGGGCCGCTCGCCACCCGCATCGCCGCCGGCGCCGGACTGCTCGGTGCCCTCGCCTACGCCACCGCCCTGCTGCTCCTGCTGCGCACGCCGCTCGGCCGCCCGTTGTCGGCAGTGCTGGAACCGCTCGGCCGGATGGCACTCACCAACTACCTCACCGCCACACTCGCGGTCACCGCCGCCACCCCGCTGCTCGGCCTCAGAGACTCCGCGCGCTGGGGCACCGCCATGCTGCTGGCCGCGGGAATCCTCACAGCGCAGGCCGTCTTCAGCCACTGGTGGCTGCGCCGCTTCCGCTACGGCCCCCTTGAGTGGTGCCTGCGCTGCGTCACCTGGTGGACCATCGTGCCCATCACCCGCCCCCGAGCGGCAGCCGCCTGAGGCGGGGGCCCACGTAGGGGGCCGACGTACGCGACGGAAAAAACGGGGCGACGACGCGAGGTGGCCGGGTCAGACAGAACGTCGGGGGCAGTGTCTACACCTCCAACAACCCGCGCCACCCCGCCGCGAATGTTTCGGGAGCCGTGGAGGTGAGGCAACACCTCGCCTGGCGGGGAGGAGAAATGGCGCCTTGTGCGACGGAGCTGTGACGGCAAGGGCTACATCACAGGCACGCCGAGACAACTGTCGTCGAGACAGCGATCAGATGCACCTCGTTCGTAGAATCGTGCCCACCGTCAACGCGTACGCCGCGACGTCCTCGACCGAACCGCTCACCCAGACCACCTTCGAACGCCGCGAAGTCGGCCCGCACGATGCCCTATGCCCTCATCGAGATCAACTACGTCGGCATCTGTCACTCGAACATCCACCACGGCCATGGCGACTGGGGCCCGGCGCACTATCCTGCGGTCCCCGGTCACGAGATCGCGGGAGCCGTCACCGCGAGGACTTCGTCGTCCGTATCCCTGACAGCGTCACCCTGGACGAAGCCGCCCCGATGCTGTCGCGAGCATCAGCGCCCGCTCGCCACTGCACCGGTGGGGCGCCGTCCACAGCACCGGGGCGGCGGCCGAGTAGATCGCGCCACCCAGCAAGTCGCTCGTGACGAAGGCCGTGTTGGGCCGGCAACGCACATCGTTCGGCACGGGCGAACATCCGCGACTGGTTGAACAGGTGGACGTCCAGGACAACTGCTACGCGACGGTGTCGGACGCGGTCCGCTTCTGGTCCGCCGCCCAGGAGGCCAGCAGGCGCAACCCGTCGTACGAAGGGGAACCGGGTTCGGCAGTCCACACGATGATGGGCTGGTGGGGGTCCGTGCCACACGTGAGCGTGTTCCAGTCGAGTGCCAGCTCGCCCACCACCGGGTGACGAATCTTCATGACGCCCTTGCCCCGCATCGCGACGTCATGCGCGGTCCACCACTGCCGGAACCGCGCGTCACGGGCGGAGAGCTCCTCGACCAGAGCGATGAGGCGCGGGTCGCCGGGGTAGCGCGCGCTCTCCATACGCACGTGAGCGATGGCCAGCCGGGCGACCTCCTCCCAGTCCACGTATCGCTCTCGCATCAAAGGGTCGGTGAACAGCAGCCGGACGAACACGCGCTCCTGCTCCGGGTAGCGTTCGAAATCGGTCCACAGAGCGGCGGCGAGCTGGTTCCAGCCCAGGATGTCGGTGCGCCGGCCGATGACGACAGCCGGCGAGGCAGTGAGGTCGTCCAGCATGCGCTGCAGCTGCGTGTCCACCTGCTGACGGTCGCCCGACATGGGCGGGCACACTCTCTCTTTCGCCGCGAGGTCGAAAAGGTAGGTGCGCTGGTCGTCGTTCAGGCGGAGCACCTGGGCGATCTCGTTCAGGAGAAGAGCCGACGCCTGGAGACGGCCCTGCTCGATCCGCGTGTAGTACTCGGTGCTGATCGCGGCAAGAAGCGCCACTTCCTCACGGCGCAGACCGCTCACCCGCCGCCGTTGCCCCCCGCGGAGTCCGACCTCGGAAGGACTGACCTCGGCACGGCGAGCCTTGAGGAACTCACCCAGCTCGTTCAGATGAGGATTGCGATTCATGATCTCCAACCTCGCACAAAAGCCCGGCGTTGTGAGGAGAAGAGATTCCTCCTACATCGGCTCGACTGTCGCACGATAATCATACCGGTTCCGACGTGTATGGCTGGACGCAGAGGGGGACTCGGCGACCCAGCATGCGCACAGGGGCCTCCGAGTTTCCTTCCACGTGCGGCTGAGTCGTCAGCTCAGCGCCTTGAGCAGCCCCTGGGCCAGCGGAACCGCCGAGCGCTCCCACTCTCTCTCGATGCGCTGTAATCAAATTGGCCTAATAATGCCAGCCTGACATTCGAACACTCATTTACATTCGAATCGAATTGAATAGCCGTGGATACATTTGGACTTGTCTTGACATGAACAGTTTTAACCTGGAAGGTTTTTTGAAATTAGACGGGGGCCATAAAGCCCGTAACACGATCACAAGCTGTGACTGAGCATCGCAATTGGCCAGGTTGGCCAAGTAGCGCGCTCCGGGGGTCGGCTTGGCCCGCCCAGGAGTGCTCGATGCCCGCGTCAGGCGGTACTGGGGTCGGTCGGCCAACCTCCCTCGATGGCCGGACCGCTGCCGACGGGGACGTTCGCGGCCACCAATGCTGCGGCCTCGCGAGCACTGAGCCGCGTTCCGAGCACACATGACTGAGCCTGCCGCGACCACGGTGTGACCACATCCCCCGATTTGTCTCCCGCTGGTCTCACCCGCGGGACCTCCTCGTGGAATGGATTCGCAGTGCTGCTCAGCAGGCTGAACTCGTCGTGTGACGGAAACGGGAAGAACACGCGTAGCGCCGACTGCGCGTACAGAGCCTCGGCCAGTTCGGCGTCGCCGAGCCGGATCACCGGTGAGCGTTCCAAAGTCAGCCGCCAAGCGGTCGACACCACCCTGCCTGGCGGTGCCGCGTCAGCGGGTCCCCTGCGAGAAGCGGCGTTCTTCGCGGTTCGGATTGGAGTCGTATCCCTTGTCTCCGAGCAGGGCTTCGGAATGCCTGCGAGGACGACCGGGGCGGCCCGCCACCGGTGGGATGCCGTCGATCAGGGCGAGAGTCCGGGTCACATCGTTGATGTTGGCCGCGGTCGTGATGACCTTGAGCAGGGTGCCGGGACCGCCGACGATCAAGTGGTGTTTGCTGCCCATCTTGCGCCCGTCGACCGGCGACGGACCGGCGTCGGCACCCCCTCTTCGCGCGGATGTGGGAGCCGTCTACGCAGGCCCGCGACCAATCGAGGCCGCCCGCCGCGTTCAGTTCGGTCAGCAGGATGCGGTGCGGCTGACCGAAGACTCCCGCCTGCTGCCACCGCTCCAGGCGGCGCCAGCAGGTCTACCCGGAGTCGAACCCCAACTCCAGCGGCAGGAGTTGCCAGGCTACGTCGTTGTACACACATGAAGAAGCCCAGCCGGTTGATGGCGTCCTCGCCGCTCGTGGTGGATGCCCAGCCCGGCTGGATACCCAGGGCGTTCCAGTGCACGCCGTGCCAGGTGCGCCCACTGCCCGTCAGTGATGGTGTCCACGGAGATCGAGACGACATCGGCGCCGACTCCCGCTGCACCACGCGCCAGGGCTCCGGCGATCACCGCCATGTGGCCGTAGCCCGAATGGAGGCATGGCGATAGTGGGGCGGCCAGACGAGGACATGGTGATCGGGCTCCTGAGAGTCTGCGCTCGGTGCGGATCAAGCTTTGCATCGGAAGAGCGCGCTGTGGGGGGTAGGAAAATGTCCCCTCCCTATCCTTCGCCGGGTAAGCGATTCTCCCCTTCGGGGAGTGACTAAAAGGCGCAACCGCGGGACTTGTTCTTTCTTGCCGGTTACGGGGGCGGGGCACGGCGGCTGGGGTACCTCTACACGACGGGGCTCGCCCCACCGCTCGCAGCGAAGCGTGCTGCACCGCAGCCAGTCGTCCTTGGTGTTCCAGGACGATGCGAGCCATTGAAGGGCGAGAAGGAACGTGACCATCCAGATGCCAGACGTGGGGAATCAGCCCGCGGCCCTGACCACGTTTGTGGGCAGGCGCGGGAACCTCGCAGAGGCACGCCGCCGTCTGGGGACGACGCGGCTGTTGACACTCACCGGCCCTGGCGGGGTGGGCAAGACCCGGTTGGCGCTGGAGGTGGCCGCGGTGTCGGCGACGGAGTTCGCGGACGGGGTGTGCCTGGTGGATCTGGCGCCGGTGCGGGACCCGTCGTTGGTGGCGAATGCCATGGCGACCGCGCTGGGGGTGCCGGACCTCGGCATCGGACCGGTCATCGACCAGCTCGCCGCGTTTCTGACCCACCGCGCTCCGCTGATCGTGCTGGACAACTGCGAGCACCTCGTCGACGCCTGTGCTGAGCTGGCACATGCGCTGCTGTCGGTCTCCCCCGGGCTGCGCGTTCTGGCGACCAGTCGCCGGGCGCTGGGAATTTGCGGAGAGCACATCGTCGCCGTCCCTCCGCTGGCGTCCGACGACGCGGTGGAGCTGCTGCGGGACCGGACCGCCGCCGTACGCCCGGAGTTCCGGGTCACCGACGCCAACCGCGCCCAGGTCCTCCGGTTGTGCGAGGAGTTGGACGGGCTGCCGCTGGCCATCGAGCTGGCCGCGTCCCGGCTGCGGACCCTGACCGTCGACGAGGTGGTGGACCGGCTGGAGGATCGCTTCGGGCTGCTCGCGAGCGGCTGCCGGGTCGCCCGGCCGCGCCAGCGCACGCTCCGCGGGCTGATCGACTGGAGCCACGAGCTGTGCACCCCTGCTGAGCGGCTGCTGTGGAACCGGCTGTCGGTCTTCGCCGGCGACTTCGGCCTGGATGCGGCCGAGAGCGTCTGCGCGGGCGACGGCATAGGCCAGGACGACATACTCCATCTCCTGGACCAGTTGGTCGTCCAGTCCATCCTCCTGCCCACCGAGCGAGATGGTCGGCCGCGTTATCGGCTGCTGGAGACCATCCGCCAATACGGGCGTGAGCGGCTCGCCGAATCCGGCGAGGAGCAACGGATACAGCGACGGCACCGTGATTTCTACCTGGCCTTCGCCGAGCGCATGGCCGACGGCTGGTACGGCCCCGGCCAGCGGGAGAGCCTGACCCGGCTGCGTGCCGAGCATGCCAATCTGCATGCTGTGCTGGAGCGGGGAGGCGACCCGCAGGCCACCCTGGCGCTGGCCGCCGCGCTGCGCTTCCACTGGTGCGAGGGCGGGTTCCTCGGTGAGGGACGCCACCGGCTCGACCGGGCGTTGGCCGCCGCACACGAACCCACGCCGACGCGGGCCAGGGCGCTGTGGGTCGCCGCCTGGGTGGCGACACTGCAGCGCGATCACGCTGCGGCGCACCTGCGGCTGGACGAGGCCGCGGAACTGGGCGAGCGACTGGAAGACCCGGTGGCGTGCGCCCACGTCCAAAGCCTGCGGGGCACGTTGGCTTTGTTCAGTGGCCGGCTGGAGGAGGCCGTGTCGTTGCTGGAGGCAGCGATGGCCTCTCATCTGCGGACTGGCGAGGAGGCCGGGGCGGTCCACGCGCTGATCCAGATGGCCACCGCCCAGTCCCACCTGGGGGATCCACGCACCACGGAGACCTGCAGACAGGCGCTCGCCCTGGCCGAGGCGTGCGACGAGCGGCTGCTCCGTGCGCATGCGCAGTGGACGCTCGGTTACGACGCCTGGAGGCGGGGCGATCTGAAGGGGGCCGGACGCATGATCCGGGCCGCGCTGGAGAACGAACAGGGCTTCAACGACTACATCAGGGTCGCACTGATGCTGGAGCAGCTCGCCTGGGTCACCTCCGCCTGCGGCAGCCACGAGGAGGCGGCACGGCTGCTGGGTGCCGCGCGTGCCCTGTGGCGTGACCTCGACACCTCCGTATCGGCGTTCGGACCCCACATGGCCGCCCAGTACACCCGGTGCGAGGAGGACGTCGTACGGGCGTTGGGCCCGGCCGCGTACGAGACGGCCCTCGCGGAGGGCGGGCGCCACCATGGCCCCGACGAAGCCATCGCCTACGCCCTGCGCACCGAACCCGAACCGCCGGCCACACCCTGCGCCCCGAGCCCGCTGACACCCCGGGAGGGCGAAGTGGCCGCGCTGGTGGCCGAAGGCCTCAGCAACCAGCAGATCGCCTCCGCGCTCTGCCGCTCCCCGCGCACGGTCGAGCGCCACGTCGAGAACGTCCTGGCGAAGATGAGCTTCAGCTGCCGCGCCCAGATCGCGTCCTGGTGGACAGCGAACCAGGCGCTCACCGCGTAGGGCAACTCCGTAGAAATACCCAGGCGCCTGGCGGGCCCGCTGCGTGGAAGCACGCATGGCCTCGGGGCGTACCCCTCGCCGAGTATTTCGGCACGACGGAACGGCAAGGCGCGCCCTTCTGCGCCGCAGGCCTCGGACCCGCGCCCAGCGAGTGCATCCCGAACCCCGCCGCACGGGCCGGCCTGCGGGAAGGTCACGGCCAAGATCGGCAGTCACCGTACGTAGCAGTCCATTCAATGGGTCGCTCAGAACAAACTAGGAGCTCATGTGACGACCGAAGAGCAGGGCCGACTCGACAGAAGATCATTTCTCACCGCCGCGACGGCCGTGGGGGCCGGCAGCCTTCTGGCCACCGGCTTGGGGATCGGCATCGCCCCCCGCGCCGCCGCCGCGACCGGCGCAAACGTCACTTGGCGCATCAGCTTTGAGAACAAGAACAAGTCCGCCGGGAAGGAGTACGCAGCAACGATCAACGCGATCGTAGATCGTGTGAGGTCCCACCGGATCCAGCCAGAGGGCCAGCGCCCCGTCTCGGTCACCGATGAGACCGGGGCGAACTACTGGACCACCATTGACCTGCACGCCGAAACAGGCACTCAGTTCATCCGGATATTCATGCGCCAGTCGGACGCCTACATTCTGGGATGGCGCATAGGGGACGAGGTTGGCGGTGATGGCGGTGCAGTGACCCTCGGTAACTTCTTCACGCTGGAGGCCGACGTGAACCTGCCGGGAGCCATCCGTCCGCTCGCCCCCAACGCGAACGTAGATCCCCGACATGAGGCAATGGGGGCGGGCTACGGCGCCCTAGAGGGCGCGGCCGGAGTCAACCGTGTTGGTATGCCGATCACTCCCATCAGCCTCGACCAGGCCGTGAGAGACCTTCATGACGGCCTCAATGTCAGCCGCGTGGCGCGGGGGCTCCTGCAGATCATCGTGGCGCTCGCCGAAGGATCCCGGTTCATAAATCAAGCGGCTGCGACTGCCACGGCCTTCGGCAACGGTTTGCCGTACACCGTCACCGCGCAGCACGCTACCCAGCACAACAACTGGCTTAGTCTCAGTAGGCAGTTTTTCGACTGGCTGGCTGTGAATTGGCCGGGCAGCGGTGGCAATTACCCCCCGGCGTTGGCGGGAATCCTGATGTTGGCGCACCACTCGGGCCGCGGCACCTTCCGCGACAGGCACCTTGACTCGACTTCAACGCAGTTCGTGGCGCAGGACGGCTTCGCCGACCACACGAACGTGCAGGATGCGATCGACGCGGCCCACCTCGACGGCGAGAGAAGAATCATCATCGACAAGGGCTTGTACCATGAGGTCATTGATGTTCCGTCGAACAGGAGTTTCCTCACGATTGAGAGCCTCACCGGCAACCGCGCGGATGTCGTCATCTACAACACCAGGTGCCACGGGATGATCGACCCGTACACCGGCACGAAGTACGGCACCCAGAACAGCGCCGTGGCCACATTCACGGCACCCAGCCTGATCGTCAAAAATCTCACGATCCAGAACACATTCGAGCGCAGCGCCCACCCGGAGATCAGCCCGTACGAGACCCAGGCCGTCGCAGTCGCCGCCATGGGTGACCGGCAGATTTTCCACAACGTCGCGATCATGAGTCATCAGGACACCCTGTACGTCAAGGGGCAGACGCCTACGACCCAGGCCCGGCAGTACTTCGTCAACTGTTTCGTTCGGGGCGACGTGGACTTCATCTTCGGCAACGCCACCGCGGTGATCGACCGGTCCACGATTCAGGCACTCGCGTGGCCCGGCGGCTCGGTGCTGGCGCCGAGCACCGACAGCAGCAAGAAGTACGGGATCCTGATCAACAGCTGCACGATCACCACCGCCAATGTACCGAGCGACTCGATGCACCTCGGTCGGCCGTGGCGCAACACCTCGACGGCCTGGCCCCAGGCGGTGGTGCGCAACAGCGACATCCAGCCGGGCGTCAAGGACGCGCAGCCCTGGACCAACATGGTCCCCGAATACCCCTGGCAGCAGGCCCGCTTCAAGGAGTACCAAAATGTCGGCCCCGGAGCCGGCCAAGGCGCGAACGCACCGAAGATGAGCGACGCGGAGGCGGCCGACTTCACCGTCGCCAAGTATCTGGCAGGCAGTGACGGGTGGACTCCTCGCTGGTGACCGGAGCAGAGGTAACGCGCCCGCTACCCACCGGCGGCACCTCCGCCCTGGCGTCGAGGTGAACCATGGCGGGGCCTGGACAGCATTCCCGTCTCGGCCCCGCCATGGTTCGTACACACACCATCAGCCCTGGGCTTTCGCCGGTGTGAGTGTGCGGCGAGGATGACGGCTGCGTGGTGTCGCGAAGGCGACGTTCAGACGCGCTCCGTACGGCGAAGCTCTGCGAAGCGCCACGTCTCCAAGGTGGCCAGGCCGCGAAGAGCACAATGACGCCGGCCGGCGCGACCAGGGGCGGCAGCTCGGCAGCCGCAGGCAGCCAGGCAGCCACCAGAATCAGGGCCGCCGACCGATGTGGACCCCGGTCGCGCACCGCGAGTCACCCGAACCACTCCGCCAGTTGTACGGCACGCCCGTTCCCATCCAAGGGGCAGGCGCAGCCAGGGGAAGGTTCCTTCCCCCTCACAACTCTCCCGTCCGATGCGAGGGTGACGTCCGTTCCAGCGGCGGCTCGTGCTGCGGCGGTGCTCCGACGGGGAGGTCCACGTCAAAGGTGACGGCGGCCGTGGCAAAGTCCAGATGTGCGGCCAGCCGAGTCCAGGCTGATGGCCACCGGAATTCCAGGTGGATGGCCGTCTGACCAGTGGTGTTCCTGATCACTTCCTTAACTGGAGGAGACCCCTCCGACCGTTTGCTGGTGTTTGCGCGCATCAGCTACCGGCCGGAGAGGTCCTGTGACGAAGTCTGACACGGAGATTATGGAAATCCTTGAGGCGTACGACCTGACCGGGACGGTCTGGTCGGCGGCGACCTTGACGGGGCACGACCCGAAGACGGTCAAGCGGTATGTCGAGGCCCGCAACGGCGGGCGCAATCCCTATGAGCGAGAGCCGCGGCCGAAGATGATCGACGCGTTCCTGGAGAAGGTCGAGGAGTGGGTCGAGCAGTCGAAGGCGACGATCCGCGCCGATGTGGTCCACGACAAGCTCGTGAAGATGGGCTACCGGGGCAGCGCGCGCTCGACGAGACGGGCGGTGAACGCGGCAAAAGTGGCGTGGAAGGCGGGCAAGCGCCGCACCTACCGGCCGTGGATTCCCGAGCCGGGCCGGTGGCTGCAGTTCGACTGGGGCGAGGGTCCGCGCATCGCGGGGCGTCGGACCTGGTTGTTCTGCGCATGGCTGTCCTGGTCGCGGTTCCGGGTCGTGATCCCGGTCTGGGACTGCACGCTGGGCACGCTGGTGGCCTGCCTGGACACCACGCTCAGGCGGATCGGCGGGGCGCCGACGTATGTACTGACCGACAATGCGAAGACGGTCACCGTCGAGCACATCGCCGGGATCCCGGTGCGGCATCCACAGATGGTCGCCGCGGGCCGCCATTACGGCTGCCAGGTGGTCAGTTGCGTGCCCTACGACCCCGAGTCGAAGGGTGGTGCGGAGGCCACGGTCCGGATCGCGAAGGCCGACCTGGTGCCCACCAGCGCGAACCTGCTGTCCGCCTACGACACCTTCGCCGAGCTCGCCGATGCCTGCCTGACCTGGTGCGATGCCGTGAACTCGCGCCGTCACCGGGCGACTGGGCAGATACCCGCGAGCCGTCTGGACGTCGAACGCACCACACTGCATGTCCTGCCCATCGAGCCGCTCGCGCTTGCGCTGGGCGAGGAGAGGCTGGTCGGCTCGGACCGCACGATCAGCTTCAACGCGGTGCGCTACTCGACCCCGCCGGGCTATACCGGTGCCAAGGTGTGGTGCCGGGTGGTCGGCGAGGAACTGTCCATCACTGCCCGCACCAACTCCGGGGACCTGTCGGAGATTTGGCGCCACCAGCTTTCCACCCCGGGTGTTCCGCAGATCATCGACGAGCACTACCCCGACCATCCCGACGGCCGCAGCATCCACCAGCCGAGGCTGCGGCCCCGCTCGGAGGCGGAGATCGCGTTCGTTGGCATCGGCCCCGGGGCCGGGCGCTGGCTCAAGGAGGCCGGACCCGCCGGCGCGGTCCGCATCCGCGCCAAGATGGCCCGCGCGGTCGAGCTGGCCACCGTCCTGGGCAACGACAAAGTCGACCAGGCCCTCGGCCTTGCGGCCACGGCCGGGCGCTTCGCCGACGACGACCTGCTCTCGATCCTGGGACACATCGCCGACAGCAAGCCCGCCGGCGAGGTCGTCCGCGCGGACGAGTCCCACTCCGTCCAGAACGGAACCATCGGCTGGCAGGCCCTGGGCCGCTGAGCCAACACGTCGTCCACCACCCCAAACTGACTGCTCGTCATTCAAGAGAACGGCACCTTCGTGAGTTTTCCCAGCCCGCCCGCCCTCCCCGAGGAACTCGACAAGCTCATGCGCCGCATGCGCCTGCCCTATATGCGCAAAGCCGCCCCCGATGTGCTGGCCACCGCCCGCGCACAACGCTGGGACCCCGCCGAGGTGCTGCGGCTGCTGATAGCCGAGGAGGTCACCGGCCGCGACGCGGCCACCCGGCGTCTTCGCCGCCACTCGGCGAACTTCCCCACCGGCAAGACCCTGGGCTCCTGGCGGGCCGAGGACTCCACGATCCCCGAACCCACCCAGAACTCCCTGATCACGCTGGAGTGGATCGGCCGCGCCGAGAATCTGGTGATCGCCGGCCCGTCGGGGACGGGCAAGAGCCACTTCACCGAGGGCCTGGCCCAGGCCGCGATCGAGAACGACCTGCGGGTGTCCTGGTTCACCCTGGAGACGCTCAGCGCCGCGATCGGGAAGTCGAAGGTCGACGGGTCCACCGCTCGGACCGTCGCCCGGATCTGCCGCGCGGACCTCATCGTCATCGACGACATCGGCTTGCTGCCTGTCGGGGAAGACGCCGCCGAGGCGTTCTACCGGATCATCGACGCCGCCTACGAACGCCGGTCCATCGCTGTGACCAGCAACATCCACCCCTCAGGCTTCGACACGATCATGCCGAAGACTCTCGCGGGCGCGAGCACCGACCGCCTGATGCACCACGCTCACCTCGTGACCACCACCGGCGACTCGCACCGCCTCGCCGAGGCCCTCGCAGGGAAGGGGGTGGTCCCCTTGAGCTGACCCTCACCCCCAGGAACACCACTGGTCACACACCTGGGTTTCTGATGGCCACCAGCCTGGACACTCAACGGCCACCCACCTGGGCATCTCAATGACCGTTGACAAAAGGGGAGGAAGTATGGCGGGCCGTCCTGAGAAGCGACTGGAACCGGATGACGGGCCGGTGCAGCGGCTCGCATACGAACTGCGGCTGCTGCGCGAGCAGGCCGGTAGTCCCACCTATCGGACCATGGCCCAGCGGGTGCGCTTCTCGGTGACGACGCTGGCGCAGGCGGCTTCGGGCGAACGGATGCCGTCCCTTCAGGTACTTCGGGCGTATGTGCAGGCGTGCGGCGCGGACCCGGATGAATGGCAGGTGCGGTGGAAGCAGGCGGTCGAGGAGGCGGCAGCGAGGCTCGACACCGGCGGTGTGCCGCCGCCCTACCGGGGGCCGGCCCCGTATGAACCGGAGGACCGCGCTTTCTTCTTCGGTCGCGACCGCCTGGTGGCGGAGCTGGTGGCGCTGGTGACCGAGCGGCGGTTCGCGATTCTGTCCGGTGCCTCAGGGAGCGGGAAGTCCTCCCTGCTGCGGGCGGGATTGGTCCCGGCGTTGCAGGAGACGGCGGGACGGCTTCGGCCTTCCGCCCTGGTCCGGCTGCTCACGCCGGGGGAGGGTCCCGCGGCCGCCTACGACCGTCTGTTGAACCCGTGCCCCGACGAGCCTGAAATCTGGATGGTGGTCGACCAGTTCGAGGAGGTCTTCACGCTCTGCCGGAACCGGGCCGAGCGAAACCGCTTCATCGACCTGCTGCTGGCCGCCCGAGAGCCGGACAGCCGGGTACGGGTGGTGCTCGCCGTACGGGCTGACTATCGCGGTCGCTGCGCCGAGCACCCTGGTCTCGCGCAGGCACTGCGGGATTCCAGTCTGCGGATCGGCCCGATGAGCCCTGCGGAACTGCGGGAGGCGGTCACCGGGCCGGCTGCCGCCGCGGGGCTGCTGGTGGAACGGGAGTTGACCAACAGGCTGGTCCAGGACGTCGCGAACCAGCCGGGCGGACTGCCGATCCTCTCCCGCGCCCTGCTGGAGACCTGGCGAAAACGCCGGGGCCGGATGCTGACGCTGGCCGCCTACGAAGCCGTTGGCGGCGTCCTCGGCCCGATCGTCGCCACCGGCGAAGAGGTCTACGGCCGCCTGTCCCCCGCCCAGGCACACACCGTCCGGCAGCTGTTGTTGCGGATGGTCGTCCCCGGCGACTGCTCCCCCGACACTCGACGCCCGATTCCCCTGGCCGAGCTCCGCTCCCTTCCGGAGCCCGAGGAGGCGGTCCGGGTCGTGGAAAGGCTGGCCCACGCCAGGCTGCTCACCGTGGGCGAGGACACGGTGGAACTCGCCCACGAGGCTCTGCTCACCCGCTGGGCCCGGCTGCGCGGCTGGATCGAGGAGGACCGTGAGCGGCTGCACGAACAGTGCCGCCTCATCGAAGCCGTCCGTATCTGGCAGGAGTTCGGCCGCGACCCTGGCGCCCTGTACCGGGGCATCCGACTGGCCAGGGCGGAGGAGTTCTTCACCGCTCCAAAGATGCGCGGTGCCCTCACGGCACAGGAGAGGGCGTTCCTCAGCGCCTCCCGGCAGGCGTGCGAGACGGAACGGTGGGAAGCCGCCAGAACCGCCCGCAGAGCACGGTGCCTGTGGGCCTCGCTGGCCGCTGTCCTGGCTGTCGTGCTGACCGCCGCGCTGGCCTCCCTGCAGGGTCCCGGACGGGCGAGCGGCTGCCCATCGAGACGGCCGGACCGCCGCTGTGGCCGACGATGCCGCTTCACGGGCGGACGCGGTCCGGACCGAGGTTGATTGTTCGGCGCCGCGGGCTGGATTGATGAACAATTCCAGCCTCTAAAGACTCGCCAGCACACGCAGGCGCCACCGCGCCGGCCATGGCTTTATATCGGCGCTCTCATCTTTTGAGTTCGCTGCCATTTGGCATGCCCTTTTTCTGCCGTTCTCGCGTCACCGGGAATTAACTTCCCCCTTTCCACCGGATCCCTTGACCGTCAATCATCAGGCGTGGATATTGATGCCGCATCCGGAGATGATCTGCGGAAGATGCCCCCACCATTACCGGGTGACGAAGAAGACGCGTGATGTGCTCCGTGATGGTCGGCTACCGAGGCAGGGCTGATTCAAAGTCCTGGTGATCATGTGGTGTTGCTGGTCAAGGCAGTCCGATCAGGTCCAGTGGGCGGGTGAAGGGCGTGTAGGAGAGCTCGCGCAGGCCGGCGGCGATGCTGTGGTGCCCAGCGGTGCGTAGGGTGCTGATCGCGAAGCTGCGCAGGGTGGCCATGTTCTCCGGTCCGTGGCCGGTGCGGATCTTCGAGGCGTCCTCGCCGAACGTGGTGTCTCTTACGTGGTGCACGGCCTCGATGCCCCATTGCGCGCGGGCGAGTTGGCCGATGGCCTGGGGAGATGCCGCACGCGCCGTCAGGTCGGTGATGGCGTAGACGGTCTCACGGGTGATCTTGCCGGTTTTGAGGTCGGTGCGATGCCGGTGGATCTTCGCGGCCTGCGCCACGTGCGGGAAGTCCAGCCCGAGACTGGTGACGGTGAGGGTGCGCACCGAGCGGGTCTCACGTCGCCCGTGCCCCGCCTCGCGGTCGTAGCGGCGGGCGGTCACCTCCTTCCACGGCAGCGAACGCAACGCGTTGTGCAGCGTCGGCTGGTTCCGCTTGACCACGAGCAGGTAGTGCGCCCTCTTCGCTTCGACCAGCCACCTGGCGTGGTCACGGTGGGTGTGCAGGGCGTCGGCGGTCACCACGACACCGGTCAGGTCGAACGGGGACAGCAGCTTCGTGAAGCCGGTGACCTCGGTGGTCTTGTCCGGCACCCGCAGCTGGCTGACGGTGCGTCCGCCTTCCAGGACGGCGGAGAGCAGGTGGGCGGCCGGGCCGGTGTCCGTGCGCGAGCCGCGGGCGGTCTTGCCGTCCATGGCCAGGTGCCGGCTGCCCGTGGGGTCGCATCCGAGTAGGTCGGCAAGCCCGCCGGGACATACGAGAGTCAGCAGACGGCGGATGGTTGAGCTGGACGGTGCGCGGCGCACGCCCAGTGGGCCGGTGGCGCGCACGCCGAGGCGGGCCAGTGCGTCCAGGGGCGCGTGGCGGGCCCACTGGCCCACGGCCAGATAGGAGCGAGCCCCGGCCAGCACCGCGCAGCAGGCGGTGAGCAGGACCGATGCCAGCGAATGTCGCCGTCCCCGCCGATCTCGCGGATCGCGAAGAACGGCCAGTCGTTCGGCGACACCCTTCACGCCTCGCTGGGCGGCGGTGGGCGACTTGGTCAGGCAGACAGTGGCAGACTGGCGGCACATCGAAGCTCCGGACGGGCAGGGCGACTTGGGAAGGTCACCCCGTCAACCGGAGCTTCGTTGTGTTCGTGACGGACTTCCGCCGGATCGTCGCACCTCCGCGACCTGCACGTTTCCATGACCCCCAAGACTTTGAATCAGCCCTGCCCCGCGCTCGGAGCACCGCGAGGCGCGCCAAATCTGCGTGAACCGGACAGCACGCGACTACGCCAAAGCCTTGGCGGCACACCCGAGGCGAAATCGTCGTCCTGATCCCCTGGCCAAGGCCGAGAGCGAACCGGGGTGGCTGACACCGCTCACCACCGCCGGATCACCGCGTCGGATGGCCTGTGATGGGAGCCCTCGGCACGGTAGAGCGCTGACGTGCCGCGGGTACCTGGTCGGCTCGAGTGGAAAGTATTTGCAAATTGCACGCATTTCGCGGTGGGCGGTCCGATCCTCCCCCTCAGGGAGACAATTACTTACCCAGCGAGTTTTACCCAGGGGAAAGATTCCTCCCCCCACCACGAGTAGACATGCCCTGAGCTTCGACAGACCATGGCCTGAGGGCCGCCCGACGGCGGACCGAGGCCGAAAGAGGAAACGCGCCATGGTTGAAACCGTTTCGTTCAGGAACAAGGCAGTAGAGATTTCAGGACATCTCCATCTGCCAGAAAACTTCAGCGAAGACAAGACGTATCCGGCACTCGTCGGAATCCATCCGGCCGGAGGCGTAAAGGAACAGACCATCGGCCACTACGCCAAGAAGCTCGCCGAGCAGGGATTCGTCACCGTTGTCTACGACTCCTCATATCAGGGAGCGAGCGGTGGCGAACCCCGCCTCCTGGAGGACCCGACGACCCGGGTGGAAGACGCTCGCTGTGCAGCCGACTTCCTCACCACGCTTCCGTTCGTCGACTCCGAGCGCATGGGGGTCTTCGGCATTTGCGCCGGCGGCGGCTACGCGATCAGCGTGGCCCAGACCGAACGTCGCTTCAAGGCAGTGGCCACGGTCAGCGCAGCTCCGATGGGCGAGGGTTCCAGGGGCTTTCTGGGGCACATGTCCCCGGTGGCCGAGCAGATCGGAACGCTGGAAATGGTCTCCAACCAGCGCACCGCGGAAGCGCGAGGTGCGGAGCCCGTCTACGCCCCGTTCATCCCGGAAACGCTGGAAGAGATCAACGAAAGCACCCCGGACCTCCTGCGCGAGGGGTACGACTACTACAGGACGCCGCGAGGTCAGCATCCAAATTCGAAGGGCCGTTTCCTGCTGACCAGCATGGACAAGATGTTCGCCTTCTCGGCGTTTGACCAGATCCCGGAACTGCTTACCCAGCCGATGCTCCTCATCGCAGGGAGCAAGGCGGACACAAAGGTATTCAGCGACCAGGCCTACGAGCTTTCCAAGGGGCCGAAGGAATTGTTCGTCATCGAAGGCGCAACGCATATCGCATTGTACGACGTGCCTGAATACATGGACCAGGCGATCCCCAAGATGGTGGAGTTCTTCGCCGTCCTCTAGAGGCCCACAACGCCTCAGCCGAGTAGGCGCAGAAACCGGTCCCGGACAAAGCGGCGAACGCGAACTGCGACTGTCCTACCACGCGGGTGCGGGACGGACCGCCCCGCAGGATCCGGCGTCGGACCGAATTCGCATACCGGGAGCGCGGCAGGGAGGGGAGATTTTCTTACCCCTCACAGCGCGCTCTTCCGATGCAAAGCTTGGTCGCACACCGACCAAGACATTTCGAGGAGCCCCTCACCATGTCCGATTCCGGCCGGGACTCCACCACGGGCAGTGAGGGCGACATCAGCCGGCTGGGCTTCTTCCTGGGTGCTCGGGTCGCGTGCCGGGCCGCGGTCTTCCGCGCGGGACGGGCCGCTCTCGCCGCCTGATCACCAGGCCTTTCCTCCCCGTATCCGATTCCGATCCACCCCCCACCCACCTTCCGCAAGGAGCCACCCATGTCCGACTCCCCGAACCTCGCCCTCATCCGCCGGCTCTACGAATCCGCAATGGCCCCGGAAGTCACCGCCGAGGTCATGGCGCCGGACCTCGTGTGGGACATCACCCCCGGCTTCCCCAACAGCGGCGTCTACCACGGCTGGGACAGCGCGGCGAAGGACTTCTTCGGCAGGACGATGCCGAACTACGAGTCCTTCGGGGCGGTGGCGGAGGAGTTCTACGCCGACGACGAAGGCCATGTCTTCGTGTTGGGGCACTACCACGCCCAGACGAAGACCGGGAACAAGGCCGACGTCCGCTTCATCCACCTGTGGACCGTCCGCGACGGCAGGGCCGTCAGCATGCGCCAGGCCGCCGACAGCCACGTCCTGCAGGAAGCCCTCAAGGGCTGAAGCCCCCCACCCATTTCATCAGGAGCAGACCATGGCGAAGATCCTCTTCGTGATCACCGCGTCCGACCACTGGACGCTGGCCGACGCAACCCGGCAGCCGGCCGGCTTCTGGGCCGAGGAAGCAATCGGCCCCTACCAGGTCTTCAGGGAAGCCGGATACCAGATCGCGGCGGCGACACCCGGCGGCGTGCCGCCCACGGCGGACGCGCTCAGCCTCACCGCGGAGTTCAACGGCGGCGAGGAAGGCGCGCAGCGCATGCGCACCGCCCTGCGCGAGGCGAGCGAGCTCGCGCACCCGATGCGCATCGAGGACGTGAACATCGACGACTACGCGGCGGTGTTCTACCCCGGCGGCTGGGGCCCGATGGAGGACCTGCCCGACGACGCCGCCTCCGGCCGGCTGCTCACCCAGTGGCTCGCCTCGGGCAAGCCGGTGTCCCTGGTGTGCCACGGCCCCGCGGCGCTGCTGGCCACCATCGGTGCGGACGGCACGTCGCCGTTCGCCGGCTACCGGATGACCGGCCTGTCCAACGCCGAGGAGAAACTCAACGGTCTCGCGGACCGCGCGAAGTGGCTGCTGCAGGACCGCCTCGTCGACGAACTCGGCGCCGACTACCGTGAGAGCGAGCCGTTCGCCCCGCACGTCGAGACCGACCGCACCCTGTACACCGGCCAGAACCCGGGCTCCGCGGTCCCGCTGGCCCACGAGCTCGTCAGGGCACTGGCGGGCTGACACCACAGCCGTGTGATCCCTCGGCGGCCCGGCACGCACCCCGGGCCGCCGAGTCCACCACGATGAAAATGCGTACCTGAGCCAGGCCACCATGGGTGGAATCCCTCCCCCCTCACAACCCCGGGCTTCTGTGCGAGGCTGCAAGTCATGAACCGCAATCCTCATCTGAACGAGCTGGGTGAGTTCCTCAAGGCCCGCCGCGCCGAGGTCAGCCCTTCCCAGGTCGGACTCCGCGAGGGGCAACGGCGGCGGGTGAGCGGTCTGCGCCGCGAGGAAGTAGCCCTGCTCGCCGCGATCAGCACCGAGTACTACACACGGATCGAACAGGGCCGCCTCCAGGCATCGGCACCCCTTTTGAACGAGATCGCCCAGGCACTCCGCCTCAACGACGACCAGCGCACCTACCTCTTCGACCTCGCGGCGAAAGGGACGCCGCGCCCACCCACCTCGGGCGACCGTCAGCAGGTGGACACACAGCTGCAGCGCATGCTGGACGACCTCACCGCCTCCCCCGCCTTCGTCATCGGCCGGCGCACCGACATCCTGGGCTGGAACCGGCTCGCCGCCGCCCTGTGGACCGATTTCGGACGCTACCCGCAACAGGAACGCGTATTCGTCCGGCTGCTGTTCACCGAACCCTGGATGCGCGAGCTGTACACCGACTGGGAAGAAGTCACCCGGCTGGCCATCGCCCAGCTGCGCATGGAAAGCGCACGCTACCCCGGCGACGAGCGCCTCACCACCCTGGTCGAGGAACTCTCCACCCGCGACGCACAGTTCCGGCAGTGGTGGACCGCACACGACGTCGCCATGCGCGGCAAAGGCGTCAAGAAACTCCGTCACCCCGTGATCGGCGACCTCACACTCGACTGGAACACCCTCACCTGCGGCACAGACCCCGACCAGCACATCATCGTATGGAACGCCGAACCCGGATCCCCCTCCCACGACGGACTACGCCTCCTGGCCTCCTGGGCCGCAGACCACAAACGGACCGCGTCCGACACCGTCACCTGAGCCCTCTCCCACGTGCGTCCGCAGGAGGAGAAGTCTTTCCCCCTGGCCAGGGCTGCCCCGCTGAACAGGATTCGCCTGCATGGGCTCGAAAAAAATCAGCGGGCATTGCTGAACGAGCGCATCTCACCGGCCTGCCTCCCATACAGAGCCCCGCCCGGCGGAGAATACGGCCTTTGTCACGAGCGACTTCCCCGGCGGCGCGATCGGCTCGACCGCCGCCCCGGTGCTGTGGGCGACGGTCGGCTGAACGGCTGTGACCACCGTCGGCATGCTCCTCAGCGGCTTCGTCCACGCCCGTCTGGGCGCTCTGACCGCCGGAACCGCTCGTTCCGCCCTCAGGATGAGCCTGCCCCAGACTGCCCCACACACTCGCTCTCATCGGCATGCCACAGCGCGACCGGGAGGAGCATCGCATCTCTCACCGGTGCTGGTGTCATGGGGGGAGGGATTCGTCCCTCCTATGACCGCATCCCAGCCAAGAACCTTCCCCTTTTCCCGGCGTGCGCGAGACGAAAAGGTCGGACACCTCAACGACCGCATGCCGAGCAGTGAGGTGCTTCGAATGAAGGCTGTAGGTTTCACGGAATTCGGTGGGCCGGAGGTGCTTCAGATTCTTGAGCTGCCCGCCCCCGATGCCGGTCCGGGCGAGGTGCGCATCCGGGTGCACGCCGCGACCGTCAACGCGGTCGACGCCCTCCAGCGCGGTGGACCCGCCCGGTCGCCGGACGCCCAGCCGCCGTTCGTTCCCGGCATGGAAGCCGCCGGGGTCGTGGACCAGATCGGCACGGGTACGGACACGGATCTGAGCGTCGGCGACCACGTGATGGCGATCGTGCTCCCCGACGGCGCGCACGGCGCCTACGCCGAGCAGGTCGTGGTCCCGGTGGACTCGGTCGTCCGTACCCCTCACGGCGCGACCGACGCACAGGCCGCGTCGCTCCCGATGAACGGCCTGACCGCGCGCCTCGCCCTGGACACGCTCGGCCTGGAGCCCGGCCAGACCGTCGCGATCACCGGAGCGGCCGGTGCGGTGGGCGGCTACGCCGTCCAGCTGGCCAAGGCGGACGGGCTGCGGGTGGTGGCCGACGCCTCGGACCAGGACGAGACCCTGATCAAGGAACTCGGTGCCGACGTCGTACTCCGTCGCGGCGCCGAGTACCCGGACCGGGTACGCGCCGAGATACCTGACGGCGTCGACGGACTCCTCGACGCCGCGTCGCTCGGCGCCCTCACCGCTCGGGCGGTACGCGACGGCGGCCGAGTGGTGACACTGCGCGGCTACGACGGCCCTGGCGAACGAGACATCGTCTTCCAGCCGATCGTCGTGTTCCGCTACGCCAGGGAGCGCGCCAAGCTCGACCGGCTCCGACAGCAGACGGAGGAAGGCAGCATCACGCTGCGGGTCGCGAAGATGTTCCCGGCGAAGCAGGCCGCCGAAGCTCACCGGCTCCTCGCCACAGGCGGCGTACGGGGCCGACTGATCCTGACGTTCTGATCCGAGGGCCGTATGGGCACAGGGGCGGCCCTCAACGCCACCTCACGGCTGCGGCCGGACATGGTACGAAGTCCGGCCGCAGCCGCGCGGAATCGGTCAGAGCCGAAGCACCCGTTGGACACTTCGCGAGGAGCCGCACCACCCTGGTACCGGTGCTACCCGTGGCACTGGTGGCCACGATCTTGGGGGCCGGTACCGCTCATCCATCTCGGGGAGTCCGGAGAGGGGAGCGAGCAGGGCGCTCCCCTCTCCGGACACGCACCACGCGGTGAAAGCGTTCACGCCCGTCAGCTCCGCCGACAGCTCCCACAGGCGCGCTGCGTGCTCGGGGTCGATCGCCCAGTCCTTCACACCGCGCAACTCACCGTCCGAGGGAGCGGGATCGGTGATGTCGCGGTCCTCCACCAGGTAGAGGCCGGTCAGGCCAGCCAGCCGGGGGGACGTCGCCGCCCACACCTGCGCTGTCTTGGGGCCGACGCCCATGAGTGACTGCAGTGTTCCGGTCTCAGCCCGTGCCCGCACCTCGCCGTCGGAGCCCCCGCCGGCGGCCGACGACCGCACGGAAGACACGCACGCTGCAGGGGGCGCCAGGCACCGCTCCGGCAGGAAGGCGATCCGGTTCAGCGCCCCGGCGGGGTCCATCGCCACCTACGCTCAGGGGCGGCACGACGGCGCGAGCCGACTGCCCCCGTCGCGGTCAGGCTGCCGCATCACGTGCCGACTGATTCGGGTCCGCATTCCACGACGCGAGGAAGAGGAGTCCGTCATGGGACGGGGTCCCGGGCGCGGCGGTCGAGATCACCAGCTTCTGTGCGGGGTCGGCTGTGCAGGTCAGGCTGTCCCAGTCGAGGGTGAGGTCGCCGACGAGCGGGTGTCGCAGCCTCTTGGTGCCCATTCGCAGGCCAATCATCTGACGGCCGGCCCACCACTGGCGGAAGTCGGTGTCGGCCACCGAGAGCTCGCCGACGAGTGCGGCCAAACCGGGATCGTCAGGGCGCCTTGCGGCCTCCAGGCGCAGGTGGGCGACGCAGGTCCGAGCGCTCGTCCTCCAATCGAGGCAGAGCTCCCGGAAGGCGGGGTCGGTGAAGAGCAGCCGGGCGTAGTTGCGCTTCTTGTCGGGGATCCGGTCGAAGTCGGTGAGCAGAGCGGCGGCCAGAGGGTTCCAGGCGAGGATGTCCAGGTGTCGGCCCAGGACGAGCGCGGGAGTCGCTGTCAGCTCGTCCAGGATGCGTCTGAGCTGCGGGTGGACCTTCTGCGCCGGTCGGCGGCGCGGTTCATACCCGCCGCTCGCGGCCAGCTCGAACAGGTGGTCGCGCTGGTTGTCATCAAGGTGCAGGACACGGACCAGAGCAGTGAGCACCGACCTCGGCACAGGGGCGCGCCCCTGCTCCAACCGCGCGTAGGAGTACGCGCTGATCCCCGCAAGTCGGGCGACCTCCTCACGGCGCAGGCCCGGCACGCGCCGAGGTGTGCCGGACTCGGGCAAGCCCACGGTCCGCGGGCTGAGTTGGGCTCGGCGCTTCTTGAGGAATTCTCCCAGTTCAGACAAATGCGCTTCGCTGTACATAGCAGTCAGTGTCGCAGCATTCACCCGAGAAATGAGGGGGAGAGTTTTTTCCCAGGTTCGGTAATTCACCTTGTTCCTCCCGAGTGCGCGGCGCCGGATCAGACCGGTCGACCGGCCCGGCCGGCGGGCCCGCCGAGTTGACCGGAGGCCCGTGAGGCGAGGTCACGCAGCCCGTCGTACGACGGCGTGCCGGGTTCCGCTGTCCAGACGACGAGTTCCTGATGGGGATCGCTGCCGCAGGTGAAGGTGTCCCAGTCGAGGACGAGTTCGCCGACGACGGGGTGGTGGAACCTCTTCATGCCCAGCCTGCGCGACGGCATGTGACGGCTTCCCCACCACTGCCCGAAGTCCCTGTCCTGCACGGATAGTTCGCCGACCAGACTGGTCAGCCGCGGATCGTCCGGGTATTTGGCGGCCATCATGCGCAGATGGGACACGCAGCCACGGGCAACGGCCCGCCAGTCCGCGTACAGCGTCCGCATGGACGGATCCTCGAAGAGGATCCGGACGCAGTTCCGCTTGTCTTCCGGCACCTTCGCGAAATCGGTCACCAGGGCGGCGGCGAGCGGATTCCACGCCAGAATGTCCATACTGCGGCCGATCACCACGCCGGGGCTCACGGAGAGATCGTCGAGTAGGCGGCACAACTGCGGGTGCGCCTTCTGTACGGCCGGGCGACGGTGTCGCGCCCTCTGCCGGCCGGCCAGCTCGAACAGGTGGTCACGCTGGTGATCATCCAGATGCAGGACATGGGCGAGAGCGGCCAGCACTGACGCTGACGGCTGGATGCGGCCCTGTTCCAGCCGTGTGTAGTAGTCGACGCTGATGGCGGCGAGCAGGGCAACCTCCTCCCTGCGCAGGCCAGGTACACGCCGACCACCGGTGTCGGGCAGACCGACGGTGCGCGGGGTCAACTCCGCCCTCCGCACCTTGAGGAATTCTCCCAGCCCGTTCAGATGCGCGTCGCTGGTCATGTCAGCGAGTCTCGCACCGCTCGGTCTGTACGAGGGGGGTAAGAATCTCTCCCCTGGATAAGGGATGCCGAGGATGGAATTCTCCCCTTTGCTGATTCCTTCAAAGGCGGCACGCTCGATGGCGTGTTCGGCGACCAGAATCGGTCTGCGGAGAGCATCCACCCGAACAAGCGGGACGCCCAGCCCCCGGGACAGAATTACTTTCCGCACGTCACCGATATCCCGTATTTCCATGCTGCAGGCGGAGGAGGCGAGAAAAACAGTGCGGACGGATGTCACCTTCGTCAGCAACGGCCTGACGCCGGCCGGTCACCTTCACACGCCCGACGCCCGCGTCGGACACCCGCTGGCCGCGATCGTGGTCATCCGCCCGTGGGGTGGGGTGAAGGAGCAGACCGCGGGGCTCCACGCCCGGCGACTGACCGAGCACGGCTTCACCGTCCTCGCCTTCGACACCGCCCACCAGGGCACGAGTGAAGGCGAACCCCGTTTCCTGGAGAACCCCGTCCAGCGAGCCGAGGACATCCAGGACGCCGTCAGCTACCTCAGCGCCCAGAAGGACGTCGGCCCCGACTGCATCGGTGCGCTGGGCATCTCCACCGGCGGCGGCCACGCGTTGTACGCCGCCATCGGTGACCAGCGCATCAGGGCCGTCGGCACGGTCAGCGCCGCCTGCATCGGCAGCCTGCTGCGCGACGGGTTCGGCGGCGGTCAAGGCCCGGCCGTCTTCCGCGATCCCCTCGCCCGCGCAGGCCTCCTGCGTACGGACGAGGCTCGCGGCGAGCCCACCCTCCTCGAACACATCGTGCCCGAGGAAGTCGACGCGACGACGCCGGACCACCTCCGGCAGCGGTACGAGTACTACCGCCGCGCCGCACGAAGTGCGCACCTGCGGTCCGAGAACGCGTGGATGCTGCGCAGTGTCCACCAGACGCCCAGCACGGCTCCTCGCCAGCATCGAAAGCCTCGCTCCGCGCCCGCTGCTGATGGTCGCGGTCAGCGAGGCCGCCACGGCCCACTTCAGGCGAAGGACCGTCGAACGGGCCGGGGGAACCGAAGGAGTTGTTCTGGATCGACGGCGCTCCCACTTCGACCTTTACGACAAGGACGAAGACGTTTCCCCGCCCTCGCCAAGCTCACCTCGTTCTTCGGTGAGCACCCGTCCCCACCCCCGGTCGAAGGCCGGGCAGCCTGAATCCCCCCACACACGCAAGGAGCACCACCCATGTCCGAACGGAAGAAGTTCGCGCCGCCGGCCATCCAGGAGCTCGCTCCCAAGCTCGCGGAGCTGACCGACACCGTCCTGTTCGGCGACATCTGGGAGCGGCCGGGACTGTCCCCGCGCGACCGCAGTCTGGTCACCGTCACCGCTCTCGCCGCCTTGTACCGAACCGACCAGCTCGGCTTCCACCTCGGCAAGGCACTGGAGAACGGCGTGACCAAGGACGAACTGGTCGAGGCCATCACGCATCTGGCCTTCTACGCCGGATGGCCCAACGCCATGACCGCGATGACCCAGCTCAAGGAGACCGTGGAGAAGTCCGGCCAGTCCAGCTGAGGGCTCCTCCGCCCGCACGCACCCCCACATCGCGGGCTCCCCCACACATCGCCGCCACACGGGCCGGCGGAACTGCTGAAGCGGCCTCCCACCATGAAGCTCCCTGCCGAGTGGTTCACCGGCGACGTCATCCACACACCCTCGGGTGAGGAGCACTGGCACGGGGCCGCGCCGACCACTTCATGGTCCATCTCGCGCTGTGGGAGACGGACGACGTCACCTGGCTCGAGCACGTCGCGGACCGACGACTACCACGGCCCGCGCGCCAGGACCCGTACCCGCCTCTGACACCACGACAGACCCGACAAGAGCTGAGAAGGCATCATGAGAGCAACCGTCATTCACGCACCCGGTGACATCCGGGTGGAGAACGCTCCCGAGCCAGGGATCACGGCACCGACGGACGCGGTCATCCGTACGGTCGCCGCCTGCGTGTGCGGCTCCGATCTGTGGAGCTATCGGGGTGTCCTGCCGGTTGTTGAGCCGCAGCCGATCGGCCACGAGTACGTCGGCATCGTCGAGGAGGTCGGCAGCGACGTATCAAGCGTCAGGCCGGGCCAGTTCGTCATCGGCTCCTTCGTCGCCTCCGACAACACCTGCCCGATCTGTCAGTTCGGCTACCAGACATCGTGTCAGCACGCGCAGTGGGTGAACGGGGCCCAGGCCGAGTACGTCCGCATCCCCCTCGCCGACGGCACCCTGGTCACCGTGCCGGAGCAGCCGGCCGAGGAGCTGATCCCGGACCTGCTGGCCCTGTCCGACGTCATGGGCACCGGCTGGTACGCCGCCAAGGCGGCCGAGGTCAAACCGGGTTCGACGGCTGTGGTCGTCGGGGACGGCGCGGTGGGCCTGTCCGGCGTCATCGCCGCGAAGGAACTGGGCGCCGAACGCGTCATCGCCATGAGCCGGCACGCCTCCCGGCAGAAGCTGGCCCTGGAGTTCGGCGCCACCGACATCGTCACCGAGCGCGGCGAGGAAGGCATCGCCCGCGTCAAGGAACTGACGAACGGCATCGGCGCGGACTCGGTCCTCGAGTGCGTCGGCACCCAGGAGTCGATGCACCAGGCCCTGCAGTCCACGCGCCCGGGCGGCAACGTCGGCTTCGTCGGTATGCCGCACGACGTGCAGATCGACGGCCAGCAGCTCTTCTTCTCCCACGTCGGGCTGCGCGGTGGCCCCGCCCCCGTGCGCGCCTACCTTCCCGACCTCATCGAGCGTGTCTTCAGCGGCCGCATCAACCCGGGCAAGGTCTTCGACCTCACCCTGCCCCTGGACGAGGCCGCAGAAGGCTACAAGGCCATGGACGAACGCCGCGCCATCAAGACGCTGCTCCGTCCGTGACCTGAAGCCCGGCGGTGGTGGGCGCGGGATCAGCCGCGCCCACCACCGCCGGCACCAATCAGCGGCGGCGCCTCCCATCGCCGCCACCCGGCAGAACGGACCGACAGTCATGGCCAGCGAGGCGATCGCCGCCGTCCAGGCGTTCTTCGATGCCCTCGGCACACGCGACTTGGAGCGGATCCTCTCCCACTTCGCTCCCGACGCGACGTGGACGATCCCGGGCGACCCGGCACTGACGCCCTGGGCCGGGTGCCGCACCGGGCCGGAGGAGATCCGGCAGTCCCTCGCCGCGTTCTTCGCCGCCGTCGAGCCGCTCGCGTTCGAGCTGCGGACCATGGTGGAGGCCGACGGACAGGTCCTGGCACCGGGCCGGTACGCCTCCCGGTTCCATCCCTCGGGACAGGTGATCGAAAGCGAGATGATCCTGCGTTTCACCGTGGCCGACGCCCTGATCACCGACTACCGCGTCTTCGAGGACTCGCTCGGCATCACCCGGACCTACCTCGGTGAGCCTCTCACCACCATTGCCGCCCGACCACAGGTCCAGCTGCCGCGGCCGGTCGACGATCGTGACGAGCCGCTTCGCGGCCTCGCAGGATCACCAGGAGATCGGAGCACACCGATGACGACATGGACGAGCGACGAGCTCGACCGCATCGCCGGGGCCGACGAACTGGAGGTGGCGCCGCTCCGCCGTGACGGCACCCTGCGCCGGCCCGTGCCGATCTGGGTCGTCCGCGAGGGTGACGCCCTGTACGTCCGCTCCTTCCGGGGTACGGACGGCGGGTGGTGGCGCACGGCCCGCACGCTCCATCAGGGGCACATCCGATCCGGCGGCGTCGACAAGGACGTCACCTTCGCCGACGTGGCGGACTCCCAGATCAACGACCGCATCGACACCGCGTACCGCACCAAGTACGGCCGCTTCGGCGACGCGTACATCAATCCCCTGGTCGCGGCACGCCCTACGACCCTGAAGCTGGTGCCCAGATGAGCAGGACGCGCCCGGTGGAGGCCACTGGACTCCCTCCAGTAGCCCGCCCGACCCAGGAGCAAGCCCCATGATCGGTCTCGAACTCGTCGTACTCCTGGGCGTGGCCGTGCTGGTCGGCCAGTTCGTCGCGCAGCGCCTGGGCGTCGCACCGCCCGTGGTGCTGCTCGTCGTGGGTGCCCTGGTCGGGCTGGTCCCCGCCGTGCGCCAGACACAGCTTCCCCCGGAAGTGGTGCTGCTGCTCTTCCTGCCGGTGTTGCTGTACTGGGAGAGCCTCACCACGTCCATGCGGGAGATCCGTACCAACCTGCGCGGAATCGCGCTGCTCAGCACGGTCCTGGTGATCCTCACCGCGGGCGCCGTCGCGGTCGCCGGTCACGCCCTCGGGCTGCCGTGGGGGCCGGCGTGGGCGCTGGGTGCGGCCGTGGCTCCCACCGACGCCACGGCAGTGGGCGTCCTGGCGCGCTCGCTGCCGCGCCGTCAGGTCACGGTGCTGCGTGCCGAAAGCCTCGTCAACGACGGCACGGCGCTGGTCATCTTCGGCCTGGCGGTCGGCATCACCGTCGGTGAGGAACACCTCACCCTTCCGCATGTCGGAGCGCTGTTCCTCCTGGCCTACGGCGGAGGGGCCGCGGTCGGTGTGGCGGTCGCCTGGGTCAACATGAACCTGCGGCGACGCCTGGACGATCCCCTGCTGGGCAATCTCGTCATGATCCTTGCCCCTTTCACGGCGTATCTGCTCGCTGAAGTGATCCACGCCTCAGGCGTCCTCGCGGTCGTCGTGAGCGGGCTGATCATGGCCCAGGTGGCGCCGAGCCTCATCCGCGCCGAGCACCGCCGCCAGGCCCTGGCTTTCTGGCCGCTGCTCACCTTCATCATCAACGGCACCCTTTTCGTCCTGGTCGGAGTGGAACTCCAGTACGCGCTGCGCCACCTGAACCGGTCCGACCTCCAGGACGCCCTGATCGCGATCGGAGTGATCAGCGTGGTGCTGGTCGCGGTCCGGTTCGCGTTCCTGTTCTCCTCCGCCTACCTGATCCGCCTGATCAACCGGCGCCCCGAGCAGCGGATGCGGGAAATCAGTCACCGGGCCCGTGTCGTCAGCGGGTTCGCGGGCTTCCGTGGCGCGGTGTCGCTCGCCGTGGCGCTCTCCGTACCGGAGGTCCTCGACTCGGGTGCGCCCTTCCCCGACCGTGCCTTCATCGTCTTCGTCACCTCCGGCGTCATCGTCGTGACACTCGTGGTGCAGGGACTGCTGCTGCCGGCCGTGGTGCGCTGGGCCCGACTGCCACGCGACACCTCCGTCGACGAGGAGGAGGTCCTCGCCGACACCACAGCAACCAAGGAAGCCATCCAGGCGCTCCCGCAACTCGCCGACGAACTGGGCACCACCCCGAAGGTCACGGAGTGGCTGCGCCAGGAGTACGAAGCCCACCTGGCGACCGTCAGGGCCAAAGACGCGGGCGCCGAAGGAGAACTGGCCCTGCTCCACAACCGCCACTACACCGACCTCCGCCTCGCCCTCATCGCCCACAAACGCGCAACCGTCGTCCGCCTGCGCGACGAACGGCACATCGACGACACCGTGCTGCGCCGACTTCAGGCCGCCCTGGACAACGAAGAGGTGCGGCTGGCCGGACGCGAACAGGTGGAGTGAGCCGTGCTCGGCGCCCAGCCGCGCCCTCGCCCCAAACCGACGAGAAGGGATCCCCGTCATGTCCTCCGGCCTCATCGACGTCCACGCCCACCTCCTGCCCGACTTCTACGTCCAGCAGGCGACAGCCGCGGGCCACACCCACCCCGACGGCATGGGAGCCTGGCCGTCATGGTCCGTGCAAGCGCACCTCGACCTGATGGACCGCAACGGCATCGACACCGCCATGCTGTCCATGTCCTCCCCCGGCGTGCACTTCGGCGACGACAAGGCGGCCCGCCTCCTGGCCCGGCACGTCAACGAGTACACCGCCGAACTGACCCGGGACCATGCGGGCCGCTTCGGTAACTTCGTGTCGCTACCGCTTCCGGACGTGGACGGCGCGTTGGAGGAGATCACCTTCGCCTTCGACGAACTCGGCGCCGACGGCGTGGCGTTGCTGACGCATACGCACGGTGTGTACCTGGGCGACCAGCGCCTCGACCCCGTCTTCGCGGAACTCGACCGCCGGCAGGCCGTGGTCTTCCTGCACCCCACCTCACCGGTGTGCTGGGAACAATCGGCGCTCGGCAGACCACGGCCGATGGTCGAGTACATCTTCGACACCGCCCGCACGGTCACCGACCTGGTGATGGCGGGCGTCCTGACGCGTCATCCGAACCTGCGGGTGATCGTCCCGCACTGCGGCGGCGCGATTCCCGTCCTGGCCGACCGCATCAACGAGT
The DNA here is from genome assembly GCF_041435215.1 of Streptomyces sp. NBC_01314. Taxonomy (NCBI): domain Bacteria; kingdom Bacillati; phylum Actinomycetota; class Actinomycetes; order Kitasatosporales; family Streptomycetaceae; genus Streptomyces; species Streptomyces sp. NBC_01314. The sequence goes on along the minus strand of NZ_CP108394.1, from coordinate 11,148,218 downwards.
TCATGCGGCTGTTCCTGCCCACCCAGGAACCGCCCGCCCCCGATGCCGTGCAACAACTACGCGGCCTGTACTACGACATGGCCGGCACAGCCTTCCCACGCCAGGTTCCCGCCCTGCTGAACCTCGTCGATCCGGACCGCGTGCTCTTCGGCAGCGACTACTGCTGGACGCCTCCCCCACTGGCCGACGCCCACATCGCGGCGATCGACACGGCCGAGTCACCGGTGGAAGGAACCACGTGGCGTTCCCTGACGACAGCCAATGCCCAACATCTGTTTCCGAGGAAAAGACGGTGAACGCAAGCCGCCGCCCAATGGATCCGGCCGCGGGGTTCGGCGATCCACCCGACGAGTTGCTGTTCGGGCTGAGGCAGCCGTAGCGACCGGCCATGCGGCGGCGTCCGCCCCCGCCCCCAAAAGGTCGCGATTCCCTCCCCCGGTGATTCCGGAAGAGGCTGCCGTGATGCGGGGGCGACACAATTCCGGCCCGTTGGGGGGTGATGTTCGGGTTCGACGCCCCCTACACCGCGGTCGGCCCTCGGGCCAGAGGGCCAGTCGTACCACCGGGACGGGGGCGGGAGGGTGAGGTGATGCCCGCGTCGATGCCGACCGCGGCCGTGGCGTCCGGTGCCGGGGGGATCGTGTCGTCTCAGAGCAGGGAGACGAACCAGCGCCCCGCCGCGTCCCGGGACACGGTCACCGTGGACGGGACCGCACCCTCGGGCAGCGGACGCGACCACACGATGGCCAGCGGCTCGCGCATCTTGGCGAGCGTAAGCCGGCCTTCGCGGTAACGGAACGCCGAGCTGGTGTACTCCGCCGAACGCCGGGACCTCTTGCGCGACTTGAACCGCGGGTACTTCGCCCGCCCCTCGAAGAAGTGGGTGAACGCGCCCTGCAGATGCCGCAGGCACTGCTGCAACGGCACCGAGGACACCTCGGAGAGGTAGGCGAGTTCCTCGGTCTTCTTCCACGCGGTGAGCATCGCCGAGGTCGCGTTGTAGTTGACCCGCTCCCGGCGCTGGAACCACGCGATGGTCCGGGCTTCCAGGGCCAGGTTGTAGACCTTGCGCACGCACCCGAACGTCCGCGACAGCTCCGCCGCCTGCGCATCGTCCGGGTAGAAGCGGTACTTGAACGCCCGCTTCACACGAATGGTCATGATTCAGAAACTATCGCATCAGCTTGTGACTGCCCGACGGGTCGTCGACGGCGGGCGGTGAGGTTCCCCCTGCCAGCCGGACAGCTTGATACTGGGACGGATGGTCCCGGAGGAAGCAGTCACAGGTAGTGAGCAGCAAGAGCAACATGAGTAAGCGGTACACGGCCGAGTTCAAGCGGGACGCGGTCGCCTTGGCGTTGTCCTCGGAGAAGACGGTCACCGAGGTCGCGAGGGATCTGGGCGTGAGTCCCGAAGGGCTGCGCGGGTGGGTGAAGCAGGCGAAGGTCGACCGCGGTGAGGGACCCGCCGGGGCTTTGACCACTGCGGAGCGTGAGGAGTTGGTCCGGCTGCGGCGGAAGGTTCGCGAGCAGGAGGCCACGATCGAGGTTCTGGGAAAAGCGACCGCCTTCTTCGCTCAGGACAAGATGAGGTAGACACCGTGGCACGGTGTCGTTTCATCGATGCGGAGAAGGCATCGGAGGGTAATCCTGCAGGTCACAGCGTTGCGTTTCTGTGCCGTGTGCTGGGAGTGCCCCGTTCCACCTACTACGCGCACAGGGCGTCACGGCCGGCCCGGTCGGTGCGGGAGCGGGCCGAGGAGGTGCTGGTGGGCGAGATCCGGGTGCTTCACGCCGGATCTCGCGGCGCCTACGGGGCCCCGCGGATCCACGCCGCCCTGCGGCGGGCCGGGCGGGTGGTGAACTCCAAGAAGGTCGAGCGGCTGATGCGCAAGCACCGGATCGTCGGGATCACCCGCCGTCGGCGGCGGGGCCTGACCCGGCAGGCGAAGCGGGCGGTGTTCGCGCTCGACCTGATCGGCCGGGACTTCACCGCGCCCCGGCCCGGGATACGGCTCGTCGGCGACATGACTGAACTCAGCACGCTGGAAGGGAAGTTGTATCTGGCGACCTGTATCGATCTCGCGACGCGGGAGGTGGTCGGCTGGGCGATGGCCGACCACCACCGCGCCGAGCTGCCGGTCGCCGCCTTGCGGATGGCGGCCGGGCGTGGCGGCCTGGAGCAGGGTTGCGTCATGCATACGGATCGCGGCAGCGAGTACACGAGTGACGAATTCCGCAGCGAAATACGCAAGTTGCGCATGAGGCAGTCGATGGGGCGCGTCGGCTCTTGTTACGATAATGCCGCCGCGGAAAGCTGGTTCGCCATCCTGAAAGCGGAGATCGGGACGACCATGTGGGAGACCCGCAAGGCCGCCCGGGCCGACGTTTTCCGCTACATCGAGGTCGAGTACAACCGCAGCCGGCTCCGTCGACACCCCGACTACGGGTACGTCACCCCGCTCGAAACGAGATCCTTGCTCAGGCAGAACCTCGCCCCGGCAGCGTAAACACCCGCTGTCCAGTTCGCGGGGGGAACTTCACTGTTGACGTTGACTGCCGCGAAGCCGCCCGCTGAGGCCGTTATGTGCATGGATTCGTCACTGATCCCTGTCCACATGAAGTGCTTCCGGTACTCGCGCCAGCCCTTCCGGGTGAGGGCGTAGGAACCGAACTTCCATCCCTCGATGCGTACGAGTTTGTGTTTGACGGGTTCCGCGAGGACGAGCAGGGCGTCGGCGCGGTTCCAGTGCCGCTCATCGAAGTAAGGTGCCAGGCGGACTCGGGTACCGAGGCTCGGAGATCTTCGGCAGATCTCCTGGAACGCCTGCTTCTGGTAGACGTCCAGCCGATCCATGCTGATGGACAGGGTGGGGAGCCGCCAGGCGTGGAGCACGGTTCGGGTCTTCCGGAACAGTCCGTATGCGGTCGCGGCGCACAAAGCCAGGACAACAATCTCCACGCGGGCTCCTGCTTCTCCTGACTATGCAAGTCCCCTGATTTTATGCCGAATTGGCCCTCGCGGAAATGGTGGAACCACCTCGATCGCACCCCGGGTGTGAGTAGTTGGCGTACAGGAAATCCCGGTGAGAACGATCTTGCTGGAGTTTCAGCCTTGTTCAGTCTCGGCCGTCGGCCGCCACGATGGCCCCGGCCTTCACGCCGTCCAGGAACGACCAGGCGCCGGCGAAGTGCATCGGACCGTTGCCGATCAGGCTCCGCATACCGCGGACGGTCAGACTGATCTTGTTCTTCGGCACGTCCATCTGGGCCCCTGTGATGTCGGGGTAGAACGAGTCCTGGCTGAGCTGGGTGGCTGCCAGTTCAGCCCACGTTGCGCTCCTGAAGCCACGTCGGGGCGACTTGGAGATACGCCCCAGTATCCGTCAAAGGCGCTTTGCAGTGATGACCAACGGGCCGTCGTAGTTGTTGAACACCAGCACCAGCTTCTTGCCATCCCAGGTGATGGGGACCTGGCTTTGGTCGGTGTCGTAGCTCCACTGGATGGTGGTGGACTCCGAGTCTGAAACTTGGGAGGGCAGTGGCGTCCCGACCCCGCGCGTGGGTCCGGCGTTGTTCTCACGCTCCTGTGCCGAGACCTCCAGGACGCCGCCGGTGAGAGCGTAGGTTCCGTACAGTTCCCGCGTGAGCGGGCCGTCCTCGCCGGGTGAATCTGTTCCTTCCGACAGGTCCCACTTGCCATCGGCGACAGTGAGGGTGCACTCGCTCCCCTGCGCGGTGAGGTTCCATTTGCCCTTGGCGAAGGCTTCGATCGTGTTCCCGGCGACTCCTGAACCGCCCTCGTCGCCCCCGCACGCGCTGAGCATCGTTGCGACCAAACCTAAGTCGGCGTACTTCAGAGCCGATCGGCGTCCCACTACTGACGCCAACTGCCGCACTTCCCCGATCACGATGAACTCCCTGCGACGCCGACAGAGCATGGACATGACGAGAGGTAGATACCCAGCAGCCTGACACGCCGGCACGTGATCACGCTATGTGAAGCGCTCATCGATTACTGCCCGGTCAGCGATACCGGGGTCCGGCAGCACGCGGGGGCGCTGCGCGGGGAGCCAGGTGGCGTTCGCAGCGGGCGGCATCAGCTGCCGGGGGCGTGGAGCACGTCCAGGACGCGCTCGCGCCAGCGCATCGCCCAGTGGACGCAGTTGGAGCAGCTCTTGTCCAGGAGCCCTGCGGGTGCTCCTCGCTTTTCCAGCGCGGCCCGCAGTGCGACGTGGACCAAGTCGAACCCGGACGCCATGCTGCCGCTCCCGGCTCCCGGTCCACTGCGGCGTACCCGCTCTGCCCGGCGTAGACCAGGTAGACGGCAACTTGGGCGTTCTCGATTCTGCCTGCTGCCTGCGGTACCGGTGTACTGGCGCTGGACGCCGACCGTGCCGATACCCTTCTTCACATCGCCGGTCTCGTCGACCACCAGCACCGCCCGCTCGTCATGCAGGTGCTCCACCACGTATCCGCGTACTTCGTCGCGGACGGCGTCGGCGTCCCACTTGGCCCGGCTGAGCAGGTGTTGCATGGCATCCGGGGTGGCCTCCCCGGCCCACTCGGCGATCGTCCAGCAGTTCGTGCGCGGCAGGTCCGACAGGAGCCCGAGCACCAATCGCCGCGGCGCCGGGGCTCGACCCGCTTGAACCGGCCCGCGATCCGGCCCATCAGGCATTCGAACGCCTCTTGCCATCGAGCAGGGTCTACCCTGTGACCTGCGGCCACCGCATGATCTTCAGTCTTCACATACCGATGATCAACGGTGGCCGTACTCGTGTCGTCGGCAGGCCCATGAGCCCGTTCGGGCTTGCGGGGGAGCGCTATATACCGCGGCTGCCGTCGAGGTTCTCACGAATGATGTCCGCATGACCGGCGTGCCGGGCAGTCTCCTCGATCAGGTGGAGCAGGACCCAGCGCAGATTCCGGTCCGCCAGGTCGGGTCGACTGCACGGAGCCTCCAGTGATAGGCCTGCGATGATCTCCCGTGAGATGGCCACCTGCTCCTCGAAGAAGGCCGTCCAGTGCTTCACCGTGTCCTGCTCGTCGACACGGAAGTCTTCGTCCCTCCAGTCCGGGGCCTCCGCTTCGGGCCACTCATTGGGAAGTGCCCGTCCCGCCACGATGATCTGAAACCACCTGCGCTCCCAGAGGGCCGAGTGTTTGAGCAGGCCCATCAAGGACAACGAGCTCACCGTCGGAGTCATGCGGGCATCCGCGTCAGAGACACCGTCGACCTTCCTGAGCAGATCGGCGCGCTGCTTGTCGAGAAAGCCGCAGAGGGCTTCCCGCTCGGTAGAGGTCGAGAACTGGTTGGCTGTCATGTCCCGGGACGCTACTGGATCATGAGGACAGCTCCCCGGCCGGTGCTGCCCGCGGGTGCTGCTGCGTAGCTGTCCAGCACGAAGATCACGATCTACAACTGGAGTACAAACCACATCCGCTGTCGCCTGCGCGTGCGCCCTGGATTCCCTTTCCGCCGCTGGCCCGTGACCAGCGGGGTGCCCCAATTCACGCGCTACGTGGTGCCAACAGCGCAACATCCGAGGATGGTTGACCGTTCATCTGTATGTGGCTGCAGAGGGGACAGTGTCCCCGGGCCTCACCTCCAGCCCATGGGGAAGGATGGCCGACGAGCGGGCTGTCGTCCTGGTCACCCACAATTTCTTTCAGCTGTACGCATCTGTCTCACCACACCGGCATCGCCTCCGCCCGCGACGGCTCGCGCACCCTGGTCCACGGCGTCAACTCCACGGACGCCAAGGGCCAGGAGATGAACGAGGTGGCGCGGAACATCATGGTGGCGGCCTACGGCAACCCCTGAGCGCTCGGGCGGGCAGTCCCGGAGCGCTCGGGGGAATGCGCCGGGTGGCACGAGTGGCGGCGGTGGAACCAGTCCGACCGCCGCCCCGGGTACCAAGCCGTCGCGCGCGCCTCAGTCCGCCTTGAGGGCGGTGAGGACGTTCAGCCGGGCCGCCCGGCGGGCGGGCCAGAGTCCCGCCACCACGCCGACGAGTGCGGCGCCCGCGAGGGCCACGGCCATGCGGCCCCAGGGGATGACCATCTCGTACCCCTGGATGCTGTCGGAGGCGATCCTGCCCGCGGCCCAGCCGACGAAGATGCCCGCGCCGATGCCCAGAAGAGCCCCGAACAGCGAGATGAGGACGGACTCCAGGTGGATCATCCGCTTGGTCTGCTCGGGCTGGAGCCCCACCGCGCGCAGCATCCCGATCTCACGGGTGCGCTCGGACACGGACATCGCGAGGGTGTTGACGACTCCCAGGACAGCGATCACCACAGCCATGGCAAGCAGCCCGTACAGGATGTTGAGGAGCAGGGCGATGTCCCCGCCACCGGCGGACTCGGCCAGGCCGTCGGTGTTCCGCAGCCGGATGAGGGGGTTCTGGTCGAGGGCGCGCCGCAGGGACCGCCGTACCGTCTCGCCGTCGCCGTCCTTGGTGTGTACCAGGACCGAGGTGTCCTCGATCTCCTTCAGATGGGGCTGGAGGGTGGCGAGCGGCATCATGGTGGCCGGGAGGAATTCGTCGTTGTGGTAGATGCCGCCGATCCGCAGGGTGCCCCGGCTGCCGTCGCCGTAGACCACCGGAACCCGCTGGCCCATGGTCCATCCGTAGATGTCGGCCGTGGAGGTGTCGATCAGCAGGTTCTTGCCGCCGCCCACGCTCAGTGCCGCGAGCGACCCCGATGCGAAGGTCGGGTCGAGGAGGTCGCCGATGCTCCGGGCGTCCACACCGGTCAGGTTCACCTCGTCGCCGCCGATCCGGACGGCGCTCTGGCGCTGCGGGCTCGAGGAGGTGACGGCCGTGGACTTCGCCAGGGTGTCATGGACCGACGCCGGCAGGTAGCCGCCTCTCCTCGAGGAGATCTCGAAGTCGGCCGTGACGGTGTTCTCGGCCCGCTGGTGCAGCGATGTCGTGGCGGACACCGCGACCACCGTGAGGCCGGTGACCATGGACAGCCCGATCATCAGGGCCGAGGCCGTGGAGGCAGTGCGCCGGGGATTGCGCCGGGCGCCCCGCGCGGCCAGCGTGCCCGGGACACCGAAGCGGCGCAGGAGGGGCCCGGCCAGGGCGATGGCCGGGCCGGAGAGCGCCGGGGTCACCACGATGATGCCGATGAGCAGCAGGGCGGACGGGACGAGGACGATGGTGCGGCCCTGCTCGCCGCTGGACGCCGTGAACACCACGCCGAGCACACCGATCACGATCAGGGCGACACCGATGGCGTTGCGCCTGCGGAGGCTGCGGGCCGGCGGGGGTGTGTGGAGCGCGGACATGGCGGCCACGGGAGGCACGGCGGCGGCGCGGCGGGCCGGCAGATAGGCGGCGAGCATGGTGACGACGACGCCCACCAGGAACGAGACCAGCACGGTGCTCGGAGCGACGATCAACGGCCCGTCGGGGAAGCCGGATCCGGTGGACGCGAACAGCTGCCGCATGGTCATGGCCACTCCGATACCGAGGAGGAAACCCGCGGCCCCCGCGCTCAGCCCCAGCAGGGCGGCCTCGATGAGGACGGAACGGGTCACCTGGCGGCGTTCGGCGCCGACGGCCCGCATCAGGGCCACCTCCCGCGAACGCTGGGTGACCAGCATGGTGAAGGTGTTGCCGATGACGAAGATGCCGACGAACAGGGCGATGGCCGCGAAGACGAGCAGCACCTGGCTGAGCCCGGCCGCCCCCTCGGCGGCCTCGGCCCGCTGCTGCTCTCGCAACTGCGCCCCCGTGCTGATCTCGGAATCTTTGGGCAGCAGGTCGCGCGCCTCGGCCGCGAGCCGCTGCTCGGAGGCGCCGCGCTCGGCCACGAGGGAGAAACCGTCGTACTGACCCGGCTTCAGCAATAGTTTCTGCGCGGTGGCGTCGTCGAAGAACACCGAGGTGCCGCCGGAGCCGGAGGTGTCGTCGGTGCGGACGATGCCGACGAGTTTCTTGTGCAGCACCGGCCCGTCGATGGCCAGCCGGACGGTGTCGCCCACCTTGTAGCCGCCCTGGTCGGCGGTGCTGGTGTCCACCAGCACCTCGTCGGGCCCGGTGGGGGCGCGTCCGGTGGTCAGCGGGTGGCGGTTGTCCTTGCCGTCGGCCTGGGGGAAGTAGTTGCCCGCCATGGCCACGTTGTCCTCGCCGAGGGGGCGGCCGTCCTTCGCGGCCACGGCGGCGAACCCTTCGACGGAGCCGGTCACGGACGCAACGCCGGGCAGCCGTTGCAGACGCCGTAGCGTGTCCTCCCCCACGGTTCCGGGCTCGCCGGATTTCTCGTCGAACGGCGGTGTGGCCTGGACCGAGACATTGCGCAGGGTGGTGAGGTAGCGCTCCTTGTAGGCGTTGCCGACGGTGTCGGTGAAGACGAGGGTGCCCACGACGAAGGCGACGCCGAGCAGAACGGCGAGCATGGTCATCAGCAGGCGGGCTTTGTGCGCGAGGACGTTGCGCAAGGCGGTGCGGAACACGGGCGGCCTTCCGGGGGTGCCGGGTGAGGGGTGCTCGGAGAGCGGGACGCGCGTCAGGCGCGGGACGTACGCGCGTCAGGCGCGGGACGTACGCGCGTCAGGCGCGGGACGTACGCGCGTCAGGCGCGGGGAGCGGACGTCAGGCGCGGCGTGGGCGTCAGACCTGGTGCGCGGGTGTCAGGCGTCCCATGCGCTCCAGGACGGCCTCGGCGGTGGGCGCGTGGAGTTCGTCGACGATGCGCCCGTCGGCGAGGAAGACAACGCGGTCCGCGTAGGAGGCGGCGACGGGGTCGTGGGTGACCATGACGACGGTCTGGCCCAGCGCGCTCGTGGAGCCGCGCAGGAACTCGAGGATCTCGGCCCCGCTGCGGGAGTCCAGGTTGCCGGTGGGCTCGTCTGCGAAGACGATGTCGGGCCGCCCGGCCAGCGCGCGGGCGACGGCGACGCGCTGCTGCTGGCCGCCGGATAGCTGGCCGGGCCGGTGGTCGAGCCGGTCGGCCAGGCCGACGGTCTGGATGATGCTCTCCAGCCAGGCCCGTTCCGGCTTGCGGCCCGCGATGTCCATGGGGAGGGTGATGTTCTCCACGGCGCTCAGGGTGGGCAGCAGGTTGAACGCCTGGAAGACGAAGCCGATGCGGTCGCGGCGCAGCCGGGTGAGCTGACGGTCGTTCAGGGAGCCGATCTCCGTGTCGCCGAGGCGGACCGACCCGAAGGACAGCGAGTCAAGACCGGCCATGCAGTGCATCAGGGTGGACTTCCCCGATCCGGAGGGACCCATGATCGCGGTGAACTGGCTCCGGACGAAGCCGACCGTGACCGCGTCGAGGGCCACCACACGGGTGTCCCCCGTGCCGTACACCTTCGTCAGGTCGGTGGCGTGGGCCGCGTAGCTCTCCGGGGCGGAAGGGGGCAGGTTTGCGTGCATGCCGATCCTCGGTGGACGCTCGATGGATTGCCCCTCGTGGCAGAGGGTGTCGCCGCTGATGGCGACCTCCATGAGCCTCCCGCTCGGCCACCCGCCGGCGGATCCCCCGAACATCCGGCACCGCATCCCCCGATCGGGGGAGATCGCCACGGGACCGCCGTTCCGGCCCGACCGCAATGACCGACGGACCGCTGCTCCGGCCGGACCGCAAAGACCGCCGGACCGCTGCTCCGCTGCTCCGGCCGGGCCGCTCCTATGGCGCGATCGCTATTCGGCACGCCCCGAGCGGAAGGCCCAGGCCGCGACCTCGACCCTGTTGCGCAGGCCCAGCTTCGCCTGGACCGACCCCAGATGCGTCTTGACGGTGCTGGGTGCGATGTACAGCTCGGCGGCGATCTCCGGGTTGGTCAGTCCCCGGGCGATGCCCTGGATGACCTCCTCCTCGCGGTCGGTCAGCGGTTCGGCCGGCTCGGATGCGCCGCGCCGCCGCGCCTTGGTGAAGTGCTGCAGCAGACGGAGGGTGATCTGGGGGGCGACCATGGCGTCCCCGCGGACGGCCGCCCGGACGGCCTCGGTCAGCAGCGCCGGACCGGCGTCCTTGAGGAGGAAGCCCGATGCTCCGTTCGACAGCGCCGTGTACACATATTCGTCGAGGTCGAAGGTGGTGACCACGACCACCTTCGGCGCTCCGGGATGACCGTCGCCGGCCAGTCGGCGGGTGACCTCCAGACCGTCGGGCGGAGGCATCCGGATGTCCACGAGACACACGTCCGGCCTCGTCTCGCGGGCCAGCGACAGGGCCGAGGCCCCGTCGGCGGCCTCGGCCACCACCTCCATGTCGGACTCGGCCGACAGCACCATGCGGAACCCGGCCCGCACCAGATACTGATCGTCCGCGACCAGGATGCGTATGGTCATGCCGTCCTGCCCTCCCGTAGCCGCAACCCGGATCGTACGGCGTGCCGCCCGCGTGCACGGGCGTTCCGTGAAGCCTCGTCGGGGTCCAGCGGTACGGAGACGTGGACACGCCACCCGCCTTCGGGTCGGTACCCCGCCTCGAAGGCGCCGCCGAGCAGCTCGATCCGCTCCCGCATGCCCATGATGCCGAAGCCGCCGCCGAGCCGCCCGAAGCTGCCGCGGTGTCCGGACGGAGAGCCTTGTCCGTCATCCTCGACGACCAGTTCGGCGTGGCCTGCCGCGACCCGGGCGGACACATCCACCGACCGCGCTCCGCGCGCATAGCGCTGGGCGTTCGTCAGGGCTTCCTGCAGGACTCGGCTCAGCCCGCCGGTGACCTCCGTGGGGACGTCCTTGGGCAGCTCCTGTCCGAGGTCCAGCCGGATCGGCAGTCCCGTCGCCCGTGCCTCGTCCACGATGCGGGTCAGCACCTCGCCGAGGCTCTCCGGATGCCGCGGGGCTTCGTCACCGCGCATCGAACCGACCAGACGCCGCATCGACGTCAGCGCCTCGCCGCCCGCGTACTCGACGGCCTCAAGCATCTCGTTCAGCATCCGCGGGTCGAGGGTGCCCCGGCCGGTGACATGGCGCACGGCCTGCAACTGCACCACGATCGCGGTCACCTGATGGGCGACGGTGTCGTGCAGGTCGCGGGCGAGGGCAAGCCGTTCCTCCTGCCGGACCAGTTGTCCGGTGCGTTCCTGTTGGACGTCGTAGAGGCGCAGCACCAGGCCGCAGACGAAGGCCAGGGCCAGTTCCAGCACGGTGCTGTCGGAGAAGTCGCCGGGATCCGAGTCCCGCAGCACCGGGACGGAGAACACGCTGATACCCAAGGCCGCCACGACCACCGGGGCCCACCGGGGCGTGCAGCGGCGCACCGCCACGGCGAGGAGGACCAGCAGGCCCATGAGTTCGCTGCCGCTGCTCTCGCTGGTCACCATGTTCACCGGCAGCAGGTGGTAGGCCACCGTGGCCACGAAGGTGCCGGCGCAGGCCACCAGCACGGCCCGCGGAACCCATCGGGAATCGCGCACCGCGGCCAGCACTGCCATCGCCCCTGCCAGGGCTCCGGAGCAGACCGGCACCCAGTCCCCGACGAAGGCCTCCATGTCGAAGGTCGGGTCGAAGACGATCCGTTCCCGCATGTCCTCATAGACGGAGAAGAGGAACAACAGCGCCAGCGCCGAGATCAGGATCCGCCCCGGCCAACTTCGGTAACCGGCACGCCGGCCGGAGGACACAGCTATTCGCATCCGCGCCACCCTACGCACCTACGGCGGCGATTGACGCCCGCCTCTCGCGCGCGGATCGGTGGGCATGGGCGCGGGCCGGGCGTCGCGCACCCGCTTCTCCAGTACGAGGGGTCAAGTACGTGATCGATGCAGGTAGCGACCGGGCTGGCTCTGGTCACCTGTGTGTGCGGTCTAGGCCGGGCGCCCCCCGGGCGGACGCAATTTCACGGTGGCGGCATAGGGGGCCGTCGGGATTGCCGGAGGTACGGCCTGCGTGGAGACGTTAGAACCAGGCGCCCTGCGGATCAGCCCGGAGCAGGGCTCGCGGTGACCACGTCGACGGCACGCCGACGGTGGGCAGCGAAGAGATTCAGGGCGGTCTCGGTGTCGCGGGTACGCAGGGCGGTGACGAGCTCGCGGTGTTCCTCGGGGACGCGGGTCAGGTAGCCCTCGGTGCTTCGGATGATCCGGGTCAGCAGGAACAGATGGACCTGGCACCGGATGCCTTCCCACGCCTCGGCCAGGCGCTGGTGACGGGAGGCGGCGAAGACGGCGTCGTGGAAGGCAATGTCGAGGCGGACCATTTCGTGCTCGTCCACCGCTCGCTCCATCAGTGCGGTGACCTTGTCGAGCGAGGTGAGGTCCTCGTCGGAGGCGTACTCGACCACGCGGCGGACGGCGAGGTCCTCCAGCGCGCCGCGGAGGCTGTGCAGCTCGGCGACGTCATCGGCGGACAGCGTGGTCACCGTAGTGCCTCGATGCCACGCGCAGTGGACCAGGCCCTCTCGCTCCAGCATCCGGAGCGCCTCGCGGACCGGGCCGCGGCTGACCTCCATGAGGCCCGAGAGTTCCACCTCACGCAGCTGTGCGCCGGGATCGTAGACCCCGCTGAAGATCGCTTCCCTGATGCGGTCCGCGACCTCGTCGGCCAGCCCCCTGCGGCGCGCGGGCGCTACCTTGCCCTGTTCACTCAAACTCGCACCTCCTCAAACAACGTCCTCATGTTAACATTCACCTATTGTCCGAATGTCAACATTGAGACAACTGGTCGGATCGTTCGGCCCGCTCAGGAAGGCAGTGACGTGACCGTTCCTCCGATTCCCCGGTTTCACCTCGCCGTGCCGGTCGACGACCTGGTCGCCGCGCGTCGCTTCTACGGCAACGTGCTCGGCCTGAAGCAGGGCCGCAGCGCGGACACGTGGGTGGACTGGAACCTGCGTGGCCATCAGTTCGTCACGCACCTGGCGCCGGGCCGCGCGCAGCGGATCCACAACCCGGTTGATGGTCACGACGTCCCTGTGCCGCACTTCGGGCTGATCCTGACGATCCCCGGGTTCCATGAACTCGCCGCCCGGCTGCGCACGGCGAACACCGAGTTCGTGATCGAGCCCCATGTGCGCTTCGAGGGGCAGCCGGGCGAGCAGTGGACGATGTTCCTCCTCGATCCGGCCGGTAACGCGCTGGAGTTCAAGGCGTTCGCCGACGACTCCCAGGTGTTCGCTTCCTGACCGGCGGACACCGCACCCCTCCCCCTCACCACTCGAAAGACGGGAACATTCATGAAGGTGTTCCAACTCGGCGCTGCCGGCGGAGTCGGCCGTCGCCTCACTCAGCTCCTCACCAGCCGCGGGGACGCGGCGACCGGCATGCATCGCGGGCCCGGTCAAGGAGAGACCGTGCGGGAGGCCGGCGGGACTCCGGTGATCGGTGATCTCATCACCGACTCGGTCGACGATCTCGTGCAGAAGATGCAGGGCCATGACGCGGTGGTCTTCTCGGCCGGTGCGCACGGTACGGGGATGGACAAGACGACCCTCATCGACGGCAAGGGCTTGGAGAAGGCCGCCAACGCGGCCGCGCTCGCCGGGGTATCACGCTTCGTCCTCGTCTCGGTGTTCCCCGACGCGTTGCGCGGCGGTGAGGGTGGTGAGGGCTTCGAGCACTACGCCAAGGTCAAGAAGACCGCCGACGTGTACCTGACGCGCACGAATCTGGACTGGCTGATCGTCCGCCCGGGAACCCTCCTGGACACCCCCGGCACCGGCCGCGTCACCGCCGGGCCCGCCATCGAGTACGGCGACGTGCACCGCGACGACGTCGCCGCGTTCATCGACGCGACCCTCCACGAGCCCGCCCTGAACCGCGTGATCGTCGAGCTCACCTCCGGCGACACCCCCGTCGCCGAGGCCGTAGCCCAGCTCGCGGCCGCCTGAACTCCCACCCCACTCAACAACCGCACCACCAGCAGCGAGTAGCACCATGACCGCCCTCGATTCCTACAGCCATGACGTCTGCGGTGAGAAGGAGTTCGGTTTCGCCCAGGCCATCAACGTCGGCGACACGATCTACGTCTCCGGACAGCTCTCGCACGACGACGAGGGCAACTTCCTCCACCCGGACCACTTCGACGCTCAGCTTCAGCAGTCCTACGCCAACTTCGAACAGGTGCTCTCCCACTACGGCGCCACCCGCAACCAGGTCGTATCCGAGACCCAGTTCATCGTGGACCTGCCGAAGTACAAGATGGCGATGGCCACCTCGAACCTGGCCCACTTCGGTGACCATCACCGGTCTCATGTGAAACCCGGCGCAGGCCGCGGCTCTGGCCAAGACCGGGGCGGAGACGGTTGTCGTGAATCTGCAAGCGGCCAGGAATGACGAGGCCGCACGGCACCTGACGCGCGCCGAGGCGGTGGTGTTCACCGCAGGGGCCAGGCAGTTCCGCGACCCGCAAAGATGGCTCCGCGGCCCGAACTGAGGGTGTGGATCGCGGCGCCGCAATTCTGCTGACGATATTCCGCCGAAAGAAGCGGCGCCGGACACTACCCGCTGGTCTCGGCCATGGGCGCCGACCTGAGAGCCGTCGATGACGACACCCTCGACCTGATCTTGCGCCGCTTCGATCGCGGACGCCCCGGCTTCCCTCACCACCCGCTGAACGCGTCCCGCCACTGGGCCCCTCGACGTGTGACCGAGCGCTGCGGTTGGCCCGTGAGCGTTCTGATCGGCCCGGGTGAGTGCTGAAGGTAATCCCAGGTCGTCGGCTACCCGGCCCCACAGAGGAATCAGAACGGTCGCGACCTGGACGGGCAGGAATGATCCGTCCGGCGTCGAGTACGCCTCCATACTCAATACTCAATGTGAGGCAGAAGGGGGATGCCATGGCACACGTACACGGAAGGCCGGTAGCAGCATCGAGCTCCCTGTTGACACGCGCTCTCACCCTGGAGACCGGGAATGCCTGGCAGTTCCTTGCTGCGGGCGAGTGGCGCCTGTCCTCAGCGGACGCCGAGGCGGTAGTGGCTGTCCTGGCCCGCCTCACCGCTCCGCTCCCGACCCGGCGGGGCGCAGCGGCACAGACCCGGGCGACTGACCGAGACAGACGGCTTCAACGCATACTCCGCACTACCGTCCATCACCTCGACGCCGGTGCTGTCAGCCCGCCCGCCGCCGCCCTCCTGGCCGCCGTCGCCCGCACCCTGTTGCCCTGGCACATGGCCCCGAATCCACCCACTGCGGCGGCGGCTCCGAGGTATGGCACCGTGCCGGGGACGACAGAACGCGCGGCGCCGCCGACCGAAGAGGGCGAAGCCCTGCTCCCCGACCTGGCCGCACTGTTCACCGCTCTCGCCGCGACGAGCGTGCCCGGCGCCGTCCCGCTCGCACCGCCGGTTGAGCCCTGGCACGCACGATACGCGGGTAGATTGCGCCGCCACACCAAACCCGCGCCGGGGGTATGGGCAGCCGAAACCGTCGGCTGCCCGGAGTGCGGGGGCAAGGAAGGCCCGTGGACCGTGACCTGCGATTGGCGCCGGACCACGTTGGGCTGCCCCTGTGGGGCGGTGAGTCGCGAGCACGGCCTCGCCCTCTCCGAGATCTGGCTCGTACTGCCGGAGACCTGACTGAGCCTCGGAGCCAGTGCGTTGCGTGGGCGGCGCGCTGCTCCGGACAACCAGGGCGTTCGGCCGTCGGGGAGACCGCCGGCCGCGCGACCCAACGGGTGACACCTTGAGCACAGACTTGGCCGAACGGGCCATACAGCGCTCCATACCTTGTTGAAGGGTTGATTCCGGGCCTTCGTACGATCGGGAGGCCCAGAGGCCTGGGTGTGGCTGAAAGCGCTCATGCCGTACGTGTGGCTTTGACTGATAGGCCGCCCAGTCCCCCGGACGACACGGCCACTCATTGGGATATGCGGATAGAGATCGCTTCGTAAGGACACGTCGGCGTGGTCGTTAAAAGGCGTGTCCGTGGAATCGGCCGAGGTCGCTGACACGGTTGTCCGGGCCCGGCCGTCTGCAGCGGGCCCGTTCGCGCCGGCGCTCCTGGTCCGCTTCTGGGCGGCCACGGCGACAGCCACCGGATCCGAAGGACGCCATCGCCGAGCACGTCTCGCAGACCTCAGCGCGCGGCGGAGGCACGCCGTCGGGCCGCCCCTGACCGGACCACGGACGCGTCGGCCTTGGCGCCGACCGCACTGGTGATCCGTCCGGGTCGGCCTCAGCCGTGGGGGACGACGGCCACCGGGCAACTCACGTGATGGAGCGCTGCCTGCACCACGTGGCCCAGGTGGGATCCCAGCCCGTGGCGGTGCGCACTGCGGCCCACCACCAGCAGTGCGGCGCCCTCGGCGGCGTGCACGACGGCCTTGGCGTGGCCGGCCAGACGCACGCTGTCGGCCACTTCCACCTGCGGATACTTCTCGCGCCAGGGGTGCAGTGCCTTGTCCAGCAGCTTTCGCGCGTCCCCGGTCAGTTCCTCGGTGACATCGTGGTCCACACCCCAGGGCACGCGTGCGTGGAGCGGCACGCTCCGCCCGTGGACGGCCAGGAGCGGAACGCCCCTGGCGGCGGCGGAGTGGAAGGCGAAGTCCAGCAGTTCGTCGGAGGAGCCGTGCAGTTTCAGGGCTACGACCACGCGGCTCGCGGCTGTCTTATGGGGCACTTCCTCCCCGGCCCGCTCCTGGGCATCGGCTCGGACGAGGATGACCGGCCGCTGGGCCCGTGCGACGACGGGCAGACTGATGTCTCCCAGGAAGTAGCTTTCCACCGACTCCAGCCTCCGTGAGCCGAGCACGGTCATCTCCGACTCCGCAGCAGCCTGGATCAGGGCGTTCTGGGCGTCGTCGGGGACCAGGCTCCCGACGACCAGCAGTCCCGGGTGGCGGGTCTGTAGCTCTGCTCGCGCGGTGTGGACGAGACGCTTCGCCCAGTAGTTCTGGTCGACCTCCGAGGGAACGAGGGCCGGTTCCGGCGCCAGCAGCGGCCACGCATGCAGCAGACGCAGGGTCAGCTTGCGCTTCTCGGCCTCGTCGGCGGCCCAGCGAGCGGCGGCAAGGCTCTCGGGTGAGCCGTCCAAGCCCACGGTGACAACTGGTTGCATGGCGGCAGCCTCCGTCTCGTACGAAACTGGGGATGGCGGTGCATGTGGGTGACGGTGAGCGAGTCCGATATGTGGAGGTCCGGACGTCGCCGGCGTGCCGAGCGAGATGCGTTGTCTCTTTCGAGAAGTACCCCATTCCCCTCCACGGCGCATGTGGACCCGGCGGACCAGCGAAGACGGACACGCGAGATCCGCGCGGACCCACCCGACGAGAGCCGCATGGGATCCGCACGAGAGGAGCGGAGGCCGTGACGATTGCCTGGTGGCCGGTGTCGACGGTTCCGAGGCGGGCCCGGAGGCGGTGGCCGAACTGCCGGTGATCGGTAGGTGCGGGTACACCGGGATGCCTCTGGCCTCGTCGACAAAGCGATGCCGCATCACGCGCCGGGCCCGATTGCGGTCGTTCCGCGGATGCGAACCGGTCAGATGGGCCGGGCGTCGCCCCGTAGGGACCTTCGGCCCGTTACGGGGGCCGGCCGCCCTTGAAAGGGGGGTGAGGTGCTCCCTGGCGTCGAGTCGGACCATGAGCACACAGGATTCGCCACACCCGTCCGGGTACCGGTCGCTGCCGCTGACAGTGACCCCGATGAGCACATTGACGGCGACCGGCGGCAGCACCATGAATAACAGCGCGCGGTGCGGTCGCACAGCATGCGGTGAGGGTCGCCCCGGTCACGGTGAGCGCGGTGATGGTGTCTTCCTCAGCCGTAGCCAGCGCGGCCACCGCGACGGCCACGACCAGGCAGAATAGGGCGATACCGAGCAGCGAGCCAGCGGGATGTCCCGCCCGTGCCCGGTGTGCGCAGGGCGATGGTCCGGCTCGACGCCAGGGAGCACCGCACCTTCGGGGGCTGCCTGGAGAAGGTTGCGAAGGGCCGACTGCGCTTGAGTCCAGGAACGCTGCACGTGTGGGCGTGGAGGGCGGAAGGCCCGTTCGAGTGGCTCGGTCGTCCAGTCGGAACGCGGCCGACAGCGGGCGATCACGCCCGCGTTTCCCGAGTGGTCCTCTCCGGGCCGCCCAGGTCCAGGCGGAACGGCGGGTACGCGTCCGTCATCAGAGCGGCGTAGGCCGAGACGCGCAGGACCCACCGGTTGAGCCCGATGATCAGGTCGAACAGGTCCTTCGGATACTTCTCGGTGAAGGCCAGGATCACGGCCGCGATGACCGTCAGCAGGCCGATCAGGCCACCGGACCACCAGCCGAAGTGGGCGCCGCCGAGGAAGAACCCGACGACCAGGTAGTGCGGGATCGCCAGGAGCCACCACTTCACCAGCACCAGGCCGCGGGAGAGGTGCTCAGGGTAGGAGATGTCCAGCCGTGCCGGGTAGTCCGGTTCCTCGCCCAGGCTGAAGGGCGGGTACCGATCGGTCCCGAGGGCGTCGTACGCGTAGTAGGAGACCCGCCAACTCCAGCGCATCACTCCCAGGTTGAAGTCGAACAGCGCGCGAGGGTAACGCTCGGTGAACAAGATGGCGAAGAACGCGATCACGGTCACCACGGAGAAGGCGATCCACAGGAAGAACAGCACGACATAGTGCGGAATGGCGAGAATCCATTTCACGAGCCACAGCCATCGGGACAGTGGCGAGTCGATCCGCGCGTTCACCCGGACCGGAGGGTCCGAGAATGCCACCTGATTCGTCATGGTGATCAGCTCCTTCGTCCGGCGGAAGACCGCCGGTATGGGCTCATGACCAGCCTGGCTGCTTCCGCGTGACCCCGCGAGGGCAGGGCAGTCCAGTCCTGGGGCGGGCCGGCCTCGCGCTGTCGGCCCCAGATTCGGCAATCCCGGAAGACTCAGAAAGGGATCGTTGCGAAGCACTCGTATTCCATGGTTCCGCGACGTCGGTCGCCTGGGGTGCGCAAAGCGTGCAGCGTGCTGAAGACCCGGTCGGCTCCCGGGCTCCCGGGCTCTCGGGCTCCCGGGCTCCCGGGCTCCCGGCGGTGCGACGGATCCGGCGCGGGCGAGCCGATGCGGGCCGTCGCGGAGCGGGTCCTCGACAACCGCCGACAGCGCCCAGGGAATGTCGAAGGTGTATCCACCGCTTTGGCTGCGGCACGAACCCCTTGTCCCACGGGTTGCGTGCGACGATCTCGACATCGGTCCCCAGGCCGACGCCGTGCATGACGACCTGGTTCTTGAAGCCCCGGTCGACCAGGGCTTTACGGACCTACCACTGCCCTGCTTCGCAGGAGTCCGATACCTCCACGGCCTGAAGGTCGGGTTTTCCTCGGAGGTTCTCGATGAACACCGGCTCGTCGGCCAGGATCTTCCCGCCCGCCTGCGGGTAGCGCACAGTCTCGGTTGCCGCCGACGGCCAATCCGTCGGCGGTCGCCGTATGTTCTGGCCTGGTGATGTAGACATCGACGTTCTTTTGTTCACACGCGAAGGGCTCGGCTGGTCTGTGCAGTTCCTGCCGAACGCCCTGACCGCGTCACGCATATTTGTCGCCGAGTCGGCCGTTCGTTTGGAGAGCGGCCGCACGCTGGTCGAGCCTGCGGAGCGCGATACCCCCACTGGAGGTTCTCCCGCTCGAACGACATCCCGCGCAGCAGGGTGAGGTACGGGCCGATGCGTTCGGCTTCAGCGAAGTACGCCTCCTCGGAGCGCCCGTCGAGCAGGCGCTGGCGGAGCCTCTCGTAGCGGACCAGCTTGGCGGTTGCCCACTCCATGCGCTCGGTGATGGCTTTGCGCACCGCGTCGAGGTCGCCCGGGAGACCCAGCGTTCCAGCGCGGCGAGTTGCTCGTCGCCTTCGGGCAGCACGTGGGTGGCGACGAGGAGAATGCGGAGCAGGTGGGTGCGCTCGGCCGGGGCGAGCTGGTCGAGCATGTCGCAGTGCCGTTCCCAGCTGAAGGAGTCCACTGGCGGGCGGGTCCGTGTCCGACCGGCTTCGGGCCTGTGTTGGGCCTCCTTGAGCTGAGGTCGGAGCGCCCGACGATGCGAGGGGAGACCAACGCGATGCGCCCGTCCCTCCGGTGGTGCCGGGGGGACGGGCGCATGGGTAGAGGGCTCAGCCCTGGAGCTTCATGCCCTTGGGTGAGGTGAGGCCCTTGTCGGGGTGGGCACGGAACGTCGCCGTCCACGTGGTGGGCGGGCAGGACGTGCCGTTGGGGTGCTGCTCCGTCAGCTTGGCCCGGGTGCTGTCCTCGACGACCGTGTCACCGCTCTTCACGGACGTCACGGTGAGCCGCACGGGCACGGGGGACGCGCCGATGTCGTCTGGGAGTCGGACTGCCAGCGAGGCGAACGGGTCGTCGGGGCTGCCCGATGTCCGCTCCTCGCAGGTGCCGTCCACGCACAGCCGTATCCTCGCCGCGTCCCGGCCGCCGAAGTCAGCGGGCCGCCACACGGCGGAGACCTGTGAGTCCGCGTCGGCTTCGGTGCACGTCGTGTCCGGGCCGAGGAGCGAGCATCCGGTCAGGGCCACCGCCAGCAGGGGGGTGAGAAGGGTGTGGCGCATGTCAGTACCTCGCTACAGTGCCGGGAAAGGCGCTGTTGGCCAGTCCGATGTCGGTGCAGTACAGCCAGCACGGGTCGAAGAGGCCGCCACCGCCGCTGCCGCTGCCGCTGCCGCTGCCGCCGGAGATGATGCCCTTGGCGTAGGCGCGTCCGCTGCTGTCGACGGTGTACACCGGACCCGCCGGAGTCACCGTGGACCGTGCAGGATCCGGACGTCTTCTTGGCGACGACCATGTTCCTGGCCGTCGTACCGCCGGAGTAGTCGAAGGTCGCCTGGGTGTCGGTCACCTCCCAGCCCCACTTCCCGCCGGTCATCATGCCACCCGCGCAGACCTTGTCGTCATCTTGCGCCCAACGCCGCCAGTAGTCCTGAACGAAGAAGCCATCCATCACAGAACCCGCCGCACAGCTCGCCCCGATGACCCCGCACGCGATGATCAGCGCCTTCGACTACCTCCGGACGGTCCAGGCCGGCGACACCGAGGCCGCCGTCGAGTTCGCCGCAGCCGAACCGGCCATGCCGCGCTGCTCGTGGAAGTCGCCGAGCAGATCGTCGTCCCGGTCACCGCGCTGTGCGGCACCGATCCGGAGCCGTGCGACGGCTCCTTCGCCCTGCAGGCCGTCGGACGCGTCTTCGTGACCACCCACAACTGGGCACAGGCCGGGCCGGACACAGCGAAGGGCACCGCCCAGGCCGTCATCCGCTTCACCAAAGAGATCCTCACCCAGGACCACGAAGACATCGACGACATCCTCCGGCACATGGAAGCCGTCGGCTGGTGGGCCAGGCCCTCGATGCGCACCCAGCACCGGCGATGCCCCCCGTGCGCCTCACCATCGTGTAGCGCGCACCTGGAGAAGGCGATGGTGCGCACCATCGCCGGGCAGTGCACCGCCCCGCACACCATGCGTCACGCCGCTCATCGCGTGCGGGGTCATGGGCGCCAAAAGCCAGTTGAGATTGTGCCCTTGCTGGGGAAGGGTCAGTGGTCATGGAGTTCTTCTGCTACCACCGTGATCGGCCCGGCTCCCTCGCGTTACGCGAAGAGTTGTTGGAGGAGCACTGGTCCTACATGGACCGGTACGCGAAGGAGCTGATCGCTCGCGGCCCGACCTTCGCCGATGATGGTGAAACACCCACCGGCAGCGTGCACATCGTCGATCTGCCCGATCCCGCCGCCGCCCGCGCGTTCGCCTTCGACGAACCCAACTACCAGGCAGGCGCGTACCGGGACGTGCTGCTGCGCCGGTGGCGCAACTTGCTGGGGCGCACCATGTGGGATTTTCCCGGTGGCCTGACCGGTGGCAACCGGTACCTGGTGCTCGGTCTCGGCGAGGGCCCGGCCGCCGACCTTGCCCTGCCGCTCGACCGGGACGAGCTGGTCGCGTACGGGCCTCTGCTGTCCGACGACGGCGACACCTGGCTGGGTACGGCGGTGCTACTCAAGGCCCCGGATCCGGAGACGGCACGAGCCGTCCTGGCTGCGGACCGGTACGCGGACATCGAGGTCCACGACTGGGAGTTCGGCGGGCGTCGATGAGTCACGGCAGGCACCGGGTTGATGTCATCACCGGAACACGTTGACCTGGGACAGGAGCGGTGACGGTGGCGATGCGGGCGGTTCCACTGGTGGGCGGGCCGGTGGAGTTACGGGGTGCGCTGGACCTGGAGACCACACAGGCAGGGGTGATGCCGCGCCGGTTGCCCGCGTGGACCAAGGAGCAGTACCAGGACCCGTCGGTCTACGGGGTGACCGTGATGCCTTCAGGGGTGCGGCTGGTGTTCCGCACCGATGCGCGCGCACTGGAGTTCGAGGTACTCACCTCCACCGGCCAGCTCGACTGCGACCCCCACCCTCGCCCGACCGGGATGCTGGAGTTGCTGGTGGACGGCGCCTTGGCCGGGCGTCAGCAGGCGCCGGTGGGCAACGTGCTGCGGATGACGGGCCCCGGGGCCGTACAGCGACTCATCCCGGGCGAGCCAGGGACCGTACGGTTCGCCGGGCTGCCGGCCGGCATGAAGAGCGTCGAGTTGTGGCTGCCACAGCAGACGCCAACGGAACTGGTGGCACTGCGCGCTGACGGCGACGTGCTGGCACCGCTGCCGGACGGGCGGCGCCGCTGGGTGCACCACGGCAGTTCCATCAGCCACTGCATCGAGGCTGACGGCCCGACCGGGACCTGGCCGGTGGTGGCAGCCGCACTCGGAGGGGTGGAGGTGATCAATCTCAGCCAGGCGGGCAACGCGCTGCTGGATCCCTATGTCGCCCGGACGATCCGCGATACGCCCGCCGACCTGATCAGCCTCAAGGTGGGCATCAACATCGTGAGCCTGTCAGCCTTCCGGCTGCGGACGTTCGGCCCGGCGGTACACGGATTCCTGGACACGATCCGGGACGGACACCCGGACACCCCACTGCTGTTGATCTCTCCGGTGAGCTGTCCAGCCCTGGAGGAGGCCCCCGGCCCGACCGCGACCGGCCCGGACGGGAGGCTCGCTGCCCTGGGCGACCCGGCCGATGTGGCCGGCGGGGCATTGTCGCTGGCGGTGGTCCGTGCCGAGCTGGCCCGGATCGCTGCGGCACGACAGGCGTCCGATCCCCACCTCCACTATCTCGACGGACGCGAGCTGCTCGGCCCGGACGAGGCAGATGACCTGGCCGACGGCCTTCACCCCACCGCCGCCGCGTACCGTCGAATGGGCAAGCGCTTTGCAGCCCACGCGTTCGCGACCGACGGCCCCTTCCCCTGACATCACATACCCCCTTGTCCATGGCCCGATCGGCGGTCGGGACCGAGGCTGACAAGGGGGAAGCGTGCCGGTAGCGAACCTGGTCCAGGAACGACGCGCGCCCGGACGAAACTGGACAAGGTTCGGCCGGGCGGCGTGCGCACCGGTGCGGTGCGGAACATCGGGCTTCCGCCAACTTGAAGTCGCAGGTCAAAGCGCTGGTGTGACGGTCGTTCGGGGTGCTCATGCTGGTCAGGATCGGCAGTCTGGGCAGTAGATCATCCGTCAGCCCCGGCCTGACGGATGATCGGGGGTTGTAGAGCGGTGCTGCCAGGGGCTGGAGGTCTTGGTACATCAGCTGCGTTGGTATCTGGCTGCCATCGTATGGAACACCTTCTTCGGTTCCCAGCGCCTCTCGTCGAGCATCCGGACGACGCCGTAGGAGCCAAGGTCCTGCTCCCCGGGCCTGCTGTAACCGGCGAAGGTGAACCAGAGCGCGGTGTCCACGCCTTCCTCCTCGAAGATGTCCAGCAATTCGGTGAGGTAGCGCGCCTGCTCGTCTTCGTCCGGGACCGCGCCGTGCGGCACCTGCCAGGCCATGCCGCCACGTTCTCCCGCGCCCTGGTACGCGCAGGTTCCGTACTCGGTCACCGCGACGGGCTTGCCGTGGGCGAGGTGCCCACGCAGCTCGTCCCGGAAGCTGTCGGCGTTGTAGGCGGCCCGGTAGGCATCGATGCCGACGAGGTCGAACGCACCCCAGTCGACGAACTCCCAGGGAGCCGAGGCGTAGGTGACCTGCCCGCCGAAGTGCGTACGGACGGTCGCGGCGATCTGGGAGAGGAAGTCGTTGAGGCGTTCTTGCACCGGTCCGAGGGAGGACCACCATTCCATGTCGGCGGCGGCCATGGCCCGCATACGGTCGCCGTAGGTGTCGCCCGGGAGGAAGCCGCCGCAGAACGCGCTGATCTCGCAGCCTGCGACGAACACCACATCGGCGCCAGCCTCCCGTACGGCTTCGGCCCGAGCGGCGCAGTCGGCGAAGAGCGGGAGCAACTGGTCGCGGGGAAGGTCCACAGGAAAGGGGGCGAACCAGACCTCAAGGCCCGCGTCAGCAGCGTGTCGGGCAGCGATGCTCAACCGTTCAGGCTCTCGTCCGGTGATACGAACGGCGTCACATCGGAGATCCTCGGAGATCACCGCCATGTCGTGCCGGACCGTCTCAGGGGTGAAGCTCTTGCGGGAGAGTTCTTCCCCTGGGAGGAACCCTGTGTCGTAGTTGATGCCCCGTGCGCGCACGTCCATGTCCCTTCACGTGACCGTTGCCGTGTTCCAGCAAGTCAAAACCGCGCTCGGGGCTCTTGGCCAGAGTGCGCAACCGCTACCGAAGGTGGTGTCGCATCGGAAGAACCAGGAGCGGGCCGGGCAGACGATCACCCTGGCGTGGTCAGAGTTCTCTTCGCGCACAAACGCCGGGAACTCCATGCGGTGTTGCTCAGCGGTTGACTCCGAGGTTCGTCAAGACGGGCAAAACGCGCAGGGGCTGAGTGGCGCGGGCGGACTCGGTGCGGAGCTTGGTGAGGACGCGCGCGCCAGTTCTTCAGGTGGGCGAGCCACGCTCGGACGGTGCGCGCTCAATGGCGAGGACGCGGTTGGCGTCCTCCTCGCCAGGGGTGAGTTTGCGGGCGGGGGTGGCGGTGAAGCTGGTGAGGACGTCGGTGGCGGCGGTGTCGGAGAGGTAGGCCGGGGCAACTTCGAGCATCGGCTCACCGATCGTGTGGGTGCTGGCGCCGAGGTCTACGACAACGGCGCGCAGTGCGGCGAGTGTGGGGTCCACCGACGGATCGGCGGGCGGCGGAGGCGGGGGCCGGGGCGGGCGGACGTCGCGGACGGCCTGGCGGACCACTGCCCGCACGGATGGGCTCATCGAGTGCCTGGAAGGCCGCTGTGGGCAAGCGCGGCGGGGCGCCGGGGAGTTCAAGGCTCCGCGACGTCGTCCGTACGGCCGGAGAGGGCGATCAGAGCGGGCTGGGACAGGCCGCAGTCGAACGTGGCCCGCCGCGGCCTCCGGGTCGCCGTCTCGGTTGCGAGACGGGTCGGTGAGGGCGGTGACGGCGCCGTGGATCGCTGTGAGTGATCGGGCGACGTGCAGCAGCCGGTACGCCTGGGCGCGGCTGATGCCGAACTCTCCGTCGCAGTCCGCCTCCCCCGATCCTTCCCTGTCAGGTTTCAGCATGTTGAGCTATTTGATCTACAGAGTGTGAGAACGAAGAAGGACCCCGGTCGACGGCGAATTCGAGGGGTCCTTCGTGTCTCGCGGGGCTGCGGGTCAGTGGCTGGTGAGTTCGCCGGTGAGCTTGCCGTGGAGGTCGGCGCTGGGGTCGTTGAGGCCGATGATCTCCACCGTCTTGCCGCGTTGGGCGTACTTGGTCTCGATGGCGTCGAGGGCGGCGACCGAGGAGGCGTCCCAGACATGCGCGGCTGACAGGTCGATGATGACCTTCTTCGGGTCGCCCGCGTAGTCGAACTGGCCGACGAGGTCGTTGGAGGAGGCGAAGAACAGCTCGCCGGTCACGGAGTACACCACAGTGGTGCCGTCGGGGTCGGTGACCGGGGTGACGTGGGCGAGGTGGGCGACGCGCTTGGCGAAGATGACCATGGCGGTGATGGAGCCGACGACGACGCCGATGGCGAGGTTGGAGGTGGCGACCACGCAGATCACGGTGATGACCATGACGGCGATCTCCCCGGCCGGCATCCGCTTGAGCGTCTTCGGGGCGATGGAATGCCAGTCGAAGGTCGCGAACGAGACCATCACCATCACCGCGACCAGGGCCGCCATGGGGATGTCGGAAACTACGGGCCCGAAGACGATGCACAGCACCATCAGGAACGCGCCGGCGAGGAAGGTGGAGAGGCGGGTGCGGGCGCCGGAGACCTTCACGTTGATCATCGTCTGGCCGATCATGGCGCAGCCGCCCATGCCGCCGAAGAAGCCTGTGACGATGTTGGCGATGCCCTGGCCGATGGACTCCCGGGTCTTGGAGGAGTGTGTGTCGGTGATGTCGTCGATCAGTTTGGCCGTCATCAGGGACTCCATCAGGCCGACCAGCGCCATGGCGAGCGCGTAGGGGGCGATGGTCGTCAGGGTGGCCATCGTGAATGGCACGTCAGGCAGACCCGGTACGGGCAGGGAGGACGGCAGGTCGCCCTTGTCGCCCACCGTTGGCACGGCGATTCCGGCTGCCGCCGTAATGACGGTGAGGATGACGATGGAGACGAGCGGGGCCGGGATCACCTTGGTGATCTTCGGGAAGAAGACCATCAGCGCGAGACCGCCGATGATCAGCGGGTACACCGCCCAGGGGACATCGTGCATTTCGGGGACCTGCGCCATGAAGATCAGGATGGCGAGGGCGTTGACGAAGCCGACCATCACCGAGCGGGGTACGAACCGCATCAGCTTCGCGACGCCCAGCGCGCCGAGGGCGACCTGGATGACGCCGGCCAGGATGACGGCGGCGACCAGGTAGCCGAAGCCGTGCTCGCGGTTGAGCGGGGCGATCACGAGTGCGACGGCGCCGGTCGCTGCGGAGATCATCGCCCGCCGGCCGCCGACGATCGAGACGGTCACGGCCATGGTGAACGAGGCGAACAGACCGACGGCCGGGTCGACACCGGCGATGATCGAGAACGAGATCGCCTCGGGGATCAGGGCCAGGGCGACGACCAGGCCGGCCAGGACCTCGGTGCGCCAGACCTTCGGGTTGTTCAGCCAGTCGGGGCGCAGGCCGCGCAACCGCGCGGCGGGAGTCACAGCGGTAGAAGACAAGGAGATGCGTACCTGTCGTGTTCAGGCACACCCCACTGACAGGCCGGGGCGTGCGGGAAGGATCAGCGGGGGCCGGGACGGCACCCCGCGGACGACCCTCACAGCGGGCCGGAAGTCAAAGGGAGGGACGCAAGGCAGGGCGGGGCGCGCCCGCGGCCGGGCAGCTCACGTCCGGGGGCGAAGGGTCACGACGGGCAGGCGGCGGCGATCGGCGTCATGGACTCGCGCACGCTCTCTCCTGCAAGAATTGGATCTTCGCCGGGGGCGCCATCGGCCCCGGAACGGCAGTAGCGGAGCAGCCGGACCGCCCTCGCCATCACCAACTCTACCCTAACGTTAGAGTAGAGATCGGTGGGGTCGCACGGAACGCGGCCCGCCACGATGGGAAGGGCCAGGATCACAGGCGTGGACGACAAGCACATGCAGATCGGCGAAGTCGCCGCGCAGACCGAACTCTCCCTGCGCACCATCCGGCACTACGAGGAAACCGGGCTGGTGATCCCC
The DNA here is from genome assembly GCF_041435215.1 of Streptomyces sp. NBC_01314. Taxonomy (NCBI): domain Bacteria; kingdom Bacillati; phylum Actinomycetota; class Actinomycetes; order Kitasatosporales; family Streptomycetaceae; genus Streptomyces; species Streptomyces sp. NBC_01314. The sequence goes on along the minus strand of NZ_CP108394.1, from coordinate 11,120,726 downwards.
TCCGCACGTTCCCCAGGCGGCTTCCGCCTCTACACCGAGACCGACGTCGCCCGGCTCATGGTGATCCGCAGGATGAAGCCGCTGGGCTTCACCCTGGAGCAGATGCGCGACCTGCTGGGTGCCACGGACCGCCTGGACAATGACGACACTCTCGACCCCGGCGAGCGCGAGGCCCTCCTGGAGCGCATACGCACCTACGAGCGGGCCGCCGCCGAACAGGTGGAAAAGTTGCGCGTCCAGCTGTCCCGCGCGGAGGACTTCGCGGCCACCCTCCGCAGCCGCCTGGATCAGGCCACCCCTGCTGTCCGGTCCTGAGGCTCAGCATGTCTGCCGGTGCTGCAACACGCCGAAGAAGAGCTCAGGTAGCCGAGCGGCACCCAGACGCGGGCGGCGTGCGCGTCGCGGACCGGGGGGCGAGGGCCGCCACGGAGCGTCGGGCGTCATCCATCGCCTCGCACAGGAGCGGCTCGTGCAGATGCAGCAGCTGGTCATCGCCGTCTTGGAGATGATGACGGCGCGCACTCTGCCAAGGGAGACGTCGCTGAGCCGTACGACACGGTGGTGTGTGGGCGGCATTGGCCCGGTCGGGTTCTGGTCCGCCTGGCGTATGCGGGACGGCAGTTGGGAGAGCGCGGTGGCCACCCTGCCCCGTCGCTGAGGGTGATCGAACTGTGGCAGCGGCGCAGCGTCGAGGAAGCCGCTGCTCTCGCCCCGTACGCGGATGAGTGACGAGGTAGAACGGGGCAAGGGAAGCGTCCCGGTCCAGTACCACCAGTTCGACATCAGTGACGAGGAAGGGCCGACCGGCCCCGACCTGGCCCGCGGGCACAACGGACTGCTCCAGGTCGCCGATGGCGTCACCGTTGTCATGACTGGTATCCACACCGGCGACGTCGACGTCACCGTCGTCCTCCACCAGGCCGAGCCCGCGCCTGACTGCGGTAACTGGCAGGAAATCGTGGAGATCTCCGCGCACTCCGACTCGGGCGAGCTCATGGTCCGCGGCATGATGAACGACCTGGACGAAGAACTTCCCGTCCTGTCGTTCAACGGCCCCGGCAGCTACCGGCTGCGTGTACATGCCCGCGGCCGGGACACCGCCGTCGACCTGGCCCCCGACGAGGTCACCGAGTGGTACCTCATCCAGTACAGCAAGGGGCGGGCATGACGGAATCGAACCTGGGTGGAGGTGCCTCTTCCGCTCGGACATGGGGCGCCGATGACGCAGATGCCCTTGCCCCGGTGTGCGGCTCGCACCCCCGGAACGAGTCCGTAGCCGGGCGACGACCCGGGTTTTTTGGCCTCTTGCGCAGCCCCCGTTCCCGCGAGGACACGCTGCGGCTCAGTACCGTCCCGACCTTGGCAACCAAGCAATGCGACTGATTTCAGTCACAACCCTGTTACGTGTCTGAATCCAGTGCAATGCTGTGACGGCGGTGATCCTCCAACCCCCGTGGAGGCCCCACCATTGGCCCCGCCCGCGTGCTACCACCTGGGCGGGGCCGCGCCGTCCCTCCCGCCCTCCCTACGGGAGGGCCGACGGCTGCGCAGAGGCCGCGCTCTCCGTCCAGTCCGACTACACCCCACGGGTCTGCCGCTCGCCTCAGAGATGTCCGGCCTCCAGGAAGGGCGGAACGGGCTGCTGGTGGGCGGAGAGAAGACGGTGGTGGCCGTCGCTGACCGAGTCCCGTGTCCTCACCGGACCCTTGGGCGCGGCCGGGGCCGCGGGGACAGCGCAGCCAGGGGCGCGCCCTGCAAAGCCGTGGGCCGCATGACGCGACGGCGACCTCGGTGATGACCCGGCCGGAGCGTATGAGGCGTCGGTGGGCGAGGTCACCACGGCGTTCGCGGAAGACGAAGTGCTGGAGCGGCGGTTCGTGCTGCCGGAGGTGGGCGAGGGCTTCGCTGGCCCCGGACGGATGGCGATCGGCTTTCACCTGCTCGACTACGTGGCGCACGCCTGGGACGTCGCGGTGACGATCGGCGCCCCGTGGGAGCCCGCCCCCGAACTCACCACCACCCGCGCTGCGCGTCGCCCCTCTGGTCCCGGACGAGGGGCGCGGGGCTGCCGGTTCCGTATTCCGCCGACGGATCGCCGTCCCCGACGACGCCCCGCCGGGCGACCGGTTGCTGGCCCTGCTCGGCCGCGATCCGTCCTGGACGCCGGGGCCATGCTGAGGAGCCGCTGGTGCCAGGGGCCGGTCGGAGACTCCTTTGGCGACCGTGCCGCGGCGAAGGGCGCCGACCGTGGCATGCGCGGTCGCCGGAGCGGCCCGCTCCTCGTCAGCGTCACCGACTTCACCAGCGACGTCGGCGTCAACATCGAGGAGCTGTACTTCGCCGGGCGCCGCTGCTTGGTCAAGGCCAAGGGCGCCCGGGCCAAGGTCCGCCGCCGGGGCCAAGCGCGCGGGGACTGCGTACTGGAGCCCGTGTACTGGGACGCCGGCACCGCCCGGCTGCTGCCCCGGCTCCTCAAGGGCCGATCCCGCGGGCCGGTGTTCGTCACTCACCGCCGACCGGTCCGGGCAAGGTCGTCAGCCCTCGTGACGTGTGCCCGGACACGGGCCTGGCCCGCCCTGTCGTACAGGCAGGCTCGCGCGCTGCTCGACGAGCACACCGCCCTGCGTGGCCCGGGGACGGGCTGGGACCTGCACGAGCACCGCCACTCTGCCCTCACCCACCTCGGCGAGCAGGGCGCGTCGCTGCTGATGCTGATGCTGATGCTGATGCTGATGACAAAGTCCCGGCACAGGAAGCCGGAGAACGTCCGCCGCTACTTCAAGCCCTCCCCCGAGGCGATCTCCGGCTGACCAGCCTGCTCGCCCGCCGTTGACCGCCTGCACCCCGCCAGGGCTGACCGCGCGGGCGGGGCCGTTAGCGCGGAATCACCCAGGCCGGTGCCCAGGTTCCGGCGATGTCGTGGCCGGCCGTTGTGGCGGCGAGGTGGGAGCGGAGGGTGGCCAGCGCTGGGTGGGGGTTGTCACGGTGCCAGAGGAGCGAGTGCGGGTAGACGGGCGTCGGATCGGTCACCGGGATACGGCGCAGGCCGTGGCCGGCGGGCCAGATGAGGCGTGTCTGCCCGCCCATGAAGGTGGCCAGGGCCGGAGTGTCGGCGATGGTGTCGAGGAGCGCGTCGGAGCCGAAGTTGGGGCCGGTCGCCTCGATGGTGAGGCCGAACTCGGCGACGAGGTCGTTGTAGTAGGCGCCCCACTCGGTACCGGGGACGATGCCGGGCATCCAGATCCGGTGCCCGGCGAGCTGAGCGACGGTCACCGACCGGGCGCCCGCCAGCGCGTGGGCGGGGCCGGTGAGGAGCTGGAGCGGCTCGTCGAGCACCCGGACAGACTCGATGTCCTCGGGAAGGGGCCGGCCGGGCGCGGCGACAGCGCGGAAGGACGCATCGATCGCACCGGACCGGATGGCGGCGACGGCCGTCTCGATCTCGAACAGCATCACCACGTCGAGGTCGATCTCGGAGTACGCGCGGTGGAAGCCGCGCATCAGACCCGACTGCGCGCCGCGCGAAGCGATCACGTCGACGCGCAGCGGACGGCGGCCGGGGCGCACGGACCCGACCGCGCGCTCGGCGGCGCGCAACAGCTCACGCGCGTGGGGCAGGAACGCCTGCCCGTCGATGGTGAGCTCGGCGCCGCGGGGGGCACGGGTGAACAATCGCACGCCGAGGCTGCGCTCCAGCGTGGCGATGCGCTTGGAGACAGCCTGCTGGGTGATCGACAGGTCGGCAGCGGCTTTCTGAAACTGGCCCGCTTCCGCGACGGCGACGAAGGTACGTACTGCTTCGAGATCCACGACGATCCACCTTATTGAACAACAGATGGTTGTGGATAACTGGCAGTGCAGTTGTTTGACCTGATGTTGTGCGGCTCGCTTAGCTCTCACAGGTCAACGTGAGTTTGTTCGGATGGGAGCTCTGCGCATGGTGGGCAGGAGACCGTTGGGCCGTCAGTTCGGCTGGCTGTGGACGGCATATGCGGTGAGCGCCTACGGGTCCGGGCTGGGGTTCGGTGCATTGCCGCTGATCGCCGTGCTGGCGTTGCACGCCAGTCCCGCTGAGGTGTCCGCGCTGTCCGCAGTGGGGCCCGCGGTGGGCGCGCTGATCGCGCTGCCACTCGCGCCGTGGGTCGAGTTTCGGCGCAAGCGTCCGGTCATGATCGCGATGGACCTGACCCGGTTCGCGGTCATCGCGACGATCCCGGTCGCCTACGCCTTCGGGCGGCTCAGTTTCGTACAGCTGCTCGTGATCTCGGCCGTGGTCGCCGCAGCCAAGATCGCGTTCAACGCGGCCAGTGGCGCCTACCTCAAGGCCCTCGTCCGGTCGGATGACCTGCTCGTGGCCAATGCGCGGTTCGAGTCCACGAACTGGAGCTCCATCGCGGTCGGGCCACCGCTGGGCGGGGCGGCGATCGGCCTGTTCGGGCCGGTCATCACCGTGGTGGCCGATGCGCTCAGCTACCTGTTCTCCGCACTGTGCATCACCGCGATCCGCGGCCGAGAAGAAGCGCCGCCGCAGACAACCGGCAAAAGCCCGGCCCGGGCGGGCGCGTTGCTTGACGGCTGGCGACACATCATGGGGCATCCCGGCTTGCGAGCGCTCTACCTCAACCAAGTGCTCGTTGCCGGTCTGATCATGGCCACGGAGCCACTGCTGGCCGTGCTCCTCCTTCGCCAGCTCGGGTTCTCACCCTGGCAGTACGGCCTCGCCTTCGCCGCTCCCTGCGTCGGCGGACTCATCGGCTCGCGGCTGGCCCGCCGAGTTGTGGCCCGCTACGGCCAGCACTGGGTCTTCCGGACCGCCGGCACCCTGCGCGCCATCTGGCTGATCGGCCTGGCCTTCGTGCGTCCCGGCGTCGTCGGCCTCGTCACCGTGATAGCCGTCGAGCTGGCGATCATCATCAACATGAGCCTGTACACCCCGGTGCTCGCCACCTACCGGCTCGAACACACCCCCAAGCATCTCGTCGCCCGAACCCTCTCGGCCTGGTCGATCGGCCAACAGGCGTCCATCGCCATCCTCACCGCGCTCGCCGGGCTGCTCGCCGACGTCACCAGCCCCCGCACCGCTCTCACGGTCGCGGGACTGCTCATCCTGACCACCCCGCTCCTGCTTCCCCGACACGACCAGACGTCGCAACACGAGCCGGAACTGTCCCGCAGCCACTCATGACACACCGCAACTCGCCACTGAAGCCCGCAGGCCGCAGGCCGCAGGCCGTCTGCCGGTGCCCGTCCGCGTCGACCATGCTCATACCACCAGCAAGGAGAACACTCGCGTGAGCACTGCCCCCGCACTTGACCCCACGCACACCGCACTTCTCGTCATGGACTACCAGCCCACGATCCTGGCCGTTCTGCCCGAAGACGGGGACCGCAACGCTCTGCTCAGTCGCGTAGAAAGGGCCATCGCCGACGTTCGCGCAAACGGCGGCACCATCGCCTACGTACGCCTCGGCTTCACCGAGGCCGACTGGGACGCGATCCCTGCCGTCAACAAGTCCTTCGCCCCGCTGGCCCAACACCGCGTCATGCACCACGAAGACCCTGCCACCGCCATCCACGAGCGCCTGGCTCCCCAGGACGGCGACATCACCGTGCGCAAGATTCGCTACGGCGGCACGTCCACCACCGACCTCGACCAGCAGCTGCGCGAGCGTGACATCACCACTCTGGTCGTCTCCGGCATCACTACCAGCGGCGTCGTCCTGTCCACCGTCATCGACGCGGCCGACCTCGACTACCAGCTCTACGTCCTGTCCGACGGCGTCGCCGACCCAGACACCGAAGTCCACAACGTCCTGCTCCACAAAGTCCTCCCCTCGCGGGCCCACATCATCGACACCGCCGAGCTGCACGCCCTGCTCCGGGCCGGCTGACTCGAACCACGAGCCGATGCCACCCACGGCCGCCGCACCCACCCGATACGGCGGCCGACTACACCCCAGGGTCGACCCAGCAGCGGGGCCTTCCCCGTGATCGTGGACACCGGTTGTCATGCGGCGGTGGCCAGCGGAGTTGATCGCTGTTCGTAGGTGATCGGGCTGATCTGGCCGATGCGGAAGTGCCGTTGGCGGGTGTTGCAGCGGGTCGCCCAGCGGAAGACTGCGAGACGGGCCTCACTGCCCCCGTTCCGCACAACCGCTTGACGCCGAAGGCGCCACGGTGATCCTCGACGAACTGGAAGCAGCTGCTCACCAACTGGTCTCCGCCGCAAAATACTTCGCGGCCCTCCGCAGGATCTCCCGCTCGAGCTCGAGTTCCTTCACCCGCGCCCACAGCGGTCGGTTCCCCTTCTCCATCACGGTGACCTCCACCGCCCCGGGCCGGGCACCCTGCTCGGCATCCCGCACCCACGTGCGGAGCGTCTCGTGGGTGACACCCAGGGTCCTTGGCCACCGACGCGTACGTCCACCCGGGGCTCAAGTGATACAGCGCGACGGCATCGGCCCGGAACTCAAGCGAGTGCTTCGACGTCCCCAACGGGAACTCCGGTCTCCGCTTGCGGCGCCGGCTCCTCTCGCCCGGATCCAGCCCGGTCGCCTCCTCGGGTGCATTGACCGAAGCGTGCACCGTCTGGGCGGCCATACGATCGCGGACGAGCCCTCGTGACGGCCCCTCGACCCGCGGACCTGCCGGCGCAGCAGGTCGTGGACGGCCTGATCGGTGCGGTCATCGCGCCACTAGCCGAAGTAGTGGTACACGGCGGTGTACGGCGGAAAGTCGTGCGGCAGATAACGCCACCGGCAGCCGACCCGGGCCTGATACGGGATCGCGTTGAGGATCTCCCGCATCAGGCGTCGCCCTCGCAAGCCCGCGCCGCAGTTGCCGACCGAGCACGGAGGAGGAGCTTACGGGTGACGGCCGATTCTCGGCTCGGTAGCGGTTGCCGAGGCGTCAAGCAGGGCGGCTGCCAGGGTGCGCAGGGAGTCGGCGAGGCGCCGGCCACCTTCCTGCTCCAGCAGACGCAGGATCGGGTCGCTCTGCAGGGCGCCGAGCAGCACATGGGCCAGGACCTCTGCGTCCAGGTCGGAACACTCCTCGCTGATCAGCGCGGTGATGTGGCCGTGCCAGAACTGGTAGACGGGGTGCGCGCCGGGTGGATCCTCTTCCGGCTTGTGCGCTGTCGTCGCGGCGTGGCCGAGCGCGGCCAGGAGTCCCTTGTTGCGGGCGACCACGCCGACGACGGCGTCGAGGAAGGCGAGGAGTCGGTCTCGTGCTGGGGCGCCCGGGCCCAGTGGAGGCGGCCCTGTCGTGACGGCTTCGCGCAGGGCGAGGGCACGTTCCACCATCAGTGCCCGCATGAGGCCCATGCGACTGCCGAAGCGGTGGAAGACCGTGCCCTTGCCGACGCCCGCTGCGGCTGCAACCTGCTCCATCGAGATCTGCTCGGGCCGGTGCAGCGCCAGGAGTTCCTCGGTCGCCAGCAGGATCGCGTGCCGATTCCGTACCGCGTCGGCGCGTTCGCGACGGCCTTCTGTCATCGAGTCCTCACTCCGCATGGACATCTGGACCGACGGTCCAGTACGGTCGGAAAGAACCTGACCGGTAGTCCACTTTAGCTTCCGGCGGTAAATGCCTCTGCCTACTGGCCCCTCAAGGAGCGTCCACATGCGACGAGTCCGCTACTACGAATACGGCGATCCGGACGTCCTCACAATGGAGGAGACCGATATCCCCACGCCGGGACCAGGACAAGTACTCATCCGGGTCGAGGCGATCGGAGCCAACTTCGTCGACACCAAGTGGCGGCGGGGGCCGTCCAGCGGAGCGCTCTTCCAGCGTTCCCTGCCGGGCAGACTCACCGGTGACGTGGTGGGCACCGTCGAAGCTGTCGGACCCGGCGTCGACACACACCACGTCGGCCAACGAGCAGCGGGACTGGCAGAGGACGCCTTCGCCGACTACGTCGTCACCGACACGCAATGGCTCGCCCCGGTACCCGACGCACTCGACCTCGGTGCGGCGAGCATGCTGCCCATGGGTGCCCCGGTGGCACTGCGGACCCTGCGCGCCGGCCGACTCGCACCGGGTGAGACGGTCCTGATCCATGCCGCTGCGGGCGGCATCGGACACCTGGCCGTACAACTCGCCAAACTGCTCGGTGCCGGCACGGTCATCGCCACCGCAAGCTCACCGGCCAAACTCGACTTCGTCCGCAAATACGGCGCCGACATCGCCGTCGACTACACCGACAGCGGCTGGCCCGAACAGGTACGCAAGGCTGCGCCGCGAGGCGTGGACGTCGTCCTCGACTCCGTCAGCGGCCAGACCCTGCAGCAGAGCCTGGACCTGCTGGCCCCGTTCGGCCGGATCGTGATCTACGGCGCCGCGAGCGGTGCCCTGGCCGGCATCCCTCCCACCAGCCTCTTCGCCCTGAAGTCCGTGACCGGATTCTCCCTCCTCGCCTGGCGCGCGGCCGACCCGGAGCAGGCACGCCGCGAAATGACCGAGGCGGCCAGCTACTTGACGACCCGACAACTGCGCACGGCCGTCCACGCCCGTCTCCCCCTCGCTGAAGCCGCCACAGCACACCGACTCCTCGAAAGTCGGTCCCAACTCGGCCGCATTCTCCTCCTTCCCTGACCAGACCCGACACGCCGAAACCCACGTCCGCACCCCGGCGAACCGCCCGGCCGGGCCCGTCCCCCCGGAGCGGCCGACACATCGATGCCCCACACCAAAACGCCCTCCCCCAGGAGACCTCAGGAGACCCCCACGTGAGCGATCGGGCGGAGTTGGGTCTGTCAATCCTGCGGCCCTGTCAGGCAATCGGTGGTAACGAAGCGTGAGCGGACCCGGGAACCCGAAAACCTGCGCCGAGCTCCGCGCTGCCGGCCCACCCTGGTCACCCCCTACCGGGAACATCTCCGTCGGCGCCGTGCGGAAGACCCGGCCTTCCCCGTCAAACAGTTGTTCCGCGACCCAGGGCCGAGCCGAGGGCGACCGGCCCATCACCACCCCACGGCGCCTGCCCCGCCTTCTCCTCACCCGCCCGGCAACCTGCGGGACAAAAACGCCGCACTCCTTGGCAAGCTCACTGCCGCCTGCCCCGAGGTGACCGCCCTCACCAAGCCGGTCCGGGAGTTCACCGCACTCCTCCCCCGGCCTCAGGCAACGAGACAGTACCCACGAAGTGGATCACGGCGTGCGTGCCGCCGACCTGCCCTACCTGCACGCCTTCACCAACGGCCTCGACGAGCTCGATCGCACCGCTGTCGACGCCGGCATCACCACCCCGCACCACAACGGCCGCACCGAAAGCGTCAACACGGACCAAGAGAATCATGCGGCAGATGCACGGCAGAGCCAGGTCCCCCTCCTCCGGTGATCGCCACAGAGTGCAACCACCGATTACATGACCGAGTCGGACATTTTGCGTCGCCCATCCTCGCCGTCTTCAACGAGGCCACCGGGCACTGCGACCGGTAGCCCTACCCCAGCCCCATCAGGAAACGGATATTGCATAACGAACTGCCCTCTTGCTGAACGCCGGGCGTGAGTTCAATGCGCACGCCACACGCCCTCACCCTCTCCCTGAGGATGAAGACGTTGTCGGTCCGTGCCCGCCACCCGATGGGCACGGCGTAATAGCGCCCGGCGCGCTCCACGGCGGGCTATTCAGGGTTTGGCATAGTCGCGTGTCGTCCGTCACTTTCACGCCCGCCCTGGGGTGCCTCATCCGCCCGCGGCACCCTCGGCCTCCCAGCGCAGCAGATCGCCCGGCTGGCACTCGAGCACCTCGCAGAGCGCGGCGAGCGTCGCGAAGCGCACTGCCTTGGCGCGGCCGTTCTTGAGTACCGCCAGGTTGGCGGGCGTAATCCCTACGCGGTCCGCGAGCTCGCCCACGGACATCTTCCGCCTGGCCAGCATCACGTCGATGTCGACGGTGATCGGCATCAGATCACCTCGTCCAGCTCGGCCTTCATCTGCGCCGCTTCGACGTCGCGCGCGACGGCCTGGGCGAGCAGCATCCGCAGGACGAGCACGATGAGCGCGACCCCCAGAATGGCCATGCCGATCCCGCCCATGATGACGGTGACGCCCGGGTCGTCCCGCTGGCCCGGCGCATTGAGGGCCGTGACCGCGAACCACACGAGGGCAGCCGCCACGATCGCGCCGATCACGCCGTCCACGTAGCGGAAGGCGGCGTGGGAGAACACAGTTCCGCGTCGCACCATCGTCACCAGTCGCCAGACGCAGACCAACGCGGCCTGTACCGACACCATGCCCAGGATCGTGACCACGCGCAGCGGGGTCAGCGGGAGCGACCCGTCCTCCGGGTCGGTTGCCAAGGCCCACACCATCAATGCCTGCACGAACACGGTGCCGGCGAGCATCATCACGAGCACGGCGCGCAGCGCACGCACTGTCAGTCTTCCCATGACCCATTCTCCCATCGAGTTGCGATGGGAATCTATCGATATTCGATAGATTAAGCAAGAGCTGGTTCAGCCGGTCGGGCCAGTTCAACGTGAGGTACGCCTTGCGGTCCTTCACCTCCTACAGCGCGGCGGGCTCGCGGTCGTCAACGGTCATCGGCGTTCTCCTTCCACTCGCCTCTCGCGTTCTTCTCACGCGGATCCAGGCGGGGTTACGGCGAACGGCGGGCCCACGAACCCTGCCCCACTGCTCCAGCAGCACATTTCGGTCGGTGCCGTCACCCCTCTCACGGTGGAGCACCTCGGAAATCGCCATGCCGCGCTACACCACCCGCAAATCAAGCTCCGCCGCGTACGACGGGCTGCGCAGAACCGCCCCGAAGACCCTCAGAGGGCTGCTGCCGCGTCGACGAGAGATCAAGGTCTCGGGGCCTCTGAGAGTCGGATTCAGCGTCGTCTTTCCGAGCCCACCCGCTACGAATGATCATGGTGTGCAGGAAACAGACGAGGCCCCGGTATGCGCGAGGCTGCACTCAGTCTGGTGTTACGGAAAAGCAGCGCCGTTCGTCCTTCCGTGCCAGGCAAGCCTGTACGCGGCTCAGGATGTCGTCGGCAGCGGCGGCCATCGGGGTCGACACCGAGCCCATCTCATCGAATCTGTCCTGCACGACGACCTGGTGAACGCGGCTCCCCGGCACGACGATCTCTACCTGATCGCCCACCACACCCCGGTCGATGCGGGCCCACACCGTCTCGCACACCTCCGAGTGGCGAATTTTGACGACTGTGCCGGCGAAGCGGTGTTCTCCCAGCTCAACAGGCGGCGTCTTGGCCGTGGAACAGTCCTGGTCTTCTGGGCCCTTTCCCGTGCAGGAGGCTGCATGGCAGCCGATGCTCGGGGCAGCGAAGTCCGTCGTCGCGGCACGGTTTCCGGCTGGGCCGTCGCCGGAGGGGGACAGGGCGATCAGTAGCCCGGCAGCCAGTGCGGACACTCCGCCGAGGATGCCGACGTAGAGCCAGGAGATACGCGGGCGGATTCGTTTCGTGTCGGCGAGCGGGGCCACCGCGCTCGCCGACACGCCCTCCGGCATGCCCCACGCCGTGTCTTGACAGTGCGCGGCCCGCTCGCCGTCCTGCGTGCTCCGGCCGGCGCGGCAGCTCCATGCTGCCTCCGCCAACTCCCACAGGGCGACGGGACGTTGTGGTTGCTTCCCGGCCAAGGCGCACAACTGCTCAACAGCGTGTCGGGGCGGCATGGCCCTTGCGTTGAGGTACCGATCCCATGAGGACTTGCTGTAGGGGGTCTTGTCCGCCAGACGTGCCAGGCTCAGTCCCGTGACAGCGCGCAGCTCACGCAGTCTCACGGCGAGCCGGACACACTCCGCGGGCACTTCCCGCTCTCCGTCCAGCCCTCGGGTGCTCTGGTCGCTCATGTGCGCAGCACCTTCCAGGTGTCCGGGCCGATGATCCCGTCCACAGCGATGCGCGCCCGGTCTTGTATGCGCCGCACCGCACGTTCCGTGTTCTCGCCGAGGGAACCGTCGATGACCCCAGGCGAGATGCTGTGATGAACCAGCAGGCACTGTGCCTCCACCACCGACCAGCGGGAAGCGTCCCGTTGGATCAGCTCCGTGCGTGTGCGGCTGTAACTGGCGTACAGCAGACCGTCATCGGAGTCCCGCTGGACCTCACAGGCGTACTCTTTGCCCGGCTCGTAGACGAACTCCCCCAAGGTTGGGTGCACTTGCCCTGTGTACGGTTTCCCGTTCCCACTACGCGCTGCGGCCCGCGTCGCGTTCTCCCAGGGCGCGAGGAGCATCAGGCCGATCATCATCACGAGGGCCGTGGTGACACTGGAGAGCATGATGACCAGCCACGGCACAGACTGGCGTACGCACGTGGTTCCCGTGCTTCGTACACCCTGCGGACCTGCCAATTCGGCCGAGGCCGACGGTCCTGACGTTTCTGGGCCCCCTTGCTGCGCCGCCGCCAGCTCCCGCAGTTCCAAGAGGGGCGCGGGCTGCGCGTCGCACGCCTGCGCGAGCGATTCGATGGCCTTCTCCGGAGGCGTCGCCCTGCCGTTGAGATAACGGTCCCAGGAGGATTTGCTGAATCCCGTCCTGGAGGCAAGGGCCGCGATGCTCAGTCCGCTGCGGTCCTTGTGCTCCCGCAGCAGTACGACGAGTTGCCGCAGCCGCGGATCGAGTGACTCGGGTAAGTCCTTCCAATGAGACATATCCACCCCCGTGAGTCTCTGAAACTGGCTTCAGCATGCCAGAGCCGATGTGTCGTGAGCACGGCGCACACGCCGCGTCCCACCCCCCCTTTTTTTGCCGCCTTCCTGCCTCTCCCGGCCTCCGCCGCGCCGACGGCGACTCGCCGCCCAGCGTCCCGCCCCAACCTCACCCGAGACGCCATCTCCGCAGGTCAACGGGTTTCGCATCCCGTGATCACCCAACCTGCCTCATCGCCCTGGCCAGCGGGCTCCGGCACAGCACATCCTCTGATGGACGCGGCAAACGGCGGGCCATCCCGTACGGCGTGCCGCGTCCACGACCGTCAACACGCCTTGAGGCACCCGCGCTTCAGGCACACGGGGAAGGACCACCATGACCCTCCGCAAGCAGCTCGTCGCCGTCGCCATGACCGGAGCACTTGCCGGCGGCGGCCTGGCCGCCACCACTACCAGCGCCGGCGCAGCCGTGCAGGGCGAACTGACCGCCCAGTCCTGCTACGGCAGCGCCAAGAACTACACCAAGAAGGAGGACTTCCACCTGGTTCCGCTCCCGAGTCAGACGCCGGACTTCTTCAAGACCACGGCCAACTGCGCCGACATCAACATCAAGACCAACAGCAACCGCTACGTCAAGGTCTGCTTCTACAAGAGCAACGGCGACCTCAACTACTGTCAGGACGACTACGAGTACGCCGAGAAGGACACGTGGAAGGTGATCGCCACCGACGTCAACAACGGCGTCAAATTCCGCTTCTACTTCAAGATCACTGCCACCGCCACCGGCGAGTACGCGGCCTGAGCGACTCCTCGCCGTCCGGGCAGGTCGCCAACCTCATCCGCTGACACACTCAAGGTCTTGATGCCGGACGCCAGCAGACGTTCGGCATCAAGACCTCCTGCGCGCTCCCCTGGAACACCATCCTGCTGGTCCGGCCCTTCATGGCGCATTGCACTCTCATCTTCTGCACCGGTTCTCACGGGCGAGGAGCCATGGTCACGCCACGGCTGCCGGTTCGTGCGAGGGCTGTAACAGACACGGGATGCCGGTGACCCGGCTCCCCTCAAGTGGCAAGAATAGCCATGTCGCTTACGCATCGACCGACTCCAAGTCGGTCACGGGGGAAGAGGAAACCGCATGAACTCGAAAATGGTCGGGGCCGGTTCATTGCGTCGGGGCCTGCGTGGCACCGTCCTGGGTGCGACCGTGGTCGCGGCTCTGTTGACGGTCACCGCCTGCCAGCCCTCCGAGGGTGACGACAAGGCAGCCGCATCGCCGACCGCCACCCCCTCGGGCTCCACATCGGCCGGGGGCACCGAGCCCTCGGGCGACTCCGGGACCGGCAGCAGCAGCCCGACGGGCGCGGAGACCGGGGACAGCGGTGAGACCGGCGGCGGCAACAGCACCGAGTACGCCGACTGCGAGGTCACCGGGCTCAACACAGCGGTCGAGCTTCAGGACGACTCCGGGGAGACCCCCCGCCACTTCCTGCTGACCGTCACCAACGACACCAGGACGCCGTGCGTCCTCAACGACGCGCCGCAGGTGCGGCTCAAAGCCGGCAACGACGCCCCGATCGTCGAGACGCTCGAAGAGCCGGACACCGAACCGGTCGTCGTCGAGGGAGGCGGCAAGGCGTACGCCGGCCTGTACGTCTTCGGCAACGACGAGGGCGGCGAGGCGGAGTACGACCAGTCCGACCGTTTCACCGCCACTCTGGTCGCCGGCGAGGGCACCGAACTGAGCGGCACGCTCATCTTCGACCTGCCCGACGGTCTCGACACCGTCTCCGTCGACGACGCGGCGCGGGTGAACGGCTGGGCCGGCACCGAGGGACTGGCGATGCGCCCGATCATCCAGCTCTGAGAAAGGCGCGGGGACCGTCGCACGCCCTCGCCGGGGGCGGGACGACGGCGGTCCCCGGGCCGGCCCGGTACGACCAGCGCGATCGATGTAAGCGCCGCCCGCAGCACTGGCGTGTACGGGCGTGCGGGCTGGTCAGGCCCTCCACCTGTTCGGCGAACGTCACCGCCGGGCAAGCGGTGTTGGTGCACCTGAAGCGCCGTACCAGAAACTCGAGCACGACCGGAGTGGCGCCGAGGGGAGCGTCAGCCGTCGGCCGCAGATACCGGCCGTGCGCCCGCCACGACGGCAACGTGCACTGCGAACATCTCAGCGGGAGCGTCCGGCACGACGTACGAAACGTGACCACCCCGGACGTCCGCTCGACGGACTCCACGACCACACCGGATACGTGTGTTCCGAACAGGCGAGGTGGCCGGCGGCTCGTAGGCGTCCGGGCCCAGCGTGAAGGGGACCGGGATCGAGGGCTCTTCGTGGTTGGTCGGGGTCGTCAGGTCCACGCCGGCTGCAGTCGGTCTACCAGCGGGTGCCGTGGTCGGCCGTACCGCTGGACGCGTGGGAGGCGCACGAGAACGCCTGGCGGCAGGCGTCCCGCCCCGCCTCCCCCGGCTGAGCCCCCCAGAACGCGGCGGAGATCGTCCGGCTGCGGGAGCGGGAAGTCGAACCCGCTGGGACGATCGTCACGCACGCATACTGGAGCGAGTTCGCCCCAGCCGACGTCCTCGCGGCCCGTGACGCGCTCAAGCGCCACCACGAGCAGCAGATGGCCGACGCGTCCAGCCAATGCCGCATCGGGCAACGTTTGCTCTGGCGCGACCGTGTCGCCATTAGCTGGTCCTCAGCGTTCCCTCTCAGCGGTCTTCCGCGGGTCGTCCGCCAGAATGCGGTCCGTCAGCCGCCGTACCTGCTCCTCCACGGGGTGATCGCTGGTGACGAACAACTCGTACCGGTAGAGATCTGTACGCTCGCCTGACTCCCGGACCTGGTGGAATTCGACATCAACACCCTGAGGGCTGGTGAGCGCCTCGGGGAGACCGGGCTCCTCACGTCGTGGCCAGCAATTCGTAAGAACGCAGCCCCACCGCTCGAACCAGCCGCTGTCCGCAAGCGTCTGCTCGAGGAGCCGGGCAACGGTGTCCAAAGGCTCTTCCCAGCTGCGGTCCACGGCGGCCCGCGCGAGCTCGGCCTCGTACTGGGCGCTGTCGAAACGGAACTCCGCCGGCACCGCTGTGATGTTGCTGGTGTTTTCCCAGGCGTCCCAGATCACTTGATCGCCCTCGCGGCGTATGGTCACGTACAGGGCTCCGCAGCAGCCGGCCGTGCATGTCGGCTCGCTGATCATGATCCTGCGGGATTCGTCCGTGACCGCCAGCGGCCAGCTCTCGGCCGGCCCCCTCCAGTGTCGGCAGCTGAGTCCGAGACCTTCCGGATGGACTTCCTCCAGGACGTCCACGCCGTCGATCAGAGGACGTACTTCGGCCCAGGGATCCGCCGCCCAGTCGTCCGGAATCCTGTGCCGCAAAGTCAAGGTGTTGATCGTCAGAGGTTCGGCCACACCCCCCATGATCGGTTGAGGCCAGACAGCCGCATACTTATTTTCTGACTGTGATGATCCTCGGGAGTGCACCAGCGCGGTCATCGTTCGTGATTCGGCTGAAGCTGCTCGAATGTTGCGCGGTCAGCGTAGGACAGATGAGGCCCCTACCCGCGAGCACGCCCAGCGTCTCCTACTCGATGACCATCCGGCTCGAAGTCCCGCGGCAGGCAACGCGGTCTCCCAGCTGACAGCCACCATGGAGGCGCCGGGCGCTCAGTCACCGCCCTCGACGTCATCTCATCCGACGTCGGCCGTCTCGGCGTCGACGTCACCATCGCCGCCACCTCCCCTGCCCACGCCGACGAGATCGCCGAACAGCTGCGCAACATCGAGGGCGTCACCCTCGGCAAGGTCTCCGACCGTACGTTCCTGATGCACCTCGGCGGCAAGATCGAGATGGCGTCCAAACACCCCATCCCCAACCGTGACGACCTCTCCATGGTCTACACGCCGGGCGTGGCCCGCGTCTGTATGGCGATCCTCGAGAACCCCCGAGGACGCCCCGCCGCCTCACCATCAAACACGACTCTCCGTTGCGGTCGTGACGGACGGCTCGGCCGTGCTGAGCCTCGACGAAGTGTCCGGGCCCGGTGCGCATCGGCCGGACGGTCACCCGGGACGTCGTCTCCGTGGCCCCGGTTTGTGCCGGCTGTCAACCCGCCTGTAGCCGCCCCTCGACCGCAGCGGCGCTGAGGAGTTTCGCGCGAGGCGCCACCCACCGACACGCCTCGCGGGCCTTGGGGCCCTCGCCGAGCGGTTCCCGTCGTCGGGCGATCTGTCCGCCGAGGCCAAGCGGGGGAACCCGGACAGTCGAGACCCGCTACGCCGCCCACGCCTACCCGCGCACGATCCACTTCATCGACGCCCTGCCCAAAACCCCCAGCGGCAAGACCCAGCGCTACATGCTGCGCCGTCGTCGGCGAAGCCGCCGGTCGTCTGATCGTCGCTCACGGGGGCCTGTGGGTACGTTATGCAGTACCCTAGTTCCCATTCACAAGGGTCGGCCTTCCGGCCCGGACGACCACCCGCCGCTTCAGGCGGGGACGCTCATGGGAGACTGCTGCGGTGACGGCCCAACCTGACTCACGCGACCGACGCCCGCGCCGAACGGCGCGCCGACGGGTTGTCGACACAGGTCGGCGGGACGAGCTGCTGCGCCAGGCCGAGGCGATCATCCTGACTGAAGGCTTCACCGCGGTGACCATGGATGAGCTCGCCCAGCGACTGGGGTGCTCCAAGGCGACGCTGTACAGCCTCGCCTCCACGAAGGAACAACTGGTACTGGCGGTCACCCGCACCTTCTTCCGGGACGCGACAGCCGAGATCGAACAGGCTGTCCAGGCCGAACCCGACCCCCGGCAGCGGATCCGGGTCTACCTCGCCGGCGTCGGCACGGCCATGCGCCGGCATTCCCACGCCTTCTACGACGACATGGTCGGCTACGAGCCGACGGCGCAGATCTACCGCAAGAACTCCGCCGCCGCGGCGCACCGCGTCCACGAACTGATCGAGGAGGGCGTGCAGAGCGGCGTTTTCCGCGCGCTCAACGGCCATTTCGCCGCCCAGGTCGTGGCGGTCACCATCGACGCGGTCCAGTCGGGGATCCTCCTGGAGAGGACCGGCCTGACCGCCGGCGACGCCTTCTCCGAACTCGGGGACCTCCTGCTCGACGGGCTCAGTTCGGGGCAGGGCGCATCCGAGCCTCCCTCCACAACTACCCGCCCGCCCAGGGATCAGGTCTCGGCGCCCAGGTAAATCAGCGGGCACCCAGCGATGTCGGTGCCGTGCGCCAGGCGCGACAACTTCCCGATAGGGATGATGCTCGTCGAACGGGGGTACGACGAGCCCACCATCTAGCTATTCCGTCGCGCACGCGTTTGAGCAGGTCACCGACTGACGAGCACGGTAACCGACCGGCCGCGTGACGGACCGCTCCTGGCTCTGACTGGCCTTATCAAGAGGCAAGCACTTCGACGACGGCGACCGGCCATCACTGTAATGCGGCTCAGCAGGCTTCGGGATCTCCCTCAGCGTCGTGACCACGACCGCCTCCATCTGATCAACGCTGATGGTGGGCGGCCGGCCCGGTCGGGACTCGTCGACCAAGCCGTCCAGCCGCTCCGCCAGGAACCCCGGCGCCGCCACTTGCGGACGGTGTCAGCGGCCACCCGCAACTCGCGGGCGACCGCGACGATCCGCGGTACCTCTGGACTCGCGCACGTCAGCACGATCCGCGCGCGCAGAGCAAGCGCCTGCGCCAACGGCACGCGCCGCGTCCACCGCTCCGGCTCTGGCAACGAGTCCTGCAGATCGCACACCCCTCCCGGAGCTACCCCGAACCCGACTGACCCGTCGCCAGCTGATCTCCAGCTACAAGAATCTCGCCACAGCCGGATGCGGTCGTACGCCGACACCAGCCCCTCGCGCCTCCCATCAGCGGCTGGCCGGCTCGCCTCCGGCTGCGGTGAGGCGGCAGATGCCGGCCTCGTGGGAGCTCTTCAGGCTTCCCCTTGAGTCCCACCTTGGAGTCGGGTACGTTACGCGAGCTGTTCGTACCCAAAAGCGTACCCGAAGGAGGATGCATGGAGCCGCAGCCGACTACGAGCGCCGAGCGTGTAAGCGCTCGGGTAAGTGAGCTCGTCGAGATCTTCTCGGCGCCCGACGCCGACCCGGCATGGTTGATGTGCGACCGTCACCCGGGCGAGTCGGTGGCGTTCACGTTCTTCGAGCCGGACGGCTCCACCGTCGACCTGAGCTTCGGAGAACTGCGCGAACGGTCGCAACGGTTCGCCGGGCTGCTGACCGAGCTCGGTGTAGGGCGAGGTGACCGGGTGGCGACCCTGATGGGCAAGAGCGCCGATCTTCTGACGGTGCTGTTGGGGATCTGGCGGACAGGCGCGGTGTACGTCCCCCTTTTCACCGCGTTCGCCACCGACGGGGTCTCGTCGCGGCTGTCCGGGGCGCAGGCCAAGGTCGTCGTCGCCGACGCGGACCAGGCCGCGAAGGTACCGGACGGGCCATGGGCGGTGCTCGTGTCCGGTGGTGGTTCCGAGGTTCGCGAGGACCGGCGGCTTGGCGACCGACTCGCCGCGGTGAAGCCGTTCGAGGCGAGCACTCCGATCGGGGGCGACGGCGCGTTCGTGCACATGTTCACCTCGGGTACCACCGGTGCACCGAAGGGCGTCGTACATCCGCTGCGCTATGTCGCGGGATGGCAGTCCTATCTCGAATTCGCCCTGGGCGTGCGCGAGGAGTCCGTGTTCTGGTGCGCCGCCGACCCGGGTTGGGCGTATGGGCTCTACACCGCTGTCGTCGCGCCCATGGTCCTGGGCCTGCGCAGCGTGTTGCAGCGCGGCGGGTTCGACGTGACCGCGACCTGGCGGGCTCTCGCCGATCTCGGGGTGACCGACTACGCCGCTGCGCCGACGGTATACCGGGCGTTGCGCAGCGGTGATGTGCCGGTGCCCGCCGGGTTGAGCCTGAGACGGCTGTCCAGCGCGGGTGAGCCGCTGACCGCCGAGGTCAACGAGTGGGCGGTCCCGGCGCTCGGACTGCAGGTGCACGACCATTACGGGCAGACCGAGCTCGGCATGGCCATCGGCTTCCCTCACCATCCGGACCTGGAGGTGCCGGTGATCCCGCAGACCACGGGCAAGGCGTTGCCGGGCTGGTCGGTGACGGTGTTGCGGGAAGACGGCGGCATCGAGGCGGAGGCCGGAGAGCCCGGTCTGCTCGCCATCGACGTCTCCACGAGCCCGTTCATGACGTTCGCCGGCTACGTCGGCCGGGAAGCCACGGACCGGTTCACCGCCGACGGGCGCCACTACCTCTCCGGTGACCTCGCGGTGCGCAACGCCGACGGCACGCTGCGGTTCTCCTCCCGTGACGACGACGTGATCATCATGGCCGGGTACCGGATCGGGCCGTTCGACGTGGAGTCCGTGCTCGCTCAGCACGCCGCGGTGGCCGAATGCGCGGTGGTCGCCGCGCCGGATCCCGTGCGGGGCGAGGTGATCGAGGCGTTCGTCGTGCTGCGCACCGGGGCCGAGGAGTCCGACGAGCTGGTCGCCGAGCTGCAGAACCACGTACGGGAGCGCTACGCCGCCCATGCCTACCCACGCCGGGTGCATATCGTGACGAGTCTGCCCAAGACCGCCAGCGGCAAGATCCAGCGCGCCAAGCTGCGCAAGGACCTGCGCGAGGCCGCCGGGACGACGCCGTGACGGAACTGTCCTCGACCACACTGCGCGTCGAGCAGCACGGGCTGGTCCGCAGACTGGTACTCAACAGGGCGCGGCAGCGCAACGCGCTCAACGCCTCTCTCGTCGACGCACTCACCGCCGCACTGACCGAGGCCGAACAGGATCCCTCGACCAGCGCGGTCCTGGTCACCGGGGCGGGGCCGAGCTTCTGCGCCGGTGCGGACCTGAAACACCTGCTGGCTCTGGCCGAGGCGGGAGCGTCGCCGGTGCCGTTCCTGCGCACCGTCTCCGACCTGACCCGCCGCCTCGAGCGCAGCGCGCTTCCGGTGGTCGCGGTACTGCACGGTCATGCCGTCGCGGGCGGTCTGGAGATCGCGCTGGCGTGTGACGCCGTCGTCGCGGAGGCAGGCACACTGATCGGCGACGGGCACATCCGCAACCATCTGGTGCCTGGCGGCGGGTCGGCAGTGCGGATACGCCGTAAGTTGGGCGATTCTCTGGGCCGGTGGCTCGGCCTCTCCGGCGAGCTGCTTCCCGCCGAGCGATTCCTCGCCACCGGGTGGCTGCACGAGGTCGTCGAGCCCGGGCAGGGCGCTGACGCCGGTCTGCGCGTCGCCGAGATCTTCGCCGCGGCCGCGAATCCCGCCCAGGCCGCCCTGAAGCGCACGTTCGCCGAGCTCGACGAGGAACCGACGGTCGAGTCGGGCCTGTCCCTCGAGCTCGACGAGTTCGACCGGCACTGGTCCAACCACGACGTTCCCCGTGAGCTGCGCCGTTTCTTCGCCCGCACCACCGCGGGCCGGCCCGAAAGGCAGCGATGAACCGCTACACCGGACAGACCGTCCTGGTCACCGGCGCCGGGCAGGGCCTCGGTCGCGCCATGGCGCACCGCTTCGCCGCCGAGGGCGCCGCCGTGATGATCGGAGAGATCAACGAGGCCGCCGGTGCAGAGCTCGCCGCCGAGCTGACCGACGAGCATGGCGTGACCGCTGAGGCCCGCGTCATTGACGTGACCCGCTCGGACCAGGTGAACGAGTGGATCGCCCAGGTCCACACCGACCACGGCCGCATCGACGTCCTGGTCAACAACGCCGGGATCATCCGCGACAACCGCGCGACCGACATCGACGACGCCGACTGGCACGCCGTGCTCGACACCAGCCTGTCTGCCGCCTTCTTCTGCATCCGCGCGGTGCTGCCGGTCATGCAGGCGCGACGTTACGGCCGGATCCTCTCCTTCTCCTCGATGAGCTGGCGAGGCAACTACGGACAGGCGAACTACGTCGCCGCCAAGGCCGGGATCGTCGGGCTCACCCGCACCATCGCTCTCGAAGGAGCCCGCCACGCCATCACCGCCAACGCCATCGCTCCCGGTCTGATCGAGACCCCGATGCTGGCCTCGATGAACGGCCCCGCCCGCGACAAGCTCGTCTCCAAGGTGCCGCTGCGCCACACGGGCGACCCCGCCGACATCGCCGAAGCCGCCGCCTACCTCTGCTCACCCGCCGCCGGCTACGTCACCGGCGTCGTCCTTGACGTCGACGGCGGCCTCGGCATCGGATCCTCCATCCGCTGAGCCCCATCGATCCCCGCCATGTCCGGAAGGCGGGCCCCTCACACATCGCGCCATACGGGCTGCCCACAGTTCAGCCCCCTGTCAAAGGAGACACATGCGCCAGATCGAGATTGAGTACGACGTTCCCGTGCCGATGCGCGACGGCACCGTGTTGCGAGCGGATGTCTACCGCCCGGCAGGTGACGGCCCGTTTCCCGTCATCGTGCAGCGCACGCCGTATGACAAGTCGCTCTCGATTGGGGAGGCGTTGCTCGATTTCCGGCTCGCCGCGCGGAACGGGTACATCGTCGTCAACCAGGACACCCGTGGTCGGGCCGTCTCCGACGGTGAATGGGTGCCCTGGAAGTACGAGCGGGAGGACGGGTACGACACGATCGAGTGGGCTGCGTCCCTGCCGGGCAGCAACGGCAAGGTCGGCATGGTCGGCGGGAGCTATCTCGGGTCCACCCAATGGAGCGCCGCGATCTCCGGCGCCCCGCACCTGGTTGCGATCACACCGTCCATCACATGGGCGGACCCGGCCGACGGTCTGCTCTTCCGTGGTGGTGCGATCGAGCTGGGCCTCAACGCGTTCTGGGGTGGTTTCACCGCGCTGGGGCAGTATCCGAAGGAAGGGCTCCCGGTCGAGGAGCTGATGGGCAGGATCGGCGCGGCCGTCGCTGATATGGACGACCTGGCCACCGTCGGCTACTGGGGGCTGCCGTCCGGAAACCTGCCGGTGATCGTCCGCACAGGTCAGCCCGACCTCGGAGTCACCCGCGCGCTGGCCAACCCGGCGACCCTCGCCGAGTCACGTGTCTGCGATCACTACGCCAAGCTGGAGCTGCCCAGCCTGAACAGCGCGGGCTGGTACGACGTCTTCGGGCAGGGCAGCCTCGACAACTACATCGGCATGCGCGCTCACGGCCGCGTCGCCCGGCTCATCGTCGGTCCGTGGCACCACTCCCTTACGGTGAGTGACACCGCCGGTCCGGGCAAGGTCGGCGAGGTCAACTTCGGTCTCGCGGCAGCGGGTCCGTTCGGCAAGCCCCTACCGGATGTCCATCTCGAATGGCTGGACCACTGGCTCAAGGACGGACCCGCGACGTCGGCTCATGAGTCAGGTGTGATGATTTTCGTGATGGGTGTCAACCAGTGGCGCCTCGAAGAGGACTGGCCACTCGCTCGCGCGAGGGATACCCCCCTTTATCTGGGCGAAGACGCGACCCTGTCCTGGGAATCGCCGACTGACGAGAACGCCGAGTCGGACTTCACCTACGATCCAGCCGACCCGGTGATCACCCGTGGCGGCGACCTCGTCATGTCCAGCGAGTTCCCCGCAGGCCCCTTCGATCAGCGCGTCACCGAAGAGCGTGACGATGTGCTCGTGTTCACCACACCCCCGCTGGAGGCCGACGTCGAGGTCACCGGACACGTGTATGCCACGCTCTTCGCCGCAACGGACGGTCCGTCCACGGACTGGGTGGTCCGCCTGTGCGACGTCGATCAGAACGGGGTGTCCCGCAACATCGTCGACGGCATCACCCGAGTGAAGACCGAACCGTCGCGCATCGACGAGATCGAGGTCGACCTGTGGTCCACGTCGAACGTGTTCAAGGCGGGGCACCGCATCCGCGTCCAGGTGACCTCCAGCAACTTCCCGCGCTGGGACCGCAACCTCAACACCGGCGAACCGGAGACCGAAGGGACGACCACGCGCGTCGCCCAGCAGCGCATCTTCCACGACAGCTCACGGCCGTCACACATCAGGCTCCCCATCGTCGCTGACTGACCGGTGCAAATCGAGGGAAGCCGTCGGGACCGGCAGCGCGGCACCGCGCCCACCCATCTCCGCACGGCTCTCGCCCTGTAGCTCCGTGGTCGGGCCGCCCATTTGACCGGATGCCGCCTCCGCTTTACTCTCGAATACGTACGGAGGCGGCATCCGTTTTGATGCGGGCCGCAGGATCACGGCAGGCAGGAGGGCGCATGAGCGCCGGTGAGCAGCGGGGACGCAAGCCCCGCGCGGACGTTCAGCGCAACCGCGCGGCCCTCCTGGAGACCGCGCAGCGCCACTTCCTGCAGCACGGGGTCGGCACCTCACTTGAGGCGGTGGCCAAGGAGGCGGGCGTCGGGCCCGGCACCCTGTACCGGCACTTCCCCACCCGGGAGGCACTGCTGGCAGCCGTGCTGCAGACCCGCTCCGAAGAACTGGTGGCCCGCCAGGCCGACATCGAGCAGCTCGGCGACCCGGCCGAGGCGCTGGAGCAGTGGCTGCGGGCGATGGAGGAGTACTTCAGCGCCTTCAGCGGGCTGCCGGACCCGCTCATGGCCGCGGCCCGGGCACAGGATCCGGACAACCCGCTCACGATCCCCTGCCACATCCTCATCACCGCCACCGACCAGTACGTGCGAGCCGCGCAGCTCGCAGGGCGCGTGCGCGCCTCGGTGCGGGGGCACGACCTGTTCCTCGCGGCCTGTTCCGTTGCCTGGATCAAGGGCACCGGTACCGAGGAGGAGTCGCTCGACCGGCTCCGCACGCTCATCGCGAGCGGCTACCGCCAACAGGACACCCAGGCGTAAACCGCACCCCTGCCCCGCCCTCCGCAACGCCAGGCGGCACCACCACACCGCCGTCACATCGCGCTGCCCTCAGGGGCACCGCAACCTCTCAAGGGAACAAATCATGAAAATTACTGTCATTGGCGCCGGTGCCATCGGCGGGAACCTCGCTGTCAAGCTCAGCGCGGCCGGTCACGACGTCCAGGTGGCCGACGCCCGCGGCCCCGAGGCCGTGCGGGCGGAGGTGCTGGAGTCCGGGGCCCGCGCGGTGGAGCTCGCCGACGCCGTTCAGGGCCGGGACGTCATCGTCCTGTCGATCCCGTTCGGGGTGGCGGGCCAGCTGGCGGACCTGTTCGCGTCGGTGCCCGCCGAGACGGTGGTCATCGACACCTCGAACTACTACCCCGGCATGCTCAGCGAGCCGATCGAGGCGGTGGACAACGGCCAGGTGGAGAGCGTGTACACCGCCGAGCTGCTCGGCCGCCCCGTGGTCAAGGCGTGGAACGCCGCGCTGGCCGAAACCCAGCGGACCAAGGGGGTTCCGGCCGGCACGCCCGGCCGCCTCGCCATCCCCGTCGCCGGCGACTCCGAGGAGGCGCGGAAGGTGGCCATGAGCCTGGTGGACGACACCGGCTTCGACCCCTACGACGCCGGCACGCTGGCCGACTCCTGGCGCCAGCAGCCGAACAGCCCCGCCTACTGCACCGAGCTGACCCTCGACGAGCTGCCGGCGGCCCTGGCCGCGGCCGACCGCGCCAAGGACGCGGCCATCCGCGACAGCCTGCCGGAGCGCTTCGCCGCTCTCGGTGCCGATCCCACCGTCGACGACGTCGTCGAGATGAACCGCGCCGCCCACCGCTGAGTCACCCGACGCGGCTCTCGTGCACGCAACGGCACGAGAGCGGCAGCGTCGGCACGCCGCGAACACACACGACGAACACGAAGAACGGCGTTCACTTCGGCAAGGCCGCCATTACTCACCCGCACCACCGCGTCCGCGGCCGGCCCGCAGCCCCAAGAACCCTGGTCACCGAAACCGGGGTTCCGTTTCGGACAAGGAGTTTCACCATGAAGATCGGCATTCTCGGCACCGGGAACATCGGCAAGACGTTGACGAGGCGGTTGAGCGCGGCCGGGCACGAGGTGAAGGCGGCCAATTCGCGCGGCCCGGAGACGATCGAGGCGGACGTGCTGGCCTCGGGCGGACGCGCGGTGACGGCGGCGGAAGCCGTAGGGGACGTCGACGCCGTGATCCTCTCCATTCCCTTCGCCCGCATTCCGCAGGTCGCACCGCTGATCGCCAAGGTGCCGGCTGACACGGTTGTCATCGACACGTCGAACTACTACCCGCACCGGGACAGCGGGATCGCGGCGATCGAGGCCGGGCAGGCCGAGAGCGTGTGGGCTGCCAAGCAGCTGGGCCGGCCCATCGTCAAGGCGTGGAACTCGATCGGAGCCGAGTCGTTCGCGCACAGGAACAAGCCGGCGGGAAGCGCGGACCGCATCGCGCTGCCCGTCGCGGCCGACAGTCCGCGAGAGCGTGACCTGGCCATGGCACTCGTCGAGGACACCGGGTTCGACGCCTTTGACGCGGGGCCGCTCGCACAATCGTGGCGGCAGCAGCCCGGCACACCCGCCTACTGCACTGATCTCACCCGTCAGGAGCTGCCGGACGCACTGGCGACGGCCGACGCGGCGCGATCACCCAAGCGGCGCGACCTCGGGCTCGCTGTACTCCAGGAACGCTTCGCGGCCGGCGTGCAACCGGACGCGGAATACCTTCTCCGCCTGAACCGCGCAATTTCCATGTGAGGAGAGACGGGGGCCGACGCGGTGACCCGTCATTGTCGAAGTCGAACAGCTTATCGCTCTGTGTAGGAGTCTCACCATGTCATCCCCCCACCAGACGCCCATTGGCGTGGGCATCGTCGGTCTTTCCGCCAGGCGCGGCTGGGCTTCTCAGACCCACCTTCCCGCGCTGCAACAGCTGGACGGCTTCGAACTGCGCGCACTTTCGGCGAGCAGCGCCGAGTCCGCGCGGCAGGCTTCGGAGAAGTACGGAGTCGCGCAGTTTTTCGGGACGGCCGGAGAGCTGGCGGCGGCCGACGGGGTCGACCTGGTGGTGGTCACCGTGAAGGTGCCGGACCATCGGGAGATCATCCAATCCGCCCTGGCCGCAGGGAAGATGGTGCTCTCCGAGTGGCCACTGGGCAACGGTGGCGCGGAGGCCGAGGAACTGGCGAACGCCGCTGCCGAACGCAAACTGCGCACCTTCACCGGGCTGCAGGCACGGTCCGCCCCCGTTGTGCGCTATCTGCGTGACCTGGTCGCCGACGGATATGTCGGCGAGGTGCTCTCGACCAGCCTGGTCGCGTCCGGCGGGAGTTGGGGAGCGGTCTTCTCCGAGGACGGTGCCTACCTACTGGACCGCGCCAACGGCGCCACCATGCTGACCATCCCGTTCGGGCACACCCTGGACGCACTGACCATGGTGCTCGGCGATGTCGGGAAGGTCACCACCGTCACCGCCACCCGCCACCGAGAAGTCAGGGACCCGCAGACCAGCCGGGTCTTCCGGCCGAACGTCGCCGACCAGGTGGTGTTCGGCGGCGTGCTCTCCTCCGGCGCGGTGGCCTCCGTGCACTACCGGGGCGGCCAGTCCCGGGGCACCAACTTCCACTGGGAGATCAACGGAACGGACGGGGACCTGGTCATCACCGGCGACACCGGACACCTCCAGGTGGGCGAGTTCAGCATCGCCGGGGCGCACGGATCCGACGCCGAGCTCAGCCGCCTCACCGTACCCGAGCAGTACTTCGACCCCGCGCTCCAAGGGCTGCGCGGCACCCCCGCATACAACGTCGGCGCCGCCTACGCCCAGATCCAGCGCGACCTGACGAAGGGCGGCTCCGAGGTGCCCGACTTCGCCCACGCAGCCCGACACCACCAACTCCTCGACCGGATCGAGCGCACGGCGGAGCACGCCTGACTGGAGTCCTCGGAAGGGGCATCGCCACGCGGCGGGCACTCGCGACAGCGCCGTTCCCGGCGCGGACTATGTGCGGGCAAGCGCCACGGAGTCCTGAGCTCCTGGAACGCTCAGGAGCCAGGGCCTTCGAAGCCGTATGCACAGGATGGAAGCCTGTCACTGATCTCTTCGGTTTGTTGTCGGATGGCGGGTGAGGGTGAGTCTGGTGCCGCTGAGGCAGCCGTCGATGAGGTCGGGGCGGTGCTGGATGTGGCGCAGGCCCCGGCGGAGGGTGCGTTCGAGGTGGTCGTCGTCGGTGAAGGCGACAAGGCGTACTCATCGCGCCCCAACCGCGCCTACTTACGCCGACGCGCGTTCCGGGCCACCATCCCGGAACCGGCCGATCAGGCGGGCCATCGCAGACGCCGCGGCAGCAACGGCGGGCGCCCGCCCGCTTTCGACCGCGAGGACTACAAGGCCCGGCACGCGGTCGAGTGCGGCATCAACCGGCTCAAGCAGTTCGCCGGTGCGCGGGTGGCGGGCGGTGAGGTCCATCGCGGAGAACGCGCCGTCGTGGATGCGCAACGCGAGGCGGTCGCGGTGGAGGACGTCGAGCACGTCGAGGATGTGCCCGGTGCCGCGCACCAGGCGGAACATCTCGGAGATGTGGACGGTGTCGCTCGGCCGCGCGTACACGAGCAGCTCGGCGAACTTCGGACGCTGGAGGGGGTGGAGACGGCTGGAGGTGCCCGCGGCTTCCTCGAAGGCGACCGGGTCTTCGATCCCGGCCCCGTCCAGGGCGAGGTTCTGGCGGTCGGTCGACTGCTGGTCGGTCGACACCCGATTGTCGATGGAATGGATCTTCCAGGCCCCCGGCGTTCCGATACCTGCCGACCGCGTGAGGGAACTGACCGCCACGGTTGTCCGGGGCCCCGCGGGCGGCAGCTTCTCGGTCGACGCCTGGACCTGAGCGGAGAGCATCGCGGAAGAAGATGTGGAACCGGAACTCCTGACCGGGTCCGGAGACCGACCCACCGTGGGGGTTCCGGCCGCCAGCGGGGAGACAGACGCCTGCGGCCGCCGCCCCGGCTGCGACTGCTGCGGCTGAGCCGACACCTGCACGAGGCAGAGAGACCCCGGCCGTCACACGGCCGGGGCCCCTCTTCGGCCCAGACCATCTCCACGAGCGTGGTCTTCCCGAAGCCCCCCGCACCGTGCAGTCCGGCCACAGCGGTGATCCCCACCGACCGCAACCGCCGTCGGCGGCCCAGCTCAGCCGCCACCTGCCGGACCTGTGCACGGTTGACTACCCACCGCGGCATCTCCGGGGCCGCCGGCGGTGGTGGGTCCTCGGCCGTCGACGAAGACTTGACCTCGTGGAACAGCGCCACCGGTCCTGACCGTGGCCGCGTTCTCCGCCAACGACGTCACCGCACTGACCACCGCCGTGATCACGGCCGACGCAGCCAGGCGGGAGTGTCCTGGCTACATAGCTCGATTTCGCGGACGTTTTCCCAAGCGAGAGCCTGGACGGACGTATGACCTAAGTCGCTCTGGATCTGGCCCTGAGACGATCATCGGGGCACCAGGTCGGTCGATCGCGGGGCCGGGACCTGGCAGCACTTCAGAGGGCTACGACCGACGTCTTGAGCCGGCACGGGGTCGGCGTGGGCGTGTGGCTGGACCGAAATGTGGGGTGGGACCGCCCGTCAGGTCAGGATGGAGGCGTGGCGGCTGGACCTCTCCGGCGACGCTTCGGAGGTTCCGCTGCGCGCATGCGCCCTCTCGGCTCGAACCGGCCTGCCGCGCTGCGGAGGAGGCCGTTACGCCTCGCCACGAACCTTCTCGAAGAGGGTCGGATCGTGGGCGGAGAAGATCACCAGGTCGGGATCCGCGTGGCGATACAGCTCGGCGAGGCGGGCGTGGTTGTCCCGGACCCTTTTCAGGTCCCAGGCGACGAGGGCTTCCATGGCACGCAGGGCGGCGGGGACGGGCGTACGGCCGTCGATCGTGCCGTGGTGGTAGAAGGCGTCGCCGGCGTGCAACAGCCAGCGGATGCCGGTGTCGACTGCGACACACGCGTGTCCGCGGGTGTGGCCGGGGAGCGAGATGAGGACGATTCCGGGGGCGATGGCATCGAGTTCCTTGGCGGCGGCGAAGCCTCGCCACTTCTCCCCGTCGGGGCTATGTTCGACGATCTTCGGGCCGTGGGCCCATTGGGCGGACTGGTAGCGGATCTCCTCCCGTCGGGACGGCGAGATCATGGACCCGAGTGCCTCGGCTGCGGTGAGGTGGACCTGGGCCCGGGGAAAGTCGGAGAGACCTCCGATGTGGTCCGCGTCGAAGTGCGTGAGGACGAGGTGGCGGACGTCGTCCCGGCTGAAGCCGAGCCGTTCGAGCTGGTGAGCGGCGGTTTCCTCGGCCTTGAAGACGGGTCTTATGAGCCGGCGCGGCGGCCCGACTCGCCGCTTGGGATCCGCGATGTCGTCCAGGCCGAAGCCGGAGTCGACGAGGACCAGCCCGCCGTCTCGATGAGGAGGACGTGGCAGACCAGGTGTGCGGTCGGCAGGAGCATCGTGCCGCAGTTGAGGTGGTGGATCTTCATGGGCGGGTCCTTGGTGTGGCGGGTCGCGGCCCCCGTTGTTCGACGCTCGTTGCTGGACGCTCATTGCTCGACGCTGTCAGGTGGCGAAGGCAGGAGGTGTGGTGTTGACGAGCTTGGGGTGGGGCTTGTCGCCTGACATGGCGAGGAGGCCCTTGAGGCACCGTGCTGCCAGGAGCCAGTTCTTGGGGTTCCTCATGTTCAGGCCGCCGATGAGTTGCTTGAGCAGGGTCAAGCTGTCGAAGTAGATGCGCTCGCAGACCAGGTTCTCGTCGCCGTTCTCGTCGGTGTCGAAGAGGAAGTACGCGGTCATGCGCACCCGGAAGCGGCTGCCGGTGGGCGGTATGGCGCCGAGTGGGCCGCAGTGGGTGCCCAGCAGCCAGAACTCGGCGATCACAGCGTCGTCGCTGTGGCGGAAGGCGATGATCTCGTGGTCCTGGTCGGGAAAGGCGACCCGGCTGTCGTGGTAGTAGCCGCGCACGGCCGTGTCGCTGTCGTGGACCTGCATGGTCGGGATCATCTCGTAGTGCGGGTGCGGGAACGTCGACAGGACGTCGTCCCAGTCCTGGCGGACCTCGTCATGGAAGTGGTCGAGGACGAGCTTGTGGCGGGCCTTGCGGATCTCGTCAGTGAGCATGAGGCTTCCTTGTCGGTCAGGCCGTGTGGTGAATGGCCTTGTGGGTGAAGGTCGGCGTGGTGCCGGGGCTGACCCAGGAGGGGGTCAGTTCGCTGGAGGGGAAGAACTGCAGGAACCGGGGGTCGTTCTGGGAGCGGTCGACCAGGGTCTTCTCGATGACCAGGGAGTTGTACTGGTCGGCGGTGGTCTCGATGGTGTTGGCGTTGAGCACGATCTCCTGCTGCCAGGTGCGGGCCCAGCGGGCGATGCCCGGCATCCGGGAGTGCTCGGGGGTCAGGCACTCGGCGGCGGTGGCGACGGCGGCGGATGCCTGATGTTCGGGGTGGATGTGAGCGATGACGGTCTGCACCGGCTGCTGGCTGAGCCAGTCGACGAGTCCACGGGCGGCTTCGGTGGCGATGCCTCTGCCTTGCCACGGAGTTCCCATCACCCAGGCGATCTCGGCGAGGGGGCCGTGGCCGGAGGAACTGATCGTCGCCTGGACCGTGCCCGTCAGGCATGCCTCATCACGGAGCCGGATCACCCAGTTCAGCCAGGAGACGGCCGGGTCGGGAGAGCCTGCGGTCATGCGCTGGTAGCGCGAGCGCAGAGCTTGCGGGGTGTCCGGGGTGCCGCCGATGAAGGCGTATAGAGCCGGATCGGACAGCACCGCGGCCATCTCCTCGGCGTGCTCGACGTGAAGCGGCAACAGGTCCAGTCGCCCGGTGCTGATGGTCTGGGTCGCGATGGTGCTCACGCCGCAACCGCCTCGGGGCGTTCGACGAGTTGCCCGCGTTCGAAGCAGGCTCCGGCGCGGACCAGGGCGACGAGGTGGGGCGCATTCACGGCCCGCCACCGCTGCTGGGCGGACTCAACGAGCTTGAAGACCATGGCGAGCGCGGCGGCTGCGCTGCCGGCGCCCCGGGTGACCTTCGTCCTCAGCCGGACGGTGGCGAAGGTCGACTCGATGGGGTTCGTGGTGCGCAAATGAATCCAGTGCTCGGCGGGGAAGTCGTAGAACGCCAGCAGCTCGTCGGCGTCGTCGGTGATCTTCTTGACGGCCTTGGGGAACTTCGCCCCGTAGGTCTTCTCGAATATCTCGATGGCCTTCAGCGCATGCTCCCGGTCCTCGGCGTTATAGATCTCTTGCAGGGCCTTCTTCGCTCCAGGCTGGGCGGATTTCGGAAGCGCGTTCAATACATTGGCGATCTTGTGAACCCAGCACCGCTGATGGCGAGACTCGGGAAACACCTCGGCCAGGGCCTTCCAGAAGCCGAGGGCGCCGTCACCGACCGCCAGGACCGGTGCCCGCATGCCCCGGCGCCGGCAGTCCCGCAGCAGGTCAGCCCACGAGTCCGCTGATTCGCGGTAGCCGTCGGACATGGCGATCAGCTCCTTGGTGCCATCGGCGCGCACGCCCATCAGCACCAGCACGCACGACTTCGCCTCGGCCAGGCGTATGCGCAGGTGGATACCGTCGCCCCAGACATAGACGTAGTCCGAATCGGACAAGTCGCGTTCGCCGAATGCCTGGTGGTCGGCCTGCCACTGGGCGGTCAGCCTCGTGACGGTGGCGGGCGAGAGGCCGGCCGAGGAGCCGAGGAACTGCTCCAGCGCGGGCACGAAGTCACCCGACGACAGGCCGTGCAGGTAAAGCAGCGGCAGCACCTCGCTGATCTTCGGGGACTTCCTCGCCCAGGGCGGCAGGATCGCCGAGGAGAACCGCTTACGCTCGCCCGTCTCCTCGTCGACGCGCTTGTCGTTGACCCGCGGGGCCCTGACCTCGATGGTTCCGGCAGCGGTGGCCACCTTCCTCGACTGGTGATGACCGTTGCGGACCACGAGCCGCCGCCCACGCTCGTCTTTCTCTTGGGCCAACTCAGCTATATACGCATCAACTTCGGCCTCCAGGGCGGCGGCCAGCATCCGCCTCGCCCCTTCCCGGACGATCCCGTCGATCAGGGACCCCTCTCGCGTCGAGCCGTCCTCGGTGACTACCGTGAGCATGGGCTTACCTTCCCGGCAGGCGCTGCGAACGCCGGTCTACTCGGTGACCTTCAGTCGAGCACTCGGGAAGGTACGCCCTTCGCACGCCTCCCCGAGGCCGATCCACAGGTACTGAGCATTGCTCCAGCCCCGGGATGCCGCCGGTCAGCCGATCAGATGCAGTCCGTCCTCGAAGTCGACGCGCGCGAGGTCGGCGCGGGAGACGATCCCGAGTTTGGGGAAGACGTTGGCCAGGTGATGACCCACCGTACGAGGACTGATCAGCAGCTGTGCCCCGATCTCCCGGTTGGTGAGTCCTTGCGCGGCCAGCCGTGCGACTCTCAGCTCCTGGGCCGTGAGGATGGCTGCGGTTTCCCGGGCCGGTGCGGAGTCGCGGCGCGGTTGTTGCCCGGTCAGCTCCTGTTCGGCCCGTGTGCGGGCGAGCAGGGGTGCCGCGTCGAGTCGCTGGAAGGTGTCCGCGGCTTCGGCCAGTTGTGTCCGGGCGTCGGTACGGCGGCGGGCCCGTCGTAGCCATTCGCCGTACAGCAGGCGGGTGCGGGCGTAGTTGAAGGGCCGAGACGCGGCTTTGGGGACCTCCAGGGCAAGCCGGAAGTGCTTCTCCGTGTCCGCGCCCGATGCGAGCAGTGCGTGGACGAGGTGGGTCGCGGAGATCGCCCACGCCGCGTTGGTCCGCTCGGCCAACCGCCGCAGCAGCCGTGCCTGTTCCTCGGCCGTCTCCCGCTGTCCTGCCTGGAGGGCGGCCTCGGCGGTGTCCGGCGCGGCGAGCACGGCGATGGTGGGGTGTGCGGCGTGGTGTCCGTGCTCGCTCAGCCGGACCAGGCGGTCCAGTGCTTCCTCGGCCCGGCCGGCGAAGAGCGCCGACATGCCGAGGTTCCACTCCGCGCAGGCGCTGAAGATGCGCACCCCACGCGGCACCCATACCTCGGTGAACCGGGCGGCGACGTCAGCGACGGTCTGCTCATCGCCTCGCGCGGCTGCCAGCCATCCGAGAGTGGCGCGGCACTGCGCCGCCAAGTGGTCGTCGCCGGTGCCCTCGGCGACCTGGAGCCCTTCAAGGGCGTTCGCCGTGGCCGAGGTCCAGGAGCCTTGCACGATGTCGAGGGCGACGGTCTGGGCCAGTGCCTGGGTCAGGGCGGTGACCTGGTCCGTGTGCCGCAGCCTGTCGCTCTCGCGGCGGAGCGCCTCCTGCAGGGCGGATTCGATGCCCCAGGCCAGTGCCAGCGGTGCCGGTGGCATCAGGAGCCAGGAACTGCCGCTGAGCCGGGTGAGGGTGTCCGCGACAGAGGTCACCACCTGGTCGCGGTCATCGGCGTGGCCGTCGTGTTCCTCGGTCCACCATTGGCGCAGCAGCGGCAGCAGGTCGGCGTTGGGGAAGTCTCCTTGCGGGAGTCGGTGCTGGAGTCGTTGGAGCGCTTCGCGTTGCAGTGTGCCGTGGCTGGCTGCCCAGGCTGCCCGCAGGGCCATGCTGCCGAGTTTGAACGCCTGTCCGGGATCGGCCACTCGCTCCATGTCGCGGGTCAGCTGGCGGCAGGCGGTTTCCAGGTCGCCGTGCGCGAACTCGATCAGTCCGCGCAGTCCCTGGCTGAGGTCGGCGACGGTGGATGGGGAGGTGAGTCTTTCGGCCTGCTCCAGCATGGCCCGCGCCGCGTCGACGTGGCCGGCCTCCCAGGCCGCCCCCGCTCCGTGAGCCAGTCGTCTGGCCGCGTCGTCCCTTGCGGGGGACAGTTTCGCCGCGCGGCGCAGGGCGCGGGCCGCGGTGGCGCAGCCGCCGCGCTGCCAGGAGCGGTGGGCCGACTCCTCCAGCAGCCGGGCGACTTCCTCGTCGGTGCGGCCCACGGCTTCCAGTGCTGCGGCGAGGTGCCAGGGGCGCAGTTCGTCGGCGTTCTCGCCGGTCAGTGCGGTGGCGAGGGCATGATGCACGGCCTGGCGGTCCGCGGGCGGTGCTTCCTCGTAGACCACGGCCTCCATCAGTGGGTGGCGGAAGCGGATCCGCCCGTGCGAGCCCGTGGTGAGCAGGCCCGAGTGCAGCGCCTCGTCCCATACAGCTGCGTCGAGGCCGAGTGCAAGGCCGGCCTGGCCGATGGTGGTGCGATCGCTGCGGTCGTCGGCGGCGGCGAGGAGGAGCGCGGTGCGGGCGGGCGCGGACAGCCTCTCGATCCGGGCGCGGAAGGCACGGCGCAGGCGTGGCCCGAGGGCGATCCGCTCATCGGGGAGAGGGTGCGTCGAGATGTCGCCGGCCGCCTCGGACGTGGTCAGCTCCTGGAGTGCGAGGGGATTTCCGGCTGCCGCGCGGATGGTGCGGCGGATCACCGCCTCGTCCGCGTGCGGGGCGACCGCACGGGCGAGGAGCCGGGCGTCCTGGTCGCCCAGCTCCCCCACCTCCAGGGCCGCCAGGCTCTCCCAGGGCCCGTCGACGGGGTCGTCGTGGCCGGTGAGGAACATGACCACCGGCTCGTTGCGCAGGCGGCGCGCGACGAAGGCCAGGCACTGTGCGGAGGGCTCGTCGAGCCATTGGGCGTCGTCGGCGACGATGAGCACCGGCCGTTCCCTGGCCAGCTCGCCGACCAGCGTCAGTACGGCCACACCGATCAGAAACCGGTCCGCCATGTCGTCGCTCATCCCGAGCGCCCCGTTCAGGGCCTTGGCCTGCGGCTGCGGAAGCGCACTGATCCGCTCCGCCACCGGCCACAGCAGTTCGTGCAGCGCGGCGAACGCCAGCCCCGACTCCAGACGAGTACCCCCGCACCGCAGGACAGTGAAGTCCACGGCGGCTGTCTCGGCCACGTATTCCAGCAGGGCGCTCTTACCGATGCCGGGGTCACCCCACAACACCAGCGTCGCCCCGTCGCCCTGCCGGGCACCGTCAAGGATCCGGTCAAGGGCCGCCTGCTCCTGGCGCCGTCCGTATAGGTTCATTTCCTTGAAATCTTAAGGGGATACGACGCCCCGAGCCACTCCAGCACCCGCGTTCCACGTGATTTGCCGGTTCCATGACCGATTCGATGACCGATTCGCTTGCGGCTCGCTGTCCGTAGAGTCGGGCCTGGTCAGCGCACTCGCGCGCGCACCGCGGGAGACGACATGGCGACCGCGATCACCGAAACTGGAAGCAAGGACAGAACCGCCGGGCCGGCACGCCCCCTGCGCACAGATTGCGTCGCCGTCTCAGGAGGAGCGTGACCCGCGCGAGCGCCGGAAACCGTCGACCACAGCCAACTCACCGGAGGACCGCATGGACACGTCGCGAAGTAACTCGCAGCCCGCAGGACATATTGACGTCGAGGGCCACGCAGGGGTGCTTGTCGCTCGTCTCGACGGAGGCCCGCATGCGTTGTTCGATACCGAGATGTCCAAGCAGCTGAAAGAGTTGGTCGATCGTGCAGACCGCGATCCGGACATCCGCGCGGTCGTCTTCACCGGTACGCACCCTGACCGCTTCTTGAGTCATTCTGATGTGCGCTGGCTACAAAAAGGTGGCACTGGATTCCCGCCGATCAACACGCGCATGGCCCAGCTGGCAACGCGCACGGGGCGACTCATCAACCGAGTGCCGGTTGTCAGAACGCTCGCGGGGATGACCCGGCTCAAGACACTTCTGCAGCTCGACGGCTTCCATGCCACCTTCCTGAAGATGCAGGCAAGCGGCACCATCTTCGTCGCGGCGCTCAACGGTTCGGCACTTGCCGTCGGCACGGAAATGGCACTTGCCTGTGATCTGCGCATCATGGCGGACGGGGAGCATGTCATCGGCCTGACAGAAGTCCTGCTCGCACTGACACCGGGTGGCGGCGGCTCTCAGCGACTGCCTCGTCTGATCGGTACTCAGCAGGCGTTGCTCTCCATTCTCGAGGGCAGGCCGTTCACGCCTGCGGAGGCTCTCTCGCTCGGTGTGGTCGACGAGGTGGTGCCACAGGAGAAGGTCCTCGCACGGTCGATCGAGCGCGCGGAGTATCTGAGCCTGCGCTCGAAGAAGTCCCTCGGAGCCATCAAGCGATCCATCAACTTCGGCAGCACCCTGTCGCTCGAGGACGGCTTGCAGTTCGAGCATGGCGAGTTCCTGGTCAGAGATCAATCGAAGGAAGCTCAGCGGCGGATGCTTGCATACATCGCCACCACGGACGCCACTGGCGAGCTCCCTCTGATGGATCGTGAGGCGTACGCGCGAGCACTCGCCGCCGGGGGGCTCCCCAGCGAGTAGACCGGGTCGATGTGGTGACCTCGTCCTGATCGACGGTTCATCGCCTCGATTTTCGTGTCAGCGGCCAACCAGAGCCACAGGCCGACCACCAGCAGGTACATGGTTCTTCCTGAACGACCGCCACTGACACGAAGCCAGCACATCGCAGGCAACTCCGTGACAGATACGGTGACGGATCCGCTTCCATCCCTTCAGCCGTAACGTCGGGCGCAATCAGTGCACTCGCGCCCCTCACCGAAGGCGACTTGACGATGGCGATCACCGGATGTCGCGCTCCTGATGGTTATGGCTGCGGCCACGCAAAGGCAGTTGTGGCGGCGTCGGCCGAGCCCTACCTGAAGGTGCACGTCCCCGCCGACGTCCAGACCATCGGTGTCGACCGCCTGCGCTCCCGATCTCTACCCCCATCAAAGAATGACAATCCCCATGAGAAACACACTGAGGGGTGCCGGGCGCCTGTACGGCTGCCGCCCTCGCCAGTCATTTCGTCAGGATAGGCCGCTCAGGTCCGAGAAAGCGCCATGGGCCGCCCATTTCGCGCCATCACCCCCACCCCCACTGGATCATCCAAGAGTGAGGCACGCAATAAAACGACCAAGATGTCACACATGACAATGGCAGTCGCTCTCGCTTCTGCCAGCATCACCGGCCTGGCCATGTCCAGTACCGCACAGGCCGCGACTAACAGCAATGTCAAGATCAGGATCTGCAACTTCGCGAACGGGGATATGCAGTGCTCAATCAACGGAAAGAACCAGAACGGCGATCAAGTAACGTACACCCTGGCTGGCACGATCGCGAAGGGTCGCTGCCACACCAGCAACTGGTGGTGGGCGGTTGACCAAAAGTTTAAGGTCAGCTTCTCCGTTGCTCCGTACGCGGACTGGAGAGAGGTTATATTCCAGATTCTCAATAACCCGCCCGATGGCAGCACGTTTGAGCTTTCTCTGGACGAGACCTCAGGGAACTAGGCCGTGTTTTAGAACGGGCTGGTCTGTCGAGTTGACTGTCCGGGGAAGCCGCGGGCGGCCCAGCCAGATGATGAGGTCGCCTGCGATCCGGCCGATGCTCGTATCAGTGGTGACCTCGCGTTCGCGGCGGGTGGTGGCGTGTGAGG
The DNA here is from genome assembly GCF_041435215.1 of Streptomyces sp. NBC_01314. Taxonomy (NCBI): domain Bacteria; kingdom Bacillati; phylum Actinomycetota; class Actinomycetes; order Kitasatosporales; family Streptomycetaceae; genus Streptomyces; species Streptomyces sp. NBC_01314. The sequence continues at coordinate 11,082,811 of NZ_CP108394.1, read as the reverse complement.
CTCAGGCCGTCCAGCGTGTACCCGCACTGGCCGCGACCAGCACGAGCCGTCCGTCCCGTCGGGGCCGGCCGCCCGCAGCCCGGCCCCGACGGCATCCGCGCTTGCCCCGCCCCTCTGCCCGCACCGCCACGGCCATAACGCGCTCGTACTCATCTGGCACCCACGCGCCGGTGTCGAGATCCTCTCGGAGCTCCGCGAGCGCAGCCAACCGCGCCTCAGTCTTCGCCATGACCTCGATCATGCTCAGTCGGGCGAAGTCGCCGGGGATTTCCTCAGGCGCACCCTCCGTAGACGAGACGCGTTCGCCGCCGATGGTCCGGGGAGCCGAAGAAGGAGATAGGCCGCGCTGCCGTCGGCGCGGCACAGACCTTCGCGAATGAAGCGGATTAAGCGGGGCCGCTGGTGCGGTCGCCGGCTCAGCGGTGCGTGACGCCCTGGGCGGCTTCGAGTTCGGGTTCCCAGGAGCATTCCCGCGCGTTTCCTGCGCCTGGCGCCGGCGGCGAGTGCGCAGACGTCAGCCGGCGGTTCCGGCTCGTCGTCTGCTCGTGGTCTTTCCCGTACCGCACCCCACGTTTCCCGCATCCTTCTCGAATCAGCGGACGCGACCACTTGCCATCGACCGACGACCCCCATATGGTCGTACGAACGTAAGACATACGACCGTAAGACATACGGACGTACTCCAAACCCAAGGGAGCTCGTGATGGCGACAACTCAGCCGGTGGCACTCGTGACAGGTGCGTCCACCGGTATCGGAAAGGCGGCCGCCCTCGCGCTCGCCGCAGCGGGTTTCGAGACGGTGGGAACAAGCCGGAAAACGTCGGGAGCCGACCGTCACGATGGCGTGACGTTCCTCGCCCTCGACGTGGGCAGCGACGATTCGGTCGCCGCCGCGGTCGAGCAGGTGATCGAGAGGTTCGGGCGGATCGACGTCCTGGTCAACAACGCCGGCATCGGCTCCTCGGGCGCCGACGAGGAGAACTCCCTCGCCCAGTCCCAGCGCCTCTTCAACATCAACGTCTTCGGTGTGATGCGCATGACCAAGGCCGTTCTCCCGCACATGCGCGCCCAGGGAAGCGGGCGCATCATCAACATCTCGTCCGTCCTCGGGTTCCTCCCCGCGCCCTACATGGCCAACTACTCAGCGTCCAAGCACGCGCTCGAGGGATACACCGAGTCCCTGGACCACGAGATCCGCGAACACGGGGTCCGGGCCCTCATCGTCCAGCCGGGCGGTACCAAATCCGCGTTCGAGGCGAACACCGTCGCACCCGACATGCCCATGCGGATCTACGCGGAGCAGCGGCGCATCGCCGACCAGGTGGCGGTGGCGGTCAACGAGGAGGGCGACGATCCCGACGTCGTCGCGAAAGCGATCGTCGCGGCCGCCATGGACTCCAAGCCGAAGGTGCGGTACACCGCAGGCCGGCAAGCCCGGCTCGTCAGCGCGGCGCACCGTATCCTCCCCGCCGGGGTCTTCGACGGACAGATCCGCAAGAGCAACAAGCTCGCCGGCTGAGATCTCAGACAGCGAACCGCTCCGATATCGGTGGAGGCTTTGGACTGCCCCGAGGTGGGTGGAGGCGAGTAGCCCGTGGACGCCGCCAGGGACGGCATGACCCGCCACTGAGCGGCTTCGTGCACATGGCGGCGGACGAGCCGGTCGGCGCCCTGCGTCCGATGCTCGCGAAGAACTTTGACCAGGACCACCCCGATCTGTTCGTCGCACGCGCACCCGCCCGCTCCGGACTGCCCGGATCGGCCGTGACCGTGGAGGACATGCGACGAGCGTGACTGATCCGGTCGGTCAGATCGATATCGATTAGTTCGGCGCTCGGCGCCGGTCAGTAGTCGCAACAGTAACCACCTCGTACAACGTTTTCGGCGGTCGACGATGACGAGCCGTCCCAGTCCCTGTCTCGATGTCCCGACGTCTCGATCTTCATCTCCAGCTTTGTCTCTCTGAACTTCTCTCATCGTCTTTCGCCACGAAGTCCCGAAGTGGATATCCCCATGTCTGAAACAGCTCAGGCCACCGCCAAGTCGGCAGCCGACTCCCATGCCAACCGCTGGAAAGCGCTCAGCTTCATCGCGCTCGCCCAGCTGATGGTCGTGCTGGACGCCACCATCGTGAACATCGCCCTGCCCTCCGCCCAGCAGGACCTGGGCATATCCGACGGCAACCGTCAGTGGGTCATCACGGCCTACGCCCTCGCCTTCGGCGGTCTGCTGCTCTTCGGCGGCCGCATCGCCGACCTGTGGGGCCGCAAGCGCACCTTCGTCGCCGGTCTGGTCGGCTTCGCCGCCGCCTCCGCCCTCGGCGGCGCGGCCACCAACGAGGCGATGATGCTCGGCGCCCGCGCCCTGCAGGGTGCGTTCGGCGCGCTGCTCGCGCCCGCCGCGCTCTCGCTGCTCGCCGTGATGTTCACGGAGCCCAAGGAGCGCGCCAAGGCGTTCGGCATCTACGGTGCGATCGCCGGTGGCGGCGGCGCCGTGGGCTTCATCCTCGGCGGCGTGCTCACCGAGTACCTCGACTGGCGCTGGACGTTCTTCGTGAACATCCCGTTCGCGGTCATCGCGGCCGTGGGCGCGTACTTCGTCATCCGTGAGCCGGCCGGCAGCCGCAACCGTTCGCCGCTCGACATCCCGGGCGTCGTCCTGTCCATCCTCGGTCTGGTCACGCTGGTCTACGCCTTCACCCGCGCCGAGTCCGACGGCTGGGGCGACTCCACGACCGTCGGCCTGTTCGTCGCGTCGGTCGTGCTGCTCGCAGCGTTCGTCCTTACCGAGTCCAGGGTCAAGGCCCCGCTGCTGCCGCTGCGCGTCATCACCGAGCGCAACCGCGGAGGCGTCTACATCTCCCTCGGCCTTGCGATCATCGCGTTGTTCGGCCTGTTCCTCTTCCTGACCTACTACCTGCAGCTCGTGCTGGGCTACTCGCCGGTCAAGACCGGCTTCGCCTTCCTGCCGTTGATCGGCGGCCTGATGGTGGGCTCTACGCAGATCGGCACCCGCCTGTTGACCCGGGTTCCCCCGCGCCTGCTGATGGCTCCGGGCTTCCTGGTCGCCGGGACCGGCATGCTGTTCCTCACCCAGCTGGAGATCGGCACCTCGTACGCCAGTGTCATCCTGCCGGGGCTGGTGCTGCTCGGCCTCGGCATGGGTACGGCGTTCATGCCCGCCCTCTCCTTGTCCACGCACGGTGTCGAGCCGCGTGACTCCGGTGTCGCCTCCGCGATGGTCAACACCTCGCAGCAGGTGGGCGGCGCGATCGGTACGGCCCTGCTGAACACGATCGCCGCCTCGGCGACGACCGCGTACATCAAGGACCACATCGGCGGCGCCGGTTCCCAGGCTCAGCAGCAGCTGGTCCAGCTGGAGGGCCAGGTGCACGGGTACACCAACGCGATCTGGTTCGCCGTCGGCATCCTCGTGCTCGCCGCGACGATCGCCGTCACCTTCATCAATACCGGCAAGCCGGAAGTCGGTCCGGCCTCCGGCGAGGGTGCCGAGGACCAGATGAAGATCCCCGTGATCGCCCACTGACGGCCCGTACACCGGCTAAGCCCGGTACCTCGGGTACGGCGATCGCATCCTTCCGGCCCGGATCTTCGACCGCATCGCCCGCAAGCATTACCGGATGCCGAACTGACGCCCACCTGTCGCGTACCCGAACCCGCCCGAAAGCGACGGCGCGCCTTCGACGAGGCGACAGCGGATGCGGTGCAGGACGGCGAGGACCCCGCCGTCGTCACCAAAGTGGTCGTCACCGCGGCCACCCACACGAACCGAAACGGCGCTACACCGTCGGCCCGCCGGCCTCACGCCTGACCACGGCCCGCCCCCGCCGCAACGTTCGACAGGCAGATCCGCAAGAGCAACCACCTGCCCACCAGAACCCCAGGTGCCCCTGACATTCCAGATGCCCCTGACATTCCAGACAACCGTTGAGTACCGAGGAGAGTCATGCAGCAGCAGTACCAGGACACGGTCCGGCGCAGTGCATCGAGCACCCGGCGTTTCGGGAAGGTGAAGAGGAACGGCGTCATCGCGCTGGCGGTCACCGCGACGGCGGCCGTCCTGGTCTCGGCGCCGTCCGCATCCGCGGGAACGGGACCCTCGTACCGCGGCGGATCTGTTGTCACCGACGTGACGACCGAGGCGACGTTCGACTACGCCGCCGGCGAGATCCCCGAGAACATCACCGCCAACCCCGACGGCACAGTGACCCTGTCCATGCTCGGCAGCTGCGCGGTGTGCGAGCGCACCCACGGGCCGCAGCTGATGCGCATTACCCCGTCCGGACAGCGCACGGTGCTCGCCACCGGACAGGTGGGTGAAGCGATCAGCGGCAACACCCGCGGCAGTGACGGCACCGTCTACTACAGCGTGTGGGCCCCGGGCAACGCGGACCGCAACGGCGTGTACAAGCTGCTCGCGGACGGCACCCCGCAGCGCATCGCCGCCCTGCCCGCCGACTCCGGCCCCAACGGACTGGCCATCGACGCGGCCGGACGCACCCTCTACATCGCGGACAGCCTGAAGGGCACCATCTGGTCCGTTCCCGTCTCGGGCGGATCGGTGACCCCGTGGCTGACCGATGCCGCTCTCGCGCCGGTGCCGACCGAAGCCCTGCCGATCGGCGCCAACGGACTCCGGTTCCACAACGGCGCCCTGTGGGCCACCAACTTCAACAAGGGCACCCTGCTGCGGATCCCGGTCACCGGCGCCGGCGCGGCCGGTCCCATCCGCCAGGTCACCGGCGGCCTGCCCAACATCGACGACATCAGCTTCCTGACCCCCCGCTCCGATGTGGTGTTCGCCGCGCAGAACGGCTCCTCCTCGAACAACGGTCCGGACAGGGTCGTGGTGATCTACCCCAACGGCACCTACAAGCCCGTCCTGACCAGCGCGGACGGACTCGCCTCTCCCTCCGCCACCGCGGTCCGCGGCGACCGGCTGTACATCACCGACGGCGGGGTCCCCGAGCCCCACGACGCGAAACTGCAGACCGCCAGGATCAACTTCCCCGCTCTCCTCGCGGGCGCGGCACACTGACCCAGCCCGACCCAGCCCGGTGGCCGGGGCGCAAAACCCCGGCCACCGGCCCCAACGGAGGAACACATCGTGCGATACGCGAAAGAACACAAGCAGGAGACAAGGCAGCGGATCATCGCGACGGCCGGCCGCCGGCTCAAGCAGGACGGCATCGACGGCTCCGGGGTCGCCACGCTCATGAAGGACGCCGGCCTGACCAACGGCACCTTCTACGCCTACTTCGACTCCAAGGACGAACTCATCGCCACCGCGGTCGCCGACCAGATGCGCGCACAGCACGCGAACATCGTCGCGCAGGCGGCACCCGGCCGCGCCGGCCTCGAACAGATCGTGCGCTGGTACTTCTCCCCTGAGCAGCGCGACAATGTGGAGGACGGCTGCCCCAACGCCGCCCTGCTCGACGAGATCGCACGCTCCACGGATCCCACCAGGCAGGCATACACCGACGGCGCGCTCGTCCTCATCGACGGCTTCGCCGCCCGCCTGGCACCCCACGATCCGCCCTCGGCGCGACTGAAGGCACTGGGCTTCCTCGGCATGATGGCCGGGACGCTGCAGCTCTCCCGTGCCCTGACCGACCGGCAACTCGCCGACCAACTCCTCGAACAGGGCATCCGCAACGCCCTCGCACTCCTGGATGCCGAGCAGCACAACTGAGACGCCATCCGCGCCGATCAGAAGCTGGTCCGGTCGAACAAGGTCTGCGGCTCCCTCGACAACCGCATCCGCGTCACTCTCGACGCCGGCCACCCGCCGGGTGGCCAGACGATCCCACACCCCCTTAATGAGGGGAAAGAACGAGGACCCGATGAGTGCCTTCCACCCCGATCTCAAACGAGGTCGCTTCCTCCCCAATGTGTCCTACGGACGTCTGTCGTCGCGCCTCGTGCGGAGAGTGAAGTGGCGCGCGACCGATCCAGGACCGGACGTCACTGTCCAGGAGATCCTCGTGCCCGGGCCCAAGGGCGCGCCGCCCGTCTCGCTTCGCGTCTTCCAGCCCACCGGCCTGAAGGCAGCGGCTCCGGCGCTGCTCTGGATCCACGGAGGCGGGCTGATCTTCGGCGCTCCCGAGCAGGACGACCGTACGAACATCGCCTTCGCCCGCGAGCTCGGCATCACCGTCGCCGCGGTCCGTTACCGACTGGGGCCGGCCCATCCCGCGCCCGCCGCGGTCGAGGATGCCTACGCCGCGCTGCGGGGACTGGCCGAGCGCGCGGACGACCTGCACATCGACATCGACCGCATCGCGATCGGCGGCGCCAGCGCAGGCGGCGGACTCGCCGCCGCCCTCGCCCTGCTCGCCCATGACCGGGCCGAGATCCGCCCCGTGTTCCAACTGCTCCTCTACCCCATGCTGGACGACCGCACCACGACGAGAACCGACCTGAAGAGCCTCAAGGTCCGCGTCTGGACGCCCAAGAGCAACCGCTACGGCTGGACGTCCTACCTCGGCAACTCCGTCGCGGGCCCGGACGTCTCCCCATACGCGGCCGCAGCCCGCCGCGAGGATCTCACCGGTCTTCCTCCGGCCTGGATCGGCGTCGGCACCCAAGATCTCTTCCACGACGAAGACGTCGAGTACGCGCGCCGACTGAATGCCAGCGGCGTCCCCTGCCACCTCGACGTCATCCCCGGCGCCTTCCACGGCTTCGACCTCGTGTTCCCCAAAGCCGAAATCTCACGGGAGTTCTGGCGCCGACAAGCACGAGCGCTGAAGGGCGCGCTGTGAGACCTACCGAAAATGAAGGCAGACCGACACGCAGATCGCGGAGAGGAGTTCCGTCCTCACAGCGGCAACGGGATCAGGCCGGGAAGTGGTGCTCGGACTCACCTCCCGCGGTGAGCGCGTAGCTGCCGTCGACCTCAGTGAGAGACTCTGTCGGGAATCTTGAGATCCGGGGTCACTTTCCTTGCCGCCACCACAGGGGGCGAGGCAGGCCGCGTGCGTCGAGGTATTGCTGGAACGCCGTGGGAGGGCGGGGCCGGTAGGAGTGGCCGACGGGCTCTTGGAGGCTCAGCCGCTCGACGTTGATCGCGAGTGCGGTCAGGACGTGCTGGACGTGCGTTTTGGCCAGGCCGCGGTAGCGGCACCGGCGTGCTCGATGACCGTGCGCGAACTCCTCGATGGTGCCCTCGGCCCCGGATCGCAGCCCGTAGAGCCTGCGCCAGTTTGCATCCTGCTGATCGGCGCGATTCTTGGCCTGGAGTTCGTGCATGCGACGGGTCGGGAAGTACAGGCTGCGAAACGAGCCCGGGGTGCACGCGGCCTGCTCGGGGCAGCGGCCGCACTGGCGGGCGTCGAACCGGACCACCACCGATGTCGGCTCCGCCACCGGAAGGTCCCGCCAGTTGCCGCTGACCTGCCCGTTGGGGCAGGTGACCTCGCGTTGGTCGAAGTCGATGACAAAGTTCTCCCTGCCGAAGCCATCCTCGGCCCGGTGCTGTGGCGAGGTGCTGGAGGGAAGCGGCCCGACCAGGGTGACGCGGTGGAGGCGGGCAGCGGCGTCCATGCCGGCGACGGAGGTGTAGCCGCCGTCGACCAGGTGCTGCCCAGGCAGGCGAAGCCGCTTGAGGCGGGCATGGATGCCGGGCAGTGCCTGGCTGTCCGCGCTGGAGACGACGGTGGCCACGTCGGTGATGACGTTGATCCGCTTGTCGTCGCAGGTCTCGGTCACGTGCGCGAGGTAGCCGGTCCAGCGGGTATCGCCGCGCCGCGTCCAGCGGGCCTCGGTCTCATACGGCGACTCGATCCGTACCCGGGAAGGAGGCCGGCCATCGCGCTCGGTGCGCGGCCGGAACCGTCCGCGCCCGTCCACAAGGAAGTGCTGCACCAGGATCGTTCGGAGCACCCGGGCCTGCGCCGGAACGGCGCCGCCGGGGAAGCGGGCGTCAAGTCGCTGAAGCAGTTCGCGGGCGTCGGCGCCCACCTGCTCGAGCCGGGCGACGGGGTGGCTGGGCTGGGAGCACAGGCGCACCTGCCGCCCGTAGCGTTCGGCCCACTCGGCGGTGACCAGCTCATCCAGCAGTTCCGGCGCGCCTCGGGCCACATCCTCCAGGACGGCGCGCACCGCCTCGGACACCAGCTCCAGGCGGGTCAACTCCCGCGCGGCGGACAGGACGTAGATGGAGTCGGTGCGCTGCTTGCCGCGCCCCTTGAGCAGGCCGGCCCGCCGGATCCGCGTGAGCGCGAGGCCCAGCAGCCGGTCGGCTCGGTCGCCCTCGGCGAGCCGGTCGCGAAAGTCGGACAGGACGCTGTGATGGAAGCCGGGGTCTTCCAGTTCCAGTCCGAGGGCGTATTTGAAGTCGATGCGGCAGCGCACCGCTTCGGCGGCCTGACGGTCGGACAGGTTCATCGCGTACTGCAGCACGCAGACGGTGGCCAGCTGGGCAGGCGAGAGTCCGGGGCGGCCGTCGCGGGGGTACCAGGCGGTGAAGTCCTCGTCGTTCCACAGGCCGTCGAGGCGGTCGCGGATCCACATCGCGGTGGTGCCGTGGGGGTTGCTGGCTCGGGCGACCCGCATGGTCAGCGGCGGGATCTCGGCTCCGGGACGAGGACGGAGGGACATATCGGGCTCCTGGGGAACATGAGCAGAACGTTCCAACGAGCCTGACGCAACGTCACGATCGTTTACGGCCCGTCCTCAAGATTCCCGACAGAGTCCCTCACTGCGAACCCGGAGAACGACCCATGCTGAACATCGCGGACACACTGCACCGTTGGAGCCGCGAGGCACGCCCCTTCGCCCTGGCCACCGTCGTCGACGTCACCGGAAGCGCACCCCTGCCCGTCGGTACGTCGGTCGCGGTGGACGAGGACGACAACGCCGTCGGCAGCATCTCCGGCGGCTGCGTCGAGGGAGCCGTCTACGAACTGTGCCGACAGGTCCTCCACGACCAGGGTCCACCCCAGCGCGTCTGGTTCGGCTACTCCGACGACGACGCCTTCGCCGTCGGCCTGACCTGCGGCGGCGAACTCGGCGTCCTCGTCCAGCGCATCGATCCGGCTACCCGACCGCATCTCGGCGCGGCCCTCGCCGAGGTTGCCGAGGGCCGACCCGCCGCCGTGGCCCAGGTCGTCGACGGCCCCGACAAACTGACCGGCGCCACCCTGAGCGTTCTCGGTGACAGCTGGACCGCCGACGGGTCGCTGGCCGCAGGGTCAACAGGCCAGGCGGTGGCGGACCGGACCACAGCCCAGCTGCGGGCGGGACGCACCGCGCTCGTCTCGCTCGGCGGGGACGCGGACACCTGCCCCGACCGGGCTCTCCGTCCTCGTCCACGTGGCCGCGACCCGCCCCCGCATGCTGATCTTCGGCGCGGTCGACTTCGCCACCGCGCTCAGCCAGGCCGGCCGCTTCCTGGGCTACCGGGTCACCGTGTGCGACGCCCGCCCCGTCTTCGCCACTGCCGTACGTTTCCCGCACGCGGACGAGGTCGTGGTCGACTGGCCACATCGCTACCTGGAACGCACCGAGGTGGACGCCCGTACCGCCGTCTGCGTCCTCACCCACGACTCCAGGTTCGACATCCCCCTGCTGCGGCTGGCACTCGATCTGCCGGTCGTCGGTTACGCGGGCGCGATGGGATCCCGCCGGACGCACGACGAACGCCTGCGTCTCCTGCGCGAGGCGGGAGTCACGCAGGACCGACTGGCTCGGCTGCGCTCCCCGATCGGTCTCGACCTCGGCGCGCGCACGCCTGAGGAGACGGCGATCTCCATCACCGCGGAGATCATCGCCCACGCCAACCAGGGCACGGGCCTGTCCCTGACCCTGGGCACGGGCCTGTCCCTGACCCTGGGCACGGGCCCGATCCACCAGCCGGGTCACAAGGCAGTCGACGAGCGTCATGCCTTCAACGCCCGCTACTGACGCCGTGACAGGGCACGCCCCCCGGCACGGCCCCTCCCACACAAGGACTGATCATGGCGACCTTCGCCTTCGCCGGTGCCCGCGCCGCCCCCGGGCCCTCGTTCCGGCACGGCCCAGACGGCTGCGCCCGCCGCTCTGTCAAACCTTCGGATACGTCGGATGATGCGACTGCTCACCCGACAAACACGCCACGGTTCACCTCAGCGGGACCGTCCATCCGGTGATCCGGTCCTTCGCGTCCGGCAAGGACCGGTGCTGGTGCTACATCAACGAGCCCATGCTGCGACGGATGCCCAGGAGGAGCGCCGACCCCGAACCGGTGATCCTCACCGTCGACGACGATCCGGCGGTCGGACTTTCTCCGGGCCGAAGGCTCGGATGTCGGATTTCCGGGATCCGGCGCTCGTGGCTGGCATCGGCTCACCGGCGGGGCGAAACGTTGCGACGGAAGTCAGCCGCCCACAGCGCCTGGCCGCTTGAGGAAGAGAGTCTTTCGTGAACGTCACGACCACGGCGAACGCGCCGCAGGACCGGCGGGTGCCCACACTCGTCATGGCCTGCGTCGGCGTGTTCGTCGCCTATCTGCCGGTGAGCACCGTCTCGGCGAGCCTGCCCGCCATTCAGCGGGCGCTGGACGCATCGACTGCGCAGCTGTCCTGGGTGAGCGTCGCGTTCGTGCTGCCCATGGCCGCGCTCATCCTCACCGCGGGCGTCTTCGGTGACGTGCACGGCCGCAAGAAGGTCTTCCAGGCGGGCCTGGCCTTCAGTGGTCTGGGTGCCCTGATCGCACTGTGCGCCCAGTCGATCGAGGTCGTCTGGGCCGGGCAGGCCTTCGCCGGTCTCGGCGCGGCCGCGTTGCTGCCCACGTCCCTGGCGCTGATCAGCCATGCCGTCCCCGACCCGCGCGAGCGCGGGAAGTTCGTCGGCCTGTGGGCGACATCCCTGATGGCCGCCCTCGCCCTCGGCTCCGTCATCGCGGGCGTGATCCTCGACCACTTCGCGTGGCGCTGGATCTACCTGCTGCCCGTCCCCGCCTCGCTGCTCACGCTGGCCGTCGCGGCGAAGCTGCTCACCGACTCCCGTGCCCCGGGCACGCGCCGACTGGACTGGCCCGGCCAGTTCACCGCCGCGCTGGCCATCACCGCTCTGGTCTACGGGGTCATCGAGGGCGGCGCCGACTCCTTCACCGACACCAAGGTGATGCTTGCCCTGTCCATCGCCGTCGTCGCATCGGTCGCTTTTGTCCTGGTGGAACGGCGCATCTCCAGCCCGATGCTGGACCTGACACTGTTCCGCAGCCCCTCCTTCACCGCCACCGCGCTGATCGCCATGATCAGCTTCCTCGGGCTCATCGGGTTCTTCTTCGCCCTCAGCCTCTACTTCGGCATGGTCCAGCAGCTCAGCACCCTGGAATCGGCCTGGCGGCTGCTGATGGTGTGCATAGTGCCGCTGGTTCTCGGTGTCCCCATAGGGCGCCTGGTGCACCGGGTGTCTCCTCGGGTGCTGATTCCCGGCGGCCTGCTGCTCGCGGTGATCGCGCTGCTGTCGCTGACCCCGATCGGCGCCAACACGTCCTTCGGTTCACTGGCCTGGCGGCTGGCCCTGCTCGGCCTGGGCATGGCTTTTGTCATCACCCCGATGACCGCCACCGCCGTCAGTTCGGTGCCGTTCCACCAGGCCGGTATGGCCGCTGCCGCCAACAGTGCCTTCCGTCAGCTCGGCGCCGCCCTCGGCCCCGCCGTCCTGGGCGCGCTGCTGTCCTCTCGGGCCGTGGACGCTCTGCCCGGACATCTCACCGCCGCGGGGCTGGACCGGGCGACGGTCCAGCGCGTCACCGAGGCCGCGGACGCCGGTGGACTGAGTGCGGTCGGCGGGCTTCGCATGGGTGTGGACACCCCGCGTGTCCTCGGCGCCCTGTCGCAGGCATTCGTCGACGGTCTTCAGCTCTGTCTGGTCGTCGCAGCCGCCCTGACCCTGCTGGCAGCCGCGGTGGGATTCGTCCTGCTGCGCCGGCCGCAGCAGTCGGGCCTACCGGCCGCAGGCCCGGGTGCCTCCGTCCAAGGGCCTCGCACCCCCGACCTGCCCACCGCCGACCCTCGGACGGCAGCCGGGCCGCAGGCACCCGCCGCCCCGCGGTGAGCGCCAGCCCCGCACCGAGGTGACACCCGACGTACCGGCACGGGTCAGGAGCGGATAGCCACTGTGCTGTACCGGCTGCGCCGTCCGTGGGGACGGGCGCGGCGCCGCTCTGTGGCCTGGTACCGGACCCTTCCGGTACCAAGCCACACAGCGCTGTCGTACGACATGACGTGAACATCACCCGCTCGAAACAGGAGCCATCGATGCAGTCCCCTTCGCCCGACGCGCTTGATCTGAAGCTGCTGCACGCGCTCCAGGTGGACGGGCGGGCGCCGTTCAGCCGTATCGCCGAGATCCTCGGAGTGTCCGACCAGACCATCGCCCGCCGCTTCCGCAAACTGCGCACCACCGCCGGACTAAGGATCGTCGGCATGACCGACGAGAACCTGCTGGGCCGCCAGAGCTGGATCGTCCGGCTGCGCTGCACTCCCGACGTGGCCGAACAACTCGCCAACGCGCTGGCCCGGCGCCCCGACACCTCACACATCGATCTCATCTCCGGCGGCACCGAAGTGCTGTGTGCCATGAAACCCCGCAGCCGACAGGCCCTCGACGAACTGCTCTTCGACCGCCTGCAACGCACGCCCCAGGTCATTTCGGTCAGCGCCCACTGCCTGCTGCACACCTTCTGCGGCGGTCCCCTCGGCTGGCTCGACAAGACTCGAGCGCTCGAACCCGACCAGGAGGCGGCACTGCGTCTCCCGTACAGCGAGCCGGTAGCCGCCCCCATCGCTCTCGAAGGAGCGGACGAGGCACTGCTCGCCGTGCTGCGGCGCGACGGCCGGGCAACCTTCAGCGAGCTGCAGACCAGCACCGGCCAATCGGAGTCCGCTGTCAAGCGGCGCCTGGAGCGTCTGCGCTCCACGGGCATCCTCTACTTCAAAGTGCAGCATGACCGCGAGTTCCTCGGACACGGCATCAGCGCGATGCTCTGGCTCACCGTCGCCCCCTCCGCACTCGATGCCGCCGGACGGAAGCTGGCAGAACACCCCGAGGTCCGCTTCGCCGGCGCCACCACTGGCCAGGCCAACCTCGTCGCCACCGTCGCCACCGTCGCCAGCCCGAGCACGGGCGAGCTCTACACATACCTCAGCGAGAAGGTCGGCGGCCTCGACGGCGTGCAGGCCGTGGAAACCGCCCTGACGCTGCGCCATGTCAAGCAACTCACCTACGAGCCCAGCCGCTGACCGCCGATCGTCATGGACCCTTGCGTACGGACCGACGGAGCGACCCGTGGTCGGGTGCTGCACCGTCGACGGACGCGCTCGTCATTTCTTCGTCTCGGCGACTCGGGGTACAGGGCAGGCGGCCCGGCAGCCCGCGTTGCTTCCCAGCAGCCCTACGACCGCTTCCTCATCGGCGACCAAAAGGGGCTCATGCCCGTATGCCGTGCAGCACGGGCACAACCGGAGCACGGTGCCGACCGTCGTCCGGGCCACCGCCAACATCGGGCCGGAGGGAAGACTGAAGGACCGTCCGCGGTTGCCCGCTGCCTGGGCCGACCCCGGCCATTCAGCGGAATTGGGTGAGCTGACGTCCTGACAGCAGAAAGGTGCCTCTGACCTGCAAGGATGCGAGCGACGAGTTCGTATCCGGTGCGGGGGTCAGGAGACCTTTCTGGTGGTCAGGCGGTGCCGGGTGGGGCCATGGGCTGTCGGTGGCGGCCGACGGGAAGACGGTGGTTGGGCACGCGGGAACAGCGCTGCCGCGGAGGCTCACGGACGCTGGATCCGGCCGGGTCCGCGCGGGTGCTGCGGTCCAACGACTGATCCGTCGCTACCGCCCAGGCCGTGATCCTGGCCATCGGGGGCTCCTACCGGCGGCTTGCTGCGCCCCGTTCTGGGGCCGCTGACCGTCTGTGGCGCCTGCTATGGCCCAGCCAGAGACCGTCGATCCATGGATAAACCTTCCTCTCCCACCCCTGCGCGGGCGCCCATACGGTCAAGGCTGCGGGCGCTCACCGGCCCGCCGTACCGAAGGAGCAAGACCCTTATGAAGATGACCGGCAACACAATCCTGATCACCGGCGGAACCTCGGGCATCGGCCTCGGTCTGGCCCTGCGTCTGCACGAGGCCGGCAACAAGGTGGTCGTCGCTGGCCGGCGCAAGGAACTCCTCGACGAGATCACGGCCGAGCACCCGGGCATCGACGCGCTCGTCCTCGATGTCGCGGACCCCGACTCGATCACCCGGGCCCGCGAGACCGTGGCGGCGAGCCACCCGGGGCTGAACGTCCTGGTCAACAACGCCGGCATCATGCTGCGGGAGAACCTCCTCGACCCGGCCGAGCTCCCGGTCGCCGAGGATCACGTCACAGTCAACCTGCTCGGCACGATCCGGATGACGTACGCCTTCCTGTCGCTGCTCGTGGGCAAGGACGACGCGGTCGTCATGAACGTCACCTCCGCGCTGGCGTTCGTCCCGTACCAGAGCACCCCGACCTACAGCGCGACCAAGGCCGCGCTGCACTCCTTCTCCGAGAGCCTGCGCATCCAGCTCGCCGGCGCTGACGTCGGCGTCCAGGTGATCGAGGTGGTCCCGCCTGGCGTGCGCACGACCCTGCTGGGCCAGCAGGACAGCGACCAGTCCATGCCGTTGGACGACTTCCTCACCGAGACCCTCGACCTGCTGCGCGAGAAGCCCGACGCGAAGGAGATCGTCGTCGAGCGCGCCAGATTCATCCGCGACGCGCAGGCCAACGGCTCCTACGACGACGTCTTCGCCATGATCAGCGGCAGCTGACCGACCTGTAGTGACCGACGCGGAACAAACGCGGAACAACAGCACGCGGGCGGGCCCTGTGGGGCCACATCGTGGACGAACGCGAGCTGGACCCGCCTCGCGAGGTCCTCACCGAAGACGCGGAACGGTAAGGAAGCGCCTTCGGCTTCGCCCCGGTCGTCGCACTGGAGGCGACCGGGGCCGTCCTGAGCACCGACGGGCACGCGAGCGCCCGTCACACGACGAGATCGTCGTGTCGGCCAGGCCGGGCGACGAGGCCCGGGTCCCGCCCAAACCGTCGGGTGTCCTCGACGGGGGACCGTCGCCGCAGGCCGTCTTCCATACCGGCGGCCTGCGGCGCACCGACGAGGGTCGGCGCATTCCCCAGCAGGTCATGCAGGTCATGCAGGTCATGCAGGTCATGCAGGTCAGGTGACCATCGTGTCGTCTGCGCTGCGAGCGCTATCGGCGTCGGCCGTACGAGCGGCTTCGCGCGGGCGGGAGAGGACTGCTCAGCCATGGATCGGCGGTCTCTGGATAGCCGGGCGGGATGCGGCGAGGATGGGGACATGAACAAGAAGGAACTGGCGGCATTCCTGCGCCACCGGCGTGAGACGCTGCGGCCCCGCGACGTCGGGCTGGTCGAGGGCCCACGCAGGCGTACGCAGGGGCTGCGCCGCGAGGAGGTCGCGCAGCTCGCCGGCATGTCCACCGACTACTACGCCCGGCTGGAACAGCAGCGTGCTCCGCAGCCCTCCGTCCAGATCACCACGGCTCTCGCCCGGGCACTGCGGCTGACCCTGGACGAACGCGACCATCTCTTCGTCCTCATCGGCCACAACGCCCCGGCCCGGTTCTACCGCCCCTCTGAACATGTCTGCCCAACGCTGATGCGGGTCCTGGACCGCCTGGACGACTCCCCGGCCCTGGTGCAAACCGACCTGGTCGACACCCTCGCGATGAACCCGCTGGCCGTCGCGCTGCTCGGCGACCAGACCCGCCACACCGGTCTGGCCCGCAGCGGCTACTACCGCTGGTTCATGGACCCAACCGAGCGTCTGATGGTTCCCGAGGAGACCCACGAACGCCACGGCCGCGCCCAGGCAGCACGCCTGCGGGCCGCGCTGACAGCCGGCAACGACACCCCCCGAGCCGCCCAGATCCTCGCCGAACTCCAGGTACGCAGCCCCGAGTTCGTCCGCATGTGGGAACTTCAGGAGGTGGCACAGAGCTACGACGACTGCAAGACCATCCTCCATCCCGAACTCGGCCGCATCGATGTCGACGTCCAGGTCCTGTACACCGAGTACCGCGCCCAGACCCTGGTGGTGCTGACCACTCGCCCCGGCACGGAGAGCCACAGCAAGCTCGAACTGCTCTCCGTCATCGGACACCAACAGCTCACCCCGTGACGTCCGGGACCCGGGAGGGCTCTTAGCTTGATCATTGACCTTGCTGCTGTTTCAGGCGGACGTGTTCGGTGAGGGTTTCGATTCGTTTCACAGACGCCCCTACGGTTGGGGGTCGACGGATACCGTCCTGACCAGGTTGAAGACCTCTCAGAGGGCGTTACCGGTAGTTCGTTAAATCCGGCGGTAGAGGTCAATGCCGTGTCCGGTGGTGACCTCTACCGCCGGATTTAACGAACTACCTGTAGCTGCGGGGCGCCGGGTGTGTTCGTCGGCGCGGACAACGGCGAGGAAGGCGTGAGCAAGTATGGCCAGGGTGACCCAGCGGGACCAGAAGGTGTAGCAGCGGACTTGGTGCTCGTCGAGTCCGGCCAGGCCCTTTCCGGACTCGAAGGTCTCCTCCACCCGCCACCTTGATCCAGCGACGCGGACCAGGGCGGTCAAAGGCACGGGGGCCGGTGAGAAGCAGCGGTAGTAGGCGAGTTCACCGGCGGTGCGGTTGCGGCGGATCAGCGGCTGGCGGCTGCCGGGACGGGGTCCGGCCAGGTCGGTGACGGCCCCAGTAGAAGCAGTGCCCCTTGGCCCCGGCATCGGCCGGCAGCTTCTGCCAGGCCCGCTTGGGCACCTTCGCGGCCAGGGCATCCGTGCGGAACTTCCCCGCGCCTGTGGTCACTTCATGTGAGCAGGCGATGGCGAGCACGTAGCCGACCTGGTGCTCTTCCAGCGCGGAGCGCAGCTTTGGGTTGCCGCCGTAGACCTTGTCTGCCGCGACCCAGCCGGCGCGGTGCCCGGCACCGAGGTATCGGCCGATCATCCGGGCGGCCAGCTCCGACTTGGTGGCGAAGACGGTGTCCTCGTCCAGGCCCGCGGCTCGGCAGCGATCTGGGTCGTGCGTCCAGGAGCGCGGGATGTACAGCTCCCGGCCCACCGCCGCGTACCCGCGCAGTCCCGTGTGGACGAGGTAGACAGCGACCTGCGCGTTTCGGTCCTCCCGGTCCAGGACGTACTCGCGCACGGCGTCGGCATCCCCTCGGGCCCGGCCGGGCAGGTGCTGTATCCCGTCCGGGGTGGCCTCTCCGGCCCACTCGGCGATGCTCCAGCAGTTTTTGCGTGGCAGGTCCGACAGCAGTCCCAGCGCCAGATCCCGTACCCGACACCGGGGTTCGACCCGGGCGAACCGGTCGGCCATCCGGCTCTCAGGACCTCGAACGCTTCCTGCCTGCGGGCAGGATCTACGTCGTGATTTGCGGTCACCGCAAGATCATTGGTTGGTCTTCACACACCGATGATCAGCGGTGGCGCGGCCCTTCCCGCAGCCGACCCACGAGCAAGATCAAGGTCTATGGCTGAAGGTCGCACTGGTACCAGGTGCCTGACTTGCCGCCGAGATCGGCCGGGGTGGCAGGGCCAACCGGGACGAACCCGGCCTTGGTCAAGACTTTCTGGGACGCGGCGTTGTCGTGGGAGGTGGCCGCCCGCAGTGTGCGGAGGCCGTGCCTCGCTGTCGCCATCCGGCACAGCTCCCGAACGGTCGTGGTCGCCACGCCTCGGCCGGCGACCTGCTCCGCGACCCGGTAGCCGAGTCTGGCAGTGCCGTCCTCCAAGTCGTACAGGTTGAATCTGCCGAGTACCGAGCCGTCCTCGGCGACGAGCGCGTAGAAGGCGCAGATGCCGGCCTCCTGCTCGGCCAGCAAGGCGTCGTACCCGTCGGTGAACTGGTCGAAGAAGTCGTCGCCGCGGTCGGAGATCGAGGCAGCGAAGTAGGTACGGTTCGCCAGCTCGAAGGCCAGGACCGCCGGGGCGTGGCCGGCATGCAGCCGCTTCAGCTCGGGCATCGCCCGACTCTACCCAGATCGTGCGCCGAGGCCACCTGAGTTTCCGCCGGTGGCAGACAGCCCCAGGACCAGGGCACATAACGATCTACGGCTGGAGCACTGGATGCCACGCCTCCAGGAGATCCACGCCAACCTCATCGACCGCCTCCAGGAGGCCAAGGACCAGCACTGGCTGGGCGAGGTAGCTGCGATCACGACCACCATGGCCGCCGCCGCGCAGAAGCTGGAGGCCAGGCGTGAGCGTGCAGCACAACCGTCCACCGTTCGTCTCGGCATGCCCGACTTCCGCCGTGATGCCGGACGGAGCCGAATCCGAGGATTGAATTCCGCCGCGTTTCCGATCTTCGGCCAGGAAAATGCAGGGCCAGCTGAAGCAGTGACCCCTGGCAGGATGCCTGGATGGAGATCTTGGAGGGAATCGCACCGTTGCTGGGTTCGCTGGCTGCATCGACTCATGTCTACGCCAGGTGGGGCGCGATGTCCGAGGCCACCATCGCGGAGCAGGTCTTCGACCTCGTAGTGGTCGCGCAGGCCGACTGGGCGCATCAGGCCGTCGCGGGCGCGGTCGGCCCCGTGTCCGCCCGCGAGATCGAGGCAGCACTTGAGCCCGTCGAGACGGCGCGAGCTATCGAGCTGATGACCAACCTGTCAGCCTTCGACCTCGTCTACTCACGGCGCCTTCTCCGGGACCGCGATCACGCGGAGCGGGCCGCCGCGCGGGTGGCGAAGTTGCTTGGCCGGGGAGCGAGCTGGGTCACGAACACCGAGGCCATGGGAAATGGCCGTGCGTGGACGCCCGTAACCCGGCACGGCATCGATGTCGTCGTCGCGGGAACCTGTGCCGAGTTCTTCGTGATCCTGCTCGCCGTGGGCGACGACTAACGAGGGCACTGACGAAACTCGCCTGCCTGGCGAGAAGGTGAAGGCTGAGAGATCGTTCCCATCGGGTCCTAAGCTTCGCGGATGACCTACGAAGAGCGGTGCTGGGAACCGATAGCGGCGCTACCAGAAGGCGAACCCGAGACGTCCTTCGGCGGGCGTTGGGAGGACCGGCTCTGGCTGAACGTTCCTGGCCCCTTCTACACCGGCATCGCCGACAACTGTTGGACGGGCCGACTGCATGCACCGCGTCATGTGCTCTATGGCGGCGAGTATTTCGGTGAGTACGTGTATCGCCAGCCGGCGACCACAGCCGAGGTCCTGAACCTGGTGACGGCAGCACAGCAAGATCCGTACCGCGGCTACGCCTGCGACGGCGATAGCGGGTGGACACCCGAGGCCGTTCGGGACTGGTGGCGCGACCGTGGACGGGTTACCGAGTACCTGGAGTCTCTCTTGCCGAGTTGGTCGTCGAGCGACAGGTCTGAGGAGCGGGAAGCCGCCGAGGGGCTGGGGGACTTTGCCGCGTACATCACTGAAGGGCTCGGCGCGGACCTCCAGAAGTACCTTTTCCGGCTTGAAGAGGGCTGCTACCCCAAGAGCTCCGGACCACTGCCTAATCTCCGATGAGCAATGACGACCACCGGGCGCCCGACTGTTTCCCACCTGGACGCCCACGGAGTGGGCTCAGGAGCGAGGCGGCACGACCTCGATGACCGTGGCCGTGCCAGCGACAGGTCGGGACTCGTGCATGGTGATCACGTCACCACACTTCAGATGCTTCCATTGCTCGGGCTGCAGGGGAACCAGCCGAACATCCGCAGTCTCTCCCGGGCCGAGCTCCTCTGCGAACTCCACCCATAGCCTCGCGATGTTCAGATCTTGCTCTCCGTCTGCGGCGCGGTTGCCGACGTCCCACATCGGCCTGAGCCGACCGTCCCCGGTAAAGGCAGTCCGACGTCGGCCCTCCTCCGCGCCCACCAGGCTCAGAGTCGCCCGGACAGTGCCGTGCTGGGCCTCCCAGGCCCGCGACGCGCACCAACGGCGACTGCGGTCGAGCATCATCTGCCGAGCGGCCTCAGCAAGAAGTTCCCAAAAACCCAGGGCCGCGCGTTGGACGTCCCCGATCTCGATGAGAACTGCGAGCACCATCTCCCACTCCTGGCGTCCGATGTCCTCGCGGACATCCCTTACCGTCTGGCCGTTCTCTGCCGGGGCGTCCTCAGGCAGTAGGTCGACGGCCTGCCGTAGGAGTGTGAACGCGTCATCCATGTCTCGCATTTTCTCCTGTCCCCGGATGGCTTCTCATAGGCGATCAGGCAGGCGCCAGCGGCGCGACACGCTCGACTGTTCCCAGGCTCCAAGATTTCTGCCCACTACTTTCAGCAACTCGACCGCGATCCGCCCTACCGGTCGTCCAGCTGGGGCAGTTCGGATAAGCGTGCGTCAGATGTCCCCAGCTTCGGCCCGTTCCAGACCAGATGCATCGCCTCGACGATGTCCACGACAACCTCCTCGACCGCCTGAAGGAAGCAAAAGAGCAAGGATGGCTCGGTGAGGTCGCCGCCATCGAGACAAGCTTGGCCGCCGCCGAAGACAAGCTCTCCTCGATGCGTGAGATGACCGCCGAACACACCGCCACCAGCCTCGGCGAGTCCGACTTCCACCCATCCGTCGGCCGACGCACGCCGGGCAGCTGACGGAAGGGCGAGCACCAACGTCAAGTCACCTTGACGTCAAGGTGACTTGACGCAACACTCGGTGTCATGCCTACCCCTGACGAGCTTGAACGCCAGTTCACGCTGCTGACCGCGGTCGCGCGCTATGACGTGCTACGGGCCCGCGACGCCTTGGCGTCACCGGTCGATGAGGACAGTCCACCCGACCCCGGCGCAGAGTCTCTGACACGCGGCGAGGCATTGGAGCTTCTGGCGCTGGGTGAAGTCATCGCGAGGAAGGCGGGCTACGGGCGCCAGTTGTCCGTGCGCTCGGCGCGCAGGGTCGGCGCTTCGTGGTCGCAGATTGGTTCAGCCCTGGGAACCAGTAAGCAGGCCGCGTGGGAGGCGCACAACCGCTGGATCGACGAACAAGCCGAGCCGCAGCGTGACGGCCACTGGGGTTGGGACGAAACCGACACCGCAGCCGCCCGCACACTCGCCGGACAACCCGAAGGAGAGGACACCGAATGACTGAGAATGCAGACGCCGCCGTCCGCCCCTTCACCCTCGACATCCCGCAGACGGACCTGGACGACTTGGCCGTCCGTCTGGCCGCAACCAGATGGCCGGACGAGTTGCCCGACGCCGGCTGGTCCCAGGGAGTTCCGCTGGCCTACCTCAAAGAGCTGGCCGAACACTGGCGCACCTCCTACAACTGGCGTGAGCACGAGGCACATCTGAACCGGTTACCCCAGTTCACAACCGAGATCGACAACGCCAACATCCACTTCCTGCACATCCGCTCCGCGCAGAATGACGCGCTGCCGCTGTTGATCACCCACGGCTGGCCCGGATCCATCGTGGAGTTCCTCGACGTCATCGACCCCCTGACCGAGCCCCTCTCCCACGACGGTGACTCGGCCGACGCCTTCCACCTGGTCATTCCCACCATCCCGGGATACGGGCTGTCCGGACCGACCCACGACGGCGGTTGGGACGTGCACCGCGTCGCCAAGGCATGGGCCGAGCTGATGCGGCGCCTGGGCTACCATCGCTACGGCGCACAAGGCGGCGACTGGGGGCATGCGATCACCCGGGAACTGGCCGCCATCGACACCGACCATGTCGTCGCCATCCACCTCAACACCCTGCTGACGCTCCCTCCCAGCGACCCGGCCGAAGCAGCCGAACTCACCGACGACGACCAAGCGCGGCTCGACCGGCTGACCAGGGCGGAGCCCGAGATGTCGGCCTACGCAAAGATCCAGGGCACCCGGCCACAGACCCTGGCCTACGCACTCACCGACTCCCCGGTCGGGCAGCTCGCCTGGATTGCTGAGAAGTTCAAGGAGTGGACCGACTGCGCCGCCGTTCCCGAGGACGCCGTTACCCGCGACCGACTCCTGACCAACGTCATGCTCTACTGGCTCACGGCCACCGCAGGGTCATCCGCCCGCCACTACTGGGAAGCCTTCCACCCCTCCCGTCCACCACGCACTGAGCCGCTGGAAACGCCGACCGGCGTGGCAGTCTTCGCGGCCGACCTGGCCCGCCCTGTCCGACAACTCGCCAAACGGGACCACAACATCGTCCACTGGTCGGAGTTCGACCGCGGCGGTCACTTCGCCGCAATGGAAGAACCCGACCTGTTCACCGACGACATCCGCGCCTTCTTCCGATCGTTCCGCTGACGGCCCGCATCAGGCCTACGCCTTCCGACACCTCTTGCCAGCGTCAACAGGCCCGAAAACGCGGCCGGAGCAAGATTCTTTCCAGTAACTTCCGGTGAGCATGGCGCCCCAGCAAACCGACCAAGATCAGTTCGGTTAAGGGGGTGTCTCACGTGGCAAGTTTCGCGAGCTTCTTGTAGCAGGTCAGGACGGCGGCCAAGCCGAGGAAGTCGAGGAAGTGCGAGCCCTTTCGTTCGTATCGGACGGTGAGGCGGCGGTAGCGAAGAGCCAAGCGATCGACCGTTCGATCTTCCAGCGGTGCCGACCGAGGCGTTCGCCGGACTCGATGCCGGGCCTCGCGATGCGCGCGACGAGCCCGCGCTCGCGCAGCCAGGCCAGGTGTTTCGGCAAAGAAGTAAGCCTAATAGGCAGGTGAGTTGCCCAGTTGAACCGGTCGGCAGAGGCCAGGGCGAGACGTCTGGGACATACGCAGCGCCAGGAGCGCTTCGACAAGGCGGACGCCGTTCAGGCCCCTGCCAAGTCGACTCCAGTCGCCGTACCGACGCCGAGACCGACCGGCTGCTTGAAGTGTCCCGCCAGAGCCGGCTTCGCCAGCCGTCCTGGTCGAGAAGGCGATGGGACGGCAGACACTCGCCCTCCTTGCCCAGCTCGACGCAGCCTGCCAGGCATGCGACGACCTCGCATCCGACGCAGAAGAGCTGTTCCTGCGGCATCCCGATGCCGAGATCATCACGAGCTTCCCCGGCCTGGCCACGCTTACCGGTGCACGGATTCTCGCCGAGATCGGCGACGAACCGCGCCCGGTTCACCCACGCCGGCAAGGCCTATGCCGGAAGCGCACCCGTGACGCGCCAGTCCGGCAAGAGCCGCCACGTCACCCACCGCCGGATCAAGAACAACCACCTGGCCGCAACCGGCCGACACTGGGCATTCGCCGCGCTGACCGCCTCACCCGGCGCACACGACCACTACAACCGCCGACGGGACACCGTCGACCACCACCACGCGGCCCTCCGGAATCTGTTCAACCGCATGCTCGGCCAGCTCCACCACCGCCTGACCCATCACCAGAAGTTCGACGAAACGATCGCCTTCAGTGGCTAGAGCGGCGTTCAGCATCTCCAACCCGGTTCCACTCCCGGCAGCTGCTTGACCCGAAAGCTGCATGGGGTGTCTTGTCCGCGCGGAGTTTGACGGGTCGGCGCCGCCGTGGTCCCCGGCGGGACCGGACGGCGGGTATGCCGCGGATGAGCGGCTTGAGGGCGAGGCTGTCGTGCATGTTCGCGCCGGACACGGCGACGGTGAGCGGGATGCCCTGGGCATCGGACAGCACGTGCAGCTTGCTGCCCTTCTTGCCGCGATCGACCGGGTTCGGCCCGGTCAGCGATCCCCTCTTTTGGCGCGAACGGAGGCCGCGTCCACGATCGCCGAGGTCCAGTCCACCTCGCCCCGGGCCCCGAGTTCGTCCAGCACCGCCCGGTGCAGCCGACGCCACAGGCCGGCCTCGATACATACCGTGAAGCGGCGATGCGCGGTGGCGGGCGACGTGCCGAACGTCGGCGGCAGATGCCGCCAGACACAGCCGCTGGTCAGCGCGTACACCACTGCCGTGAATACGGCCCGCTCGTCACACGGAGCGGTCCCACCACCTTGCGGACGAGCAGCGAACGACGGCAGCAACGGGGCGGCCAGCTACCAGAGTTCATCAGGAACCAGACGCTTCGATAGCTCAGCACCCACGACCGGCATCATGCCGCACGAACATCAAGTCACGTGAGACAACCTCTGAGCCTTGATCGGTGCGGCCGACCTGGCGGCCTGCTCGATCTTCGCGCAGTAGGCTGCACGGGCTTCCTCGTCGATCTGCTTCTCGTGTTCGGCGCGCAACCCGGTCCGGCCGTCGAGGCCCTCGCGCAGGATATCGGCGTGCCCGGCATGCCGGATGGACTCGCCGAGGACATGGACCATGACGGCGAACAGGTTCGTGTTCGGATAAGGCTCCGGCCACCACGGCACGTGGCCAGGGGCGTCAAGGGGAAGCTCGTTGATCGTCGCGTCCGAGTGTTCCCACGTGCGCCGGTAGAACCCGATGATCTGATCGCGGGTCTCGTCCTCGGTCGCCCACAGATCGCTGCCGTTGGAGTCCTGCCACCGGGGCAGCGGTTCCGGGAAAGGGCGGTCGAAGACCTCGCCGAAGTACCTGGCCTCGACGGTAGCCACGTGTTTGACCAGGCCGAGGAGGTTGGTCCCGGTCGCTGTCAAAGGTCGGCGGGCGTCGTATTCGGACAAGCCGTCGAGTTTCCAGAGCAGTGCCTTGCGGTCCCGCCGCAGTCTCCCGTACAGGTTGTCTTTCGCGAATTCTTCGATCATGCGGCATGAGCCTGCCATGGGCTGCTCGTGGTCTCAAGATCCCGTACGTGGTCCGCAACGACTGGCAGAGCCGAGGCCTGGCCATGGCCGCCGCCCTGACCTGCTACCGTCCGGCACACCGTCACACGTCGCACTGAGCTTGTTCCTTCCGCTTTGACGGACACCATTGGTGTGGTGGTCAGGCTGCGAGTGCGGGCGGGTGAACGGCTCACGGAGACGCGCGAGGAACATCGCCCGCATCGATCCCCCACGGTGTCTGCCGTTTCAGTTTCCCGAAACGGCAGCAGTTTGTTTCATTCTCCCTTCGCATCGTCGCGTTCTCGCCTGCGCCGACGAGGATCCGTCAACGGCGAGGGAATTGTCGCCTTCTTCGACAAGTGGCCAAGACCCTTGACACGGCCCCGGCCAGGACTGCGGGGCCCCAGCTCAGCCCCGCCGACGGACGACCGGGGAAACGCTGAGCAACGTGCCGGGCTACCGCGTCAACGCCGGACCGCACATACCGCTCCGGGGGCCGGACGGAGGCATGCCGGGAGCGGGCCAGGGGCCTCGGGGTGGAGGTGTCGTTCTAGGCGTCCTGGGTGAGGGTGTTGTGGCGGAGTCGGTGGAGCGTCCAGCCGTCCAGGTCCTCACGGTCCAGGTCCAGAGCGTCGTCCGTGTAGGACATCGTTCCTCTGGCGCGTCTTCCTATGGCGAGTACGGGGCGTCGCTGTGGTGCAGTTCGACCATGGCGGGCTCGCTGACCTCGTACACCGCGGTACGGGTGAGGGTGACGACTGCTGCCGGATCGTCGTCGCCGCGTGTCAGGTAGACAACGGTCACCTGTCGCAGTCCCCCGGCCGACGGGATGTCGATGGAGACCACGGGTGTGCGGTCGCCGAGTTCGGCGGCGGCCGCGGGAACGGCTGTACCGTCGTCGTTGCGCCACGTCACCAGTGAGTAGAACTTTCCGGTGCCGCCGGTCGAGATCTTCAGCACGCCCACGGCGTCGGGCGCGCTGTTCCCGGTGACGTCACCGATGGCGCACTGCGGCTGCAACTCGATCACGACACCGTCGGCTCCCTCCCAGCGTCCTCCGCTGAGAGCGGCGTCCGAAACGCCGTACCCCTCCAGCCCTCCGCCTTCCAGGGACGCGTTCTGCAACTGCTCGCAGGTCAAGGCCTCGACGCCATCGGCTGCTGTGTCGCTGGGCTTCGGGACCGGGGTCTTGGTAGGAGCGCCTGGCGTCTTCGCCGGACTTGCGGGCGTCTTCGCCGGTGTGGCGGTCGCGGGCTCGGATGCCTTGCCCGTCTTCCCACTCCCGGCTGCCTCTCCCGGAGCCAGATCCTTCGGCCCGCAGGCCACGACCATCCCCGCGATGAGCCCTGCGGCAACCATCTGGGACACCCGTCTCGCGCCTCTGCTCAATCGGTTCACTCGACACTCCGCTCTATGGCCCCGCATCCCGCTGGGCACGGTCGGAGACGCGGGCAGGTGGTACATGGTTGCACCGAGTTGTCCCTGTCCTGTAACTCCGGTCCCTCCCCCGCTGCGCGACATCTCGTGAGTTCCCCGAGCCCCGCTGAACCTCCAACCCGGTGGCCAAAGGACAGCCGGGGCGCCGCCGTGCGGCGTTCACCAATCTGATCACCGTCCCTGGTCGTGTCGTCCAGCCTCACAGCCGTTACCGACAACGCGGGCTTGCCCACAATCGCCTGGGCAAGAACTCGCGCTGCCGGGAGGCCTGGTCGGGTCAGCCGCGCCAACGTCCGAGCCAGCGGCCGGCCTTCGAGGCCTGCGCCGCCTCCGCCTCCTGGCGCTCGCGTTGGGCTCGTTCCACCTTCCGCACCGCTTCGAGCGCCCGCGTCCTGCAGTCCTGCAGTCCTGCAGTCCTGCAGTTCTCGCACAGGTGCGGGTGGCTGTCCCCGTGGCCCCAGTCGACCTTGGTGCTGGCCTTCCATGGTCGTCGGTGCATTTGGTCCCCGCAGCCCCCGCACACCGCCGCCGGGCCTCGCGTTCGGCTGCTTCCTGCGCTTGGGGGCGCCGCGCGTCTTCGGCGCAGCGGGCGTTGCAGATGCGGGAGCCGCCATCGTCCCACTGCCAACTCCGGGGCACCGGAAGGGCTCACGCACCCCTTCGTCCCGTCCGGGCGCCGAAGATCGATTGTCAGTGGTGGGTGAGACGGTAGGAACATCAAGTCGGAACGAGGGGGAGCTGTCATGTCCGGAAACCAGAACTACATCAATCACGTTGCTCTTGTGCTGGATGCCAGTTCGTCCATGTCGCACCTGAGCAGCAAGGTCGTCGAAGTCGCCGACCAGCAGATCGCCTACCTTGCCCGCCGGTCGGGGGAACTGGACCAGGAGACCCGTGTCACGGTGTACGTCTTCGCGGACAAGGTGGAGTGCGTCATCTACGACAAGGACGTGCTGCGGATGCCGTCGCTGAAGCAGCTGTATCGGGCCGGTGGAATGACTGCTCTGCTGGCGGCCGCACTGAAGTCGCAGCGGGAGCTGGCGCAGACGGCTCAACTGTACGGCGACCACAGCTTCCTGACGTTCGTACTGACCGACGGGCAGGAGAACGCAAGCCATCGCGGCCCGGATGCCCCTGCCAGGGATCCGCGTGAACTGGTCAAAGCCGTGGCCGAGATGATCGCGACGCAGGAGGACAACTGGACGCTGGCCGTCCTTGTGCCAGACCAGATGGGCAAGCGCGAGGCCATGCAGTGCGGTTTCCCGAAGGACAACATCGCCATCTGGGACGCCACGAGCACACAGGGTCTGGAGGAGGCCGGGCAGGTCATCCGGCAGGCCACCGAGAACTTCATGGTGGGCCGTACCCAGGGCATCCGGGGATCGCGAGCGGTGTTCTCCACCGGAGCGGAGGCGGTCAACAAGGACACCATCAAGGCGGCCGGCCTCACCCCGGTGGATCCGTCGGAGTACCAGCTGATCCCGGTGGCCCGTGACGCGGCGATCCGGGACTGGGTCGTCGAATGCGGGCACACCTACCGTACCGGTGGTGCGTTCTACCAGCTGAGCAAGTCGGAGAAGGTCCAAGCGAGGAAGCAGATCGCGGTGCTGGAGAAGAAGACGGACCGGGTGTACACAGGGCCCGCGGCCCGAGCTCTGCTCGGCCTGCCGAACACGGAAGTCCGCGTCAAGCCGGACCACAACGACGACTTCACGATCTTCGTGCAGAGCACCAGCGTGAACCGCAAACTCGTACCGAACACGCGGCTGCTGCTGATGCTCTGACGCTCTGAAAACCGGCGTCGCTGCCGACCCAGGCGCTGGGCCAGGCGCCTGCTTGACGTTGCGGCGCCGCGCAGAGTGCGGGCCGTGTCCTGCGCATGCACCCTGCACGGGTTACGTGTTCACACGGCACCCGCGTTGTTACCGGGCGGCCTTCTTCGCGCTGGAGAACGCGGTGAACGCGCCGATAGCGAGAAACAGGAAGGTCATCGGGTCGGCCGTCTCGCTCCAGGCCTCGGTCAGCCCGTCGAATTGCTCGGTGAACAGCGAGGTCGCGGAGACGCCGGCATCGTCGGCGACGAACATCGCGATGCCGATGAGCTGCCCGAGGTAGACCGCGCCGAGCGACAGCAGGGCGCTGACCACGGGCAGGATTGGGTTGGTGCCACCGATCTTGCCCGCCGCGAAGCCGATGAGGAAGCCTACGCCGACGGCCGCGTAGCCGATCTCGTACTCGGTCGCGCCGACAATCCCGCCGTAGACACCAGCGGTGACCAGGGCCATGACCACGCCGACGACCAGGCCCAGGGCGAGATTGTTGCGGGCCGGCGCGGCCGCGGGTGCGAACGGGACCGGAGGAGGCAGGGCAGCACCGGACTGCTGGGCATAGGGGTTGCCGCCGGCGGGCTGCTGGGCGAACGGGTTGCCGTCGGTGGGCTGCTGAGCATAGGGATTGCCATCGACGGGCTGCTGGGCGAACGGGTTGCCGTCGGACGGCGGCGGAGCTGACTGGGTCATGACAGGATCCCCCCACGGGACTGATACGACGAGCGTTGTGGTGTGTGCGCACGAGTGTGCGGCAAGACGCCGAAGACTAGCAGGCGCGGCAACCCTCTTCGCCAGTAATTGCGCGGAGGATTTCGAGTGGGAATCGGCTGGCGAGCCCGTGCCGGAGGGCGTGAGGATCCGTGGAAGAGTCCGCCGGGATTCCGTGAGAATCGGCGCGCAGTCCAAGAGGAACTCCCGGTCCTTCGTGCTCCCCAACGGACGGCCAGCGACAGAACGGGCTCGTGCCTGTGCATCCGCAGACACGTCTGGACGTTCTGGACGTTGGCCGACGGCCGGGCTCCGGACGCAGGTTGCAGGTTGCAGGTTGCAGATGGGCAGGTGTGCCTCCAATCTGCCGGAACCCGCTCGGCGGGCCTGAAAAGCCTCGACCACCGCAGCGCCGGTTCTCGGCGCTGATCTGTGCTCACGAGATCCACATCTTCAGCAGCGCCGCATCAGTTCCCTGATTGGTCATCTGTCCGTGCGCGGGGATGTCGCGGGTAGTTCCACAGTGATACGGATCCCGCCGGCAGTGCGCGGGGTGAGGGTGAGTTTTCCATCGTGTGCGTGGGTGATGGTCTTGACGATGGTCAGGCCGAGGCCGAGGCCGGCGTGGTCGGTGTGTATGCGCTCGGTGCCGCGCTGGAAGGGTTCGGTGAGTGTCGAGGCCAGCTGTGGGGTGAGCTTCTCTCCCGTGTTCTCGACAGCGAGCACCACAGTCTTGGGGCGGATGCTGGTATTCACCCACACGGTGCCCTGTGCAGGCAGGTTGTGGACGATCGCGTTGTGCACGAGGTTCGTGGTCAGCTGCAGTAGGAGCGCCCGCGATCCGATCGTGGGGGTGATGTCACCACAGGTCTCGATGGTGACACCATGCCTTTCTGCGAGGGAGAGGAGTGTTTCGGTGGCTTCTTCCGCCATGAGGGACAGGTCGACGCGTTCTCGGGTGAAGGACCGCTGATTGGCGCGGCTGAGCAGGAGCAGTGCCTCGGTGAGATCGATGGCTCGGGTGTTGACGATGTGCAGGCGGTCGATGAGTTCGTCTGTGTCGTGGTTCGGATCGGTGCGGGCCACGTCGAGAAGTGCCTTCGAGATCGCCAGCGGGGTGCGCAACTCGTGAGAGGCGTTGGCTGCGAACCGCTGCTGTTCGGCGACGTGTGCTTCGAGCCCTGCGAGCATCGAGTCGAAGGCGTCGGCGAGTTCACGGAATTCATCTGTGCGGCCCGGTAGCCGGATCCGGTGGGAGAGCGATCCGCTCGTGGCCATGCGTGTGGCGTGGGTGATGCGGGTCAAAGGGGCGAGCATGCGGCCAGCGAGGATCCAACCTCCCACGAGACCGAAAACCAGCAGGAACACCAGTACTGCGGCTGCCTTCGGAGCGAAAACGTCCAGGAGGACGGACCGGACGGGAAAAACACCATGCGTGGGTTTGTCATCGGGGTTGATGAGCATCGCACGGTCGGGGACGTATCGCAGGAGGAACACCCACACCGCCGCGAGCAGCAGGACGCCTGCCAGCATGAGGAATCCGGCGTAGCTGAGGGTGAGTCTTGCGCGAACGCTCAACCCGGGTGTCCTATCCACGCTGGTCTCCCTCGTGTCCGGTCTCCGGTCGCGCGTCGATGCGGTAGCCGACGCCCGGCACGGTGGCGACGATCCCGGGTTCGCCGAGCCGCTTACGCAGGGCCGAGACGGTGATGCGCACAGCGTTGGTGAACGGGTCGGCGTTCTCATCCCACGCGCGTTCCAGGAGTTCTTCGGCGCTGACGACACCGCCTTCGGCAGCGACGAGGACTTCGAGTACGGCGAACTGCTTCCTGGTCAGCGCAACGTAGCGGCCGTCGCGGTAGACCTCTCGGCGGAACGCGTCCAGCCGCAGATCTGCGATCACTCGCACAGGTGGCCTGTTGTGGGCGCGCCTGCGGTCGAGTGCTCTGAGACGGAGCACGAGTTCTTGGAGTTCGAACGGCTTCGTGAGGTAGTCGTCGGCGCCGAGTGCGAACCCGGAGACCTTGTCGTCGAGCCGGTCGGCCGCGGTGAGCATGAGGATGGGCATGCCGCTGCCGGAGGCGACGATGCGTTCGGCGATCTCGTCGCCGGAGGGGCCGGGGATGTCACGGTCCAGGACGGCGATGTCGTAGGTGTTGATGCTCAGCAGTTCCAAGGCGGCGTCGCCGTCACCCGCGATGTCGGCCGCGATGGCTTCCAGGCGTAGACCATCGCGGATGGCTTCTGCCAGATACGGCTCGTCCTCGACAACCAACACACGCATGCTCCGAGGCTACGAGCCGGCGCATATCGTCGGCATATCGAAAACCGCATACGTGCCGGCAACACCGTGCTGCCTTGACTGGCAGCATGACTCGAACCCGGCTCCTGGTCGTCGGCCCGTCGGCCGCCATAGCGGTGATCACCGCAGCCTTCGGCAATCCAATACCGAAGCCCTCGTGCTCCTCACCACACTCGTCCTCCTCACCCCGCTCGTCCCGGTCGGCCCTCTCGTCCTCGTCGGCCGCATCACTCTCACTCTCACATCGCGAGACGGTCTTCACGTACGCGTCCGCAGACGAGGCCGCCCGATGGTCGGCCACCGCGGCGCCGTCTCGTCATGTGTCGAGGGACGCGGTCGACATCGGGCGCTCCAATGCGACGGCGTGGCTGTCCAACCGTGATGCCAGGTACGGGCGGTGCCAGACCCACGGGAACGAACCCTGGAACTACGAACCGCGCACCCATGCGATCGATCGTGGTTGCCCGCGTATGTACGCCCACCCTGCCCAAGCCCCAAGGACGCAGCAGTGACCGGCAGCAGTGAGCGAGGACAGACGACGACACAGGTGGGCACGGCGCAGACCGGGCAGGGCGGTGCCGACCGCCCGGATGCCGCCTTCGGTACCCGACGCACGGGCATCCGCCGGGCGATCCGCATCGGCTCCCGGCCGGAGCTTTGGAAGCGCGGCCCGGTCCTCGCGGCGCTGGCACTGCTGTTGGGCCTGCTCATGCTGCTCCACGCGACGATCCCGAACCGGATCGGGAACCTCGGCAGCCTGGTGGAGACCCTCCTGCCGTGGTTCGCCCTGTTCATACCGGTGCTGCTGGCCGCGGCGCTGTGGCGCCGCTCCGCCTCCGCGGTGGCCGCGCTGCTGCTGCCGGTAACGGTGTGGCTGAACCTGTTCGGCGGGCTGCTCGGCGACAAGTCGCACCCCGGCAGCGACCTCACCGTCGTCAGCCACAACGTCGGCGCCGAGAACCCCGACCCGGTCGGCACCGCCCGTGACCTGGCCGCCTCCGGCGCGGACGTGCTGGCCCTGGAGGAGCTGACCCAACAGGCCAGAGGTACGTACGAGAAAGAGCTCGCGAAGACATACCCCCACCACACCGTGCGGGGCACGGTCGGGCTGTGGAGCAAGCTGCCTCTGTCGGACACCCGGCCGGTCGACATCAAGCAGGACGTCGGCCCACTGGCGGACACCAAGCCGGCCGGCATCAAGGCGGCCTACAACCGGGCACTGCGCACCACCGTGGCCACCGACCAGGGGCCATTGGCGGTGTACGTCGCCCACCTGGGGTCCGTACGGCTGAACCCCAGGGCGGGCTTCTGGACGGACTCGCGGGACAGGAACGCGCAGGCACTCGGCGAGGCCATCGCAGCCGAGCAGAACGAACGGGTGGTGCTGCTCGGCGACCTGAACGGCACCACTGACGACCGGGCGTTCGACGACATCACCGCGCACCTGCACTCGGCCCAGGAGGCGGCAGGGGACGGCTTCGGCTTCAGCTGGCCGGCGAAGTTCCCGGTGGCGCGGATCGACCAGATCCTGGTCCGCGGGGTGCAGCCGAAGAGCTCGTGGGTGCTGCCGGCCACCGGCAGTGACCATCTGCCGGTCGCGGCCGGAATCAGCTGGTGAAACACCTGCGGGTAGAGCACCCGTGGGTGAACCACCTGCACTGGGCGACGCAGTTGGCCCGTCGGCCAAGCAGGCTCTCAGCCAGACGGACGGTCCCAAGACCTTCGGTCGTCCGGCCCGCTGGCTGAGCTGTGGACCCGGAGGGGCGGTCGCAGTCCGGGCCGTACGGGGCGGCGTGTGTGGTGCGGCCCGACCGTCATGTGCTGGGGGTCTCCGATGACGTGGCGGGTCTGGCGAATGTGATCGGCCGGTGGGGTGTGTACGCGTCTCGGCCGGGGGTGCCGTGCGGGTGGGCTCAGCGACGGCCGCCTCACCCTCGGCGTCGGCCTCGGCAGCGACCGGTTCGCCGGCGAGCCCGTGCGCCACCGCGGCGAGTACTACACCGTCGACGACATCGCGTTCCTACCGCGGCCGGTTCAGCGGCCTGGCGTGCCGGTGTGGGCCGCCGGATTCCCGGGCAACGTCAAACCGATCCGCCGGGCCGCCCGGCTCGACGGCTTCTTCCCTGCCAATCTCGAACACCCGGATCAACTCGCCGAGGTCGTCAGCACCCTCACGGAACTGCGCCATCGCGAAATGGCGTCGTACGACATCGCCGTCAGTCTGCCGCCCGGTGCCGACCCGGAGCCGTACGCGAAGGCCGGCGCGACGTGGTGGCTACCGGAGTTCGAACCGGGTGTACGGCTCGACACCGTGCGGGGCGTCCTCCGCGACGGCCCGGCGACATAAGGAGACGATCACGTTGTTCGACTACGACTCGGAGCTCGCCCGCTATCACGAGCGGCTGCGGAAGGCCCTCGACATCCGCCCCGGCGACCGTGTCCTCGACATCGGCTGCGGCACCGGCCAGACCACCCGGGACGCAGCCCGAGTCGCGTCGCCGGGGACCGCGCTCGGCATCGACGTCTCGGGCCCGATGCTGGCGCGAGCCCACCAACAGGCCGAGGCAGAAGGGCTCCGCAATGTCAGCTTCGTACAGGCCGACGCTCAGGCCCATGCTTTTCCGCCGGAGCATTTCAGTCTGGGCGTCAGTCGGTTCGGCACGATGTTCTTCTCCGACCCCATCGCCGCGTTCGCCAACATCGGGCGAGCCCTGCGTCCGGGTGCGCGCTTCGTGCAGTTGGTCTGGCAGGCCGCCGACCGCCAGGAGTGGCATACCGCGATCCGGGCGGCGCTCTCCCGCGGGTACGCGCCATCGACGTCGACCGAAGCGGCCGTCGACCCCTTCACACTGGCCGATCCGGACGTCGTGGTCGGCCACTTGACCGCGGCCGGCTTCACGGCTGTGGACGTCGCCGACGTACGCGAGCCCGTCTATTACGGCCCGGACGCCGACCGGGCGCATGCTGCCGTACTCCAGCTGCTGATGGCGAAGGAATTGGTCACCGGCCTGGATCCCGCCTCGGCCAAAAGCGCACTCGATCGGCTTCGCTCGACTCTCGAAACACACGACACCGGCAAAGGCGTCTGGTTCGACTCCCGCGCCTGGCTGGTCACCGCGCGCCGACGATGACCAGGCGCTTCACCCCGGGGTCGCTCGACGGCGACCTGGGCGCCTTCATGGAGCTCACTACCACCGACGCCCCCCACAGCCGTGATCGACCGTCGCTTCGCCACCAGCGCCCAGGCCGTAGGTTCCGCACCGCCCGGATGGCGCCGAGGCGCATTCCTCCACACGGGCGGCATCGCCGTGAAGGCTCCGATCCAGTTCCCGAAAGGATCGCGGGATCTCGCCACCGTCAGACGCCGCCGCCCGCCTGCTCTCGCCGACGATCGGAACCTTCACCGGGACCCAGCAGGCCAACCACGTCGGCTGACAGTCCCGCGGATCGGAGGGCGTCCGAGTAGTGCAAGCGCCCATGGTGGAGCGCTCGCGAGACGGCCCGTCAGACCTTCGACCTCGCCGACGCCTCGGCGCAGAGGTACGGACGCGCGAGCAGCAGGCCGGTGCCGGTCATGGCGATGCCGAAGTACACCGGCGCGAGGTGGAGGAAGTCGGTGTAGTGGATGACGCCGTGCACCACGACAGCCGGCAGGAAGCCGGCGGCCGCCGCCGCGGCCAAGGTCCAGAACACCCAGGCCTCACCCCGCCGCCAGCCCCACGCGCTGAGCAGAACGATGGCCACCGCGGCGGCCATCAGGGCGCCGCCCAACCCCGCCCGGTCGTGGGCGACGAACGACACAAGCCGAGGATTCACGCTTTCCAGCGTCTGCGTGCCGGTGCCCAGGAAAGCAAGGTCGGTCGTCACGAAGACACTGGTCAGACCGACCACCGAGATCACCGCTCCGCCGACGAACAGCCCCGCTCCCGTGACGATCAGCAGCAGCTGGCCGACCAGCGCCCGTCGGCGCTCCGGCTCCGGCCCCTCGGGCGCCAGGCGCCATCGCGGTGCGTGCGGGGTCCGACGAACCGCGGCCACGAACATCGGGAACAGCACGATGGTGGTGACCGTGTGCAGGGGTTCCACGAAGCCGGTGGCCAGAAAGTAGAACAAGGTGGGGAAGCCGATCGCTCCCGAGACCAGATACACCTCGCGGGCCCAGGGCCAGCCGCGTCTGATCCCGCCCACGGCGAGGCCGGTGTAGAGGGCGCCGATCGCCACCATCGTGCCGGCCATGGTGATCCGGTCGTGCTGGAGGAAATGTACGAGGTGGTGGTTGGCCGCATGCAGTTCGTGCAGCGTCATGCCGAGGTAGTCGCGGTCGTACCAGAGCAGCACCGGCCCGAGCGTGATCGCCGCGGCGCCGAGGCCGGCGCCCGTCATACCGAGCCCGACGAGCAGCCCCCACCACCAAGCGGGCCAGCGGCGGGGATCGCGGCCGACGTCCCCCAGCCACGGAGCGGGCGCGGTGGGCGTGGCTGCCTCGGTGACCCGTGCGAACCAGCCGGGTCCGGCCGCCACGAGCACCCCGGGTTGGGCGAGCACGACGGCGCCCGGCTCGTCGAGCGCGGCGGCCGCCGCGGGGACCGACGGGTCGACGACACGGACCACGTGCGGGTCGTCGTCGCTGGTGAACCCGTCGACATGCGGTTTGAGGGCGGTCTCGGTCTCCGGGTCGCAGGCACGGACGACCAGCGGGATCGAGCGGCCGGCAGCGGCCTCGCGTACGGTCTCCGCGTCGGCCGCGCAGACGGGCGCCACCTCGACTACACCAGCCCCGAGCGGGGGCAGCGCGCGTACCGCTTCGCGGGCGAGCGAGGGCGGGACGGTTATGCCGAGGCGGACGGTCACGGGCACGCCGGCGATCTCGCCGGCGAGGCTCTCGGGCGGATGGCGGTGGCCGAACCCCCGGGCGATCAGCCGCGCGCCCGCGGGCCGGGAGCCGATCGAGGCCAGCAGCCGCAGTGCGGTCCGCTGCGAACGGCGCCGGCCGAGGACGGCAGCGGCCAGGCCACGCAGCGGGTGATACGTCCAGTCCGGCATCAGCGGCTCTCACTCTTCTTCTCGGTCACCGGGTCACCGGGCACGGTCCAGCCGAGGACCGGCGTCATGGAACGCAACGTTGCCCGCGTCGGCGCCAGCCGGGCGGCCGTGTCGCGCAGCACCACCGCGGGCGGCCACGACAGCTGACCGATCGCGCCCAGCCGGGCGGAGCGGCGTGTGATGGCCTGGGTCCGCGGGCGGCGCTGCAGGTCGTACGAGCGCAGCGCGGCGGCCACGTCCGGGGTGCCGTCGAGGCAGTGGGCGAGGGTGACCGCGTCCTCCAGCGCCTGGCACGCGCCCTGGCCCAGGTTGGGGGTCATGGCATGGGCCGCGTCGCCCAGCAGCGCGACCCTGCCACTGACGAAGGAGGGCAGTGGTGGCAGGTCGTACAGGTCGTGTCGGAGCACCGTGTCCGCGGGGACTGCGGTCAGCAGGGCGGGGACGGGGTCCGGCCAGGACTCGAACCGGCGCAGCAGTTCGGCGTACTCGGACGAGCCCGAGGCCGCTCCCGCCGGCAGGGACGCGGTCGCGAAGCAGTACATCCGCCCGCCCGGTAGCGCCGTGTAGCCGAACCTCGCTCCGCGGCCCCAGATCGCCGCCCCTTCGGAAGGGGGCTCGGCGAGGGGCTCGGTGACCGTGCGCCAGGCCGTGTAGCCGGCGTACCGGGGGTCGGCCGCGTCGGGCCACAGGGTGCGGCGGACCACACTGCGCAGCCCGTCGGCGCCGATCACGAGGTCGGGCCGGGACTCGCCCCCACGGTGAGCGACGACCGGGCCTTGGGCGCCGTCGCGGACCACTGACACCTCGCTGCCCGACCGCAGGCTGTCGGCGGGCAGCGCCTCGGTGAGCACTCGCAGCAGGTCCGCGCGGTGCAGGACCACCAGGGGATGGCCGAAGCGGCGCGCCAGCTCCGCGTTGTCCGTTCGGGTCAGCCAGCGGCCCTGGCGGTCGCGTACGCCGCCTGCGGCTTCGACGGCACCGAGCGCCTGGACAGCGCGGGCCAGACCGAGCGCCTCAAGCGCGTGCAGCGCGTTCGGCCACAGGGAGATGCCGGCGCCGATCTCAGTGAATTCCGGGGACCGTTCCAGTACCTCGACGCGCCAGCCCCGGCGACGCAGGGCGACGGCAGCCGCAAGCCCGCCGATCCCGCCACCGACGATGGTCGCGGCGCGCTGCGGCATGGGTCCTCGCTCTGGGGTTCGGGGGCGCCGCCCCCGGTCAAGCGGCCGGTCGATCCGATGCCCAGCGGCACCCGACGCGACGCAGGTCCGGCTGAGCAGCGCCTCATAGCAACATGTCGACAGGTGCCTGTCAATGTGACGCGCTGCACCTGCAGTTGCTGAGGAAGCCGCGGGCGGCGAAGAAGCTGGACCGGTCGCGGGCGATGATCGACTCCTCCGTTGCGCGGGCGCTCGGCGCGGCCCAGAAGCGGGCCCAGCCCGGTCGACCGCGCACGGCCGGGCCGCAAGCACCATGTCCTCACCGACGGGCAGGGCATCCCGCTCGCGGTGTCCATGAGGGATTACCAGGAGTGGTTGGCCCGCGCGGACCTCCGCTCCTGCGGCCACGGCCGCCAGGTCTCCCTGCCCGAGAACGTCTGGCAGTGCGAATTCCTCAATCGCGACACGGAACACATCACGGAACGGCCGATACTGATCCGGTACGGCTGAGACGGCAGGTCGGCGTGCCTCTGGTCGAGCGTCATGCGCGTGGTGTGCGCCCGGCGCCGGCCGGTGAGACAGGGCTTCGGCGTAGTCGCGTGACGTCCGGTTCGTGAGCCCGTCCACACCGTGCCGACCGACGACGCGGCCACGACACGGTTCCTGGAATCCGCCGAGACCTGGGCAAGAGGTACCTCCGGCGATCGTCCGCCTCTGAGGGTCCAGCCGTTCCCGAGTTCACTACTTCGTGAGTTTCCTCGCGAGCCGGGTCTCCGCCGGACGCCCAGTGCAGGTCCCGGCCCAGGACCAGGGCTTCCGTCGGATCGCCTGCCGAGCAACTCCGCGGGTACGGCGATGCCTCCCGCAGGCCTGCCTCCAGGGCCGCGGCGCCCGCTGATCTGTGCTGAGGGGCTCCGATGGGCGCGCCCATCGGAGCCTCAGGGCCGTCAGGCCAGACCGAACCGCTCGGAGTGCACCTGCAGGTGGGGAACCTTCAGCCTGTGCAGGGCGCTGAGCACGGCCGAGGTCATCGCGGGCGGGCCGCAGACATACACGTCGCGTTCGGTGATGTCGGGGACCAGTGCACGGAGACTGTCCGGTTCGAACGGTGGGACACCCTCCCCCCGGCGGCCGGTGAGCAGGTGCAACTGCCCACCGAGGTCCGCGACCAGTGCGCGTACCTCGTCGACCAGCACGGCGTCGTCCTCGCTGCGGACCCGGTAGAGCACGACGACGTCGCCGGCCCGTTCCTCCTCCAGCATGGCTCGAACCGGTGTGATCCCCACTCCTCCGGCGATCAGCAGCGCACCGGGCCGCGTTCGGTGCAACGAGGTGAAGGCCCCGTACGGTCCTTCGACGAACGCGCGGGTCCCGACCTGGAGTTGCCGCAGGCCTGCGCTGGTGCTGCCGACCGCCTTGGCCGTGAGGCGCAAGGTGCGGCCGTCGGGTGCCGCCGACAGCGAGAACGGATTGGCCAGCCACCAGTGGTTGTGCCCGGGGAAGCGCCAGATGCAGAACTGGCCCGCCCTGGCCGGGAGCCTGTCGAGGTGGCGGCCGGTGACGTGGACCGACACCACGTCGTCCGACTCCGGCACCACCGCCACGACTTCGAATCGGTGATAGGCGTTGCGCCACAGAGGCATCACGATCCGTCCCGTGACCAGGGCACCGAACGCGAACAGCCACAGGGCCCACCAGTAGATCATCGCGGGCGCGGAGGAGCTGAAGGTCGTGGTCTCCTGCAGCTGGTGGACGAACGCCAGCCCCAACGCCAGATACAGCAGCAGGTGCAGACCGTGCCAGGTCTCGTACCGCAGCCGGCGCCTCACCTGTCGGGCGGAGACGGCGGCGACCACGACGACGATCGCTGCGGCCAGCATCCCGAGCAGGGAGGCCGGCACTCCGGCCAGCGCGAAGAACGTCTTCGTCATCGACGCGTCATCGAGCCTCGCGTAGCCCAGCACCACCAGCACGGCGTGGGTGAGAAGGGTCCACAGCAGGGTGAAGCCGACCCACCGGTGCCACACCGTCAACCGGTCCATGCCGATACGGCGGTCCAGCCACGGCAGCCTGGCCACCAGCAGCAGTTGGAACAGCATCAGCACGGCGGCGTGCAGGCCGAAGAACTTGGCGACCGTGAGCACCCCGTTCTTGCCGGTCCCCGCGGTGAGGAACAAGACCTCGACGATCACCAAGTTGACGATGACGAACGTCCACAGCGCCCACCGCGCCGCGACGACCGGAGGTATGGTGCCTTTTCGCACCTGTGTACTTGTCGCCTCCACCGTTTCCCCTCTTGTCCATGTGACGCACTGGCCCGGTACCCGCGCGGTCGCGGGGACCCGAGCGTCCCGATCTGATACGGCGCCCCTGGGCGGGGCAAGAGTACGGAACATGGCGAGAAGTTGACCCTACTTGGCCTCGACTGTTCTTGTTCCGCGATCGGCACGCTGGTCGAGCGGACCACACGTGCCTCATGGGGTGCCCTGCGAACACTTCGCGGGGCACCCTCTCGTTTTCCTCGACATCACCCTCGTGAACCCCGCGGACAGCCGGACCAGTGGTCGGCAGCCCTACGCGCCGATGACGCCGAAGCGATGTTCCCGAGTTCCCGTCATGCACTTGTTTCGCCGCGCCCTCGGTGTGCATGACCAGCGACTGACTGCGACCGGATCAGCCCTTCGCGGCGGGTGGGAGGCGGCTGGTTCTCGACCGCGCGGCCCGCCCCGAGCGGGTGCATGTGCCCGTCCCGGATGCCCGGCATGACCGTACCGTCGTCGGCGCCGATGATGACCGCGTGGGGGCCGAAACGGCGGCGTATGTCCGTGTTTCCGCATACCGTGAGAATTTCTCCGTCGCTGCCGACGGTTACCGCCTGCGCCGGCGCGCCGTCCCGGGCCGCGGTGAACACCCGTCCGTTCAGTACCGCGGTGGCCACCCGCACCGGGGTCCGACCGGTCGCGGCCCGGGCGAGCGGAGCGGCTTCGGCCACCGCGAGGGCACCCACCCCCGCCGCGGCCTGGAACGTCCGCCGGTGCGGCGGGCCGTCCGCGGATACCGCGGAGGTGCCGTCGAGAACATCTGGCATCTGATAACTCCTCACCCGGCGGCAGTCGTCCCGACCGCCGTCGCCGGGTACGCTGAGTGATTAAGGTGTTAACCACAAGCCGTCATAGGGCTGTTGGGGTACATGGAGTACACATGACGAGTTCGCGTGCCTGGCGGCGTCCCACGCTCGGCGCCGTGGCGGCACGGGCGGGGGTGTCCACGGCCACGGTGTCGAACGCACTCAACGGCACCGGACGGCTGTCCGAGGCGACCAGGCAACGCGTGCTCGCCGCGGCGCGCGAGGTCGGTCACGCCCCGGCCAGCGCGGCCCGGGCCCTGGCCCGCGGGAGCACCGGAGTGCTCGGCCTGACCATGACGACGTACGGCGACCTTCCCGTCTCGTACATGGAGATCCCCTATTACGCACAACTGACGCTGGGCGCGATGTCGGCGGCGCACGAGCGCGGCTACATGCTCATGGTGATGCCGAGTTCCCTGTCACCGTGGATGTGGCTCAACACACCGATGGACGGTGTCATCCACGTCGAGCCGCGTGCCGATGACCCGGTGTGTTCCATCCTGCGGGAGCGGGGTATCCCGATGGTCACCGGCGGCCGGCCGCCCCAGCCGCACTGGCGCGACGCGTGGGTGGACACCGACTACGAAGCGGGCCTGCGCCTCCTGCTCGACCACCTCACGGAGGCCGGCGCTCGGCGGATCGCACTCTCCCAGCCGCTGCACGACGACGAGTACCCGCACCTGATCGGACGCGCCTACGCCTCCTGGTGCGCCGAGCACGACATGCTCGCCCTGGTCGAGGAGTACGCCCCGCTGCCCGACTACTTCACGGCTGAACGGGACGCTGTCAGCCGATTGCTCAACCGCGATCCACGACCGGACGCCGTCATCGGCATCTACTCCGACTCCGGTCACAACATCCTCGCCGCCGCCCGGCAGCACGGGCTTCGAGTGCCGCGGGATCTGCTGGTGGCGTGCATCAGTGAGGATCCGGATTACGCGACGACGACCCCGCCCGTCACCACGCTGGGCCTCCGCCCGGACCGGGTGAGCGACGAAGCGGTCGACCTGCTGATCGCTCTCATCAACGCCCGCAGCGGTGTGGACCGGCATCGGCTCGTGCAGCCGGTCCTGACCCCTCGCCGGTCCACACGACGCCCGGTACGGCGAGAGAACGGCGGGCGTGGACGTATGTGGAGTGCGGCAACAGGCCGCGAGACCGGAAAGCCGCAGGGGCGTCCCAGGACCGCTGCTTGGGAAGTCCCCGCGGCTTCGACGCCGTCGGCGTCGGCGTCGGCGTCGGCGTCGGCGTCGGCTCAGGGCAGCCGGTCCTTCGCCTTGTAGTAGGCGCCGCCGAGCAGCAGCACCGCGCTCAGCCTGGCCCCGCAGGCAGTGGTGAGTGTCGGCTCGGAGATCGCGGACCTCGCCGACGCCGCACGCTCGTTCCGCGGGGCGGCCCGCGTCGCCGAGGCCACCCCACCCGGCCAGCCCCTCCCCCCGGACCGGTCCTTCCACGAGCTGTCCGACATCGGCCTGCACCGCCTGCTGTACGCCCTCCGCGACGACACCCGGATCCAGGAGTACGCCGAACAGCAGCTCGGGCGGCTCATCGATCACGACACCCAGCACGGCACCGACCTGCTGACGACCCTGCGCCACTACCTCGAAGCGGCCGGCAACAAAACCACCGCCGCACGCCGGGGCAGCCTCTCCCGCGAAACCATGTACCAACGCCTGCGCACCATCGAGCGTCTCCTCGACCGCGACCTGGAATCCGGCGAACAGCGCACCGAACTCCACGCGGCGCTCACCGCACTCGACGTACTTCGAGCCCACTGACGTCGAACAAGCTGCGGCCTCGGCAGCGCTGATCCAACCACCGGCCTGACCAGACGCGGTGCTGCACGGCGGGGACAGTGTGCTGGGCGTACCCCCAGCCGGAGGACTCCCTCGACGAGGTGGCCGCCACTATGGCCAACGCGGTCTTCGGCCGGATCCATCTCTCCGTCGCATTCCCGAACTGGGGCATGTGCCGAAAGCGCCTTTGCCAGGTGCCGAGCTGTGTGTGCGAGGGCTGAGCGCAACTCGGTGGCGGCTGGAGCGGAAGTCAGGAAGGCTCGCGCGCATGGTTTCGGTATTGCAGAACGTGGCGATTGACTGTGCGGATGCCTACGAGCTGGCCCGTTTCTGGAGCAGGGTGACTGGCCGTCCGCTGCATCCGGAGGACAAACCAGGGGACCGGGAGACTCAGGTGCTGCTGGCGGAGGGCCCGATCCTGCACTTCAACGAGGTGACCGAGCCCAAGACGATCAAGAACCGGATCCACCTGTGCTTGCGCCCTGAGACCTCGCGTGAGCAGGAGGTGGAACGACTGCTGCTCCTCGGTGCCACCGTCGTCACCGATCACCGGAATCCCGATGGCTCGGGCTGGGCAGTCCTTGCTGACCCCGAAGGCAACGAATTCTGCGTTCTTCGCAGCGAGTCCGACCGAGCCGCGATCACTTCCTGAAGCTCACACGCGGCCACCCTGGCCGATTGCATATAACGGCTGGTCACAGCCACTCATTGATGGCAGCGATGAGAACGGTCGCCTCGCAGCGGACTGCAAGCTTGTCGTACCTTCGTGGCCACCGCCCCGGTGCCTCTTGAGGCGGTTGATCCCGCACTCGACCACGTGGCGCTCGCGGTAGTCCGTTTTGTCGAACTTCGGCGAACGACCGCCGCGGAAGCCGAGCTTGTTGCGGTTGCGGACTCGGGCGGCCTTGTCGGGATGGGCGCTGTGTCGTCACCCCCGGGGCAGGTGCGGCCGCGGCGGCGGCGCCGGAGTGCTGCGGGAGGCGCCTGCCGTTGGCGTTCTGCGCACGATGTGGGTGCATCAGTTCACCCGCGTCATCAGCGACGCCGAACAGGAGGTGGCCTGGCGAGTGAAGGCCGATCTCCCGCCGAGCCAGTGCTGATTGCCTGCCTACGCATCGCCAGCCCGGTACTCGAAGACCGGGGCGGAGGTGCGCTGAAGCACACTCTCGAAACCGACGCCCATTGGCGCCACCCATGTGCACGCGGCGTCGGCCGCTTGGTCGTGGGGAAACGTCAGTGCCGGCTGTGGACCGTGTCGGATGAACTGTGTTCGCCGATCGAGCCGTTGCCGCCCCAGCCGGGTCCGAAGCTGGTCGAGCGGCCGTGGGTGCCGGACCGGCAGGCGTTGTGCGGGATCCCGCTCATGGTGCGTACCGGCATCCAGTGGAAGTACCTGCCGCAAAATCTGGGCTTCGGTTCCGGAATGACGTGCCGGCGGCGCCTGGCCGCAGGGCATGAGGAGGGGCACCGGTTGACCGGTGCCCCCCTTCCGCGTACACGCGACTCAGTCCTGGGCGGGCAGCTCGCCCGAGAAGGCGGCAGCCATCCGCAGCCAGGGCGCCGCCTCGTCACCGCGCCCCTGGCGTTCCAGCGTGCGGCCCAGCATCAGGTGGGCGTAGTGCTCCACCGGATCCCGGTCGATGATCTGACGCAACTGCTCCTCGGCACGCCGCAGTTGCGCGGAGTGGTAGTAGGCCCGGGCCAACAGCAGCCGGGGACCGGTCTGCTCCGGGACCTCCTCGACGACAGCGGGAAGGAGGCGGGCGGCGCCGATGTAGTCCCGGGCCTCGAAGAGCAGTTGGGCCCTCTCCCAGCGCTCGAGGACGGTCTCCTCGTGCGACACGCCGACGCCGTTGTCGAACAGGTGCAGGGCACTGGCCCAGCGGTCGGGCGCGACTCCCTCCTGCGCGGGGTGGTCGTTGAAGGTGTCGAAGTTGTCAGTCATCAGTTCTCCCTTCCTGCCGGCTCCTGCGCGGGGCCGGCGTCGCGGGCGGCGAGCAGTGAGACATGGGTGGGGGCGTCGGGCACCTGGGCCGGCCGGTTCATGGCGAACTCCTTCCGCAGGACGGGCACGACCTCCTCTCCGAGCATGTCGAGCTGCTCCAGCACCGTCTTGAGCGGAACTCCGCCGCCGTCCACCATGAACAGCTGGCGCTGGTAGTCACCGGCGTACTCGCGGAAGGACAGCGTCTTCTCGATGACCTGCTCCGGGGTTCCGACGGTCAGCGGGGTCTGCTCCATGTACTCCTCCATGGACATCCCGCCGCCCATCACCGGTGAGCGGTCGAAGACCGGGCGGAACTCGCGTATGGCGTCCTGGGAGTTGCGGCGCATGTAGACGTGGCCGCCGAGGCCGACGATCGCCTGCTCGGCACTGCCGTGACCGTAGTGCGCGTACCGC
Source organism: Streptomyces sp. NBC_01314 (assembly GCF_041435215.1). Lineage (NCBI taxonomy): Bacteria > Bacillati > Actinomycetota > Actinomycetes > Kitasatosporales > Streptomycetaceae > Streptomyces > Streptomyces sp. NBC_01314. The sequence goes on along the minus strand of NZ_CP108394.1, from coordinate 11,038,359 downwards.
TTCCGGTACAGATCGATCATCTTCCCGGTGTGCTCCTTCGGCCAGAAGATGTTGTTGTGGAAGAAACCGTCGCCGTAGTACGCGGCCTGCTCCGCGATCTCGGGTGAGCGGATGGAGCCGTGCCAGACGAACGGCGGGACCCCGTCCAGTGGCCGCGGCGTGGAGGTGAACCCCTGGATCGGCGTGCGGAACTTCCCCTCCCAGTTCACGACGTCCTCGCGCCACAGACGGTGCAGCAGCGCGTAGTTCTCGACGGCAAGGCTGATTCCGTCGCGGATGTCCTTGCCGAACCACGGATAGACCGGGCCGGTGTTGCCGCGGCCCATCATCAGGTCCACGCGGCCGTCGGCCAGGTGCTGAAGCATCGCGTAGTCCTCGGCGATCTTCACCGGGTCGTTCGTGGTGATCAGCGTCGTGGATGTGGACAGGATGATGCGCTCGGTGCGGGCGGCGATCCAGCCCAGCATCGTGGTCGGGGACGACGGCACGAACGGCCGGTTGTGATGCTCGCCGGTCGCGAAGACGTCCAGGCCCACTTCCTCGGCCTTCTGCGCGATGGCGACCATCGCCTTGATCCGCTCGTACTCCGTCGGCGTACGGCCCGTGGCCGGGTCCGTGGCGACATCACCGACGGTGAAGATGCCGAACTGCATCGTGATCAGCCTTTCCTTTGAGTTGATATATCAACCATATGCATCAACGCGCCCCGCCGCATCCGCATTCCGGCCGTGCGCCTCAGCCGTTCCGAGTCACGGACACCTGCCGAGCATCAGCACTGGTCCCGCTCAAGGCGCTCGACGACGCGATCCGCCACGCGGGCGAACGTCCGAAGCTCCTCGGGGGTCAGAGGATCGACGAACAGGCGCCGAACCGCCTCGACATGGCGGGGCGCGGCTTTCGTGATCACCTCTCGCCCCTCGGGCGTGATCACCACGAACGCACCGCGGCCATCCTCGGGGCATTCCCGCCTCTCCACCAGACCCCGCTTCGCCATCCGCGAGATCTGATGCGACATCCTGCTCTTCTCCCACTCCAGCCCCTTGGCCAGCTCCGCATGGCGCATCCGGCCGGCAGGCGCCCCCGTGAGGTTGACGAGCACGGCATAGTCGGAGCCCGACAGACGGGACTCCGACTGCAGACCGCGAGACAGGCGTCCGCCGAGCCTCTCGTGCATCCGAATGACGCTGCGCCAGGCACACTGCTCCGCCGGGGTGAGCCGCTGCGATGATTCGTCCATCCGAACGAGTGTAGGCGACTAGTTGAACTGTCATCTAGAGGCGCCACTGCGACCTTGGGGCGGCAACCCGGGGGTGGCCACACAGGGACAGGTGGACGCGATCCACTTCCCGGGTGCGCGCCGCCGACCGGTCAGTTTAGTTGACACATCACCACGCCTTCCCTATGTTCCTGGTTGACGAAACAACCGGCACGACGTCCTGACCGGGCGCGGGTCACTCCGGAAGGAACCACCTCATGTACATCACCGCCGCCGTCCTCAGCGTGCTGCTCACCCTTGTGGCACTGGCCGCCGGCGCGCCGAAGGCAATGCTGAAGGGTGACGTGTCCGCGGGGCTCCAGTCTCATATGGGCCTGAGTGCCGGGCTGGTCCGCTTCATAGGACTGGCCGAGGTCGGCGCGGCCGTGGGCCTGGTCGTGGGGCTCTTCTGGCAGCCGCTGGGCATCGCGGCCGCCGTGGGTTTCGGGATCACGATGATCGGTGCCGTGGGCTTCCACGCCAAGGCCGGCGACTACGCGGACCCCGCCACGCGCGGAAACGCCATGGCGCCCATCGTCCTGGCACTGGTCTCGGCGGCGACCGCAGTCACGCTCGGTCTGGCCATGTGAGCCTGCCCCCGGCGCCGTCCCGGCTGCCCCGCAGCGGCCGGAGCAGCCGATCGCGTCCGGTCAGAACGGTTCTTGGTCCAGCCGTTCGACCACCCGCTCGGAGATCCTGGCCGGCGTCGCCGTTCCGCGGTGGTGACGTGGTCGAGGAGAGCGAAGGTGCCGCCTCGGCTTGGAGCGGAGCGGCCGCTTCGGTCGCCTCCCGTCCCGTCGGCGTGATCACCACGAACGTGGCATGCCCGTCCTCGGGAGAGTCTTTCCGCGTCAGCACGTGGATGAGATCCAGAATCTGCTGCCGGCTGCGTCGGCCGGCCCCCGGCAGATCCACGCTTCAGGGAGCCCGGGTCTGCGTTTCCCACATCGCCGAGACGTTCTACGCGGTGAGGTCATGGACACTGACGCCGATCCCGTCCTGGGAGAACAGCGCGCGCAGGAGCGACGCGCCGAGATCCAGTTCACTCACTCGTTGGGTGGGGGCGGCCAGAACCGGCAGCTCGGCGGAACCCTCAGTCGGTGTTCACGGAAGGTGACATCCGCCGTGCCGCCCCGGCGGTGCCACCGTCCTCGGCGCGCTCCGGCCACTCGCCGCGCAGGGCACCGGATGTCCTCAGCCCAATACCACCACGTGCTTGCCCGGCGTCACGCCGGCTTCCAGGTCGGTTTGCGCTTCACGCACGGATTCAAGGCCCTGGTACACCTTCGCCACGCTGACCTTGAGTCGACCTTCGGAGATGGCGCGCAGTTGATGGGCGAACACGTCCGCGGGCAGGTCGGAGGCGGCGCCGCCGTAGGCCGTCAGCCGCACCCCGTTCGGAATGTAGCCGAGAGGGCTGAAGTCCTGGATGGTCCACGTGTCCGACAGTGCGCCCGTGAAGCAGACGGTGCCGTGGACGCGGACCGACCGCAGGGTGTCGTGCAGGTCGCAGGAGCCGACCAGTTCCAGCGCGGCGTCGACGCCGTCCGGGAAGATCTCCCGCACGGCCCGGGCGATCTCGCCGTCATCGACGATCGGGTGGTCGACGCCGAAGGCGCGCAGCGTCTCCTTGCGTTCGAGGCGACGGGTCGTGGAGAGCACGGTGGCTCCCAGGTCCTTCGCCATGGCGGCAGCGGTCAGCCCGACCGTCGAGGTGCCGCCGCGGATCAGCAGCGTCTGCCCGGGGCGCAGGTCGAGTCCGGTACTGAGGGAGCCATAGGCGGTCTGGCACATCTCCGGCAGCGCCCCGAGGGTCTCCCACGGCAGGTCGGAGTCGAACGGGATCACCTGGTCGACCGGGACCAGTGTGTATTGCGCGTACGCTCCGTCGAACGAGCGGCCCATTCCGCCCATCATGGTGGCCACCTGCTGACCGGGGCGCAAGCCGCTGTCGGCGGGCGCTTCGTCGACCACACCGACGCATTCGATGCCCGGCACGCGCGGCAGCGTCACGTCGGGGCTGGACAGGCCCTTGCGTGTGGTGACCTCGGATTCGTTGACCCCGAAGGCCTTGACCCTGATACGAACCCATCCGGGCCGGACCTTGGGCAAGGGCACGTCTGTGACGACGAGTTTCTCGATGCCGCCGGGTTCGGCGACCACGATGGCCCGCATTGTTCCCTCCATGGCGACTCCTTGTTCGTACGGTGTCTGTACGGTCGGTTCTACGCACTGAGGAAGCCGTGCAGGTCCGCAGTGAACTTGACGGGGTTCTTGAACGCCAGGAAGTGGTCACCCTGTTCATCCTCGGTGACGCCGCCGTAGGCGATGACCTTGGTGGGGCGCAGGCGGACGACGAGTTCGCCGGGGACGGCGTTGCGCTTGCCGAATTCCTTGGCCCTGTCCGCGCCCATGTACCGGGCACCGGCCCGGGTCGCGACATCGAGGAGTTCGTCGAGGTCCCCGCTGAGCGTCACTTCGCCGCGCGCCTCGACGTAGGCGAACGGAGGCGCGTCGTCAGCGACGCAGAGTGATGCTCGGGGGTTGCGCCGCAGGTTGCGGGCCTTGGCCGTCGCGCTTCCCGTGGTGAACAGGAAGGCCTCGCCATCGAAGACGTACCAGACGGGGGTGATGTTCGGCGTGCCATCGCCCCCGACGGTGGCGAACCGTCCGGTGGGCGCGCCGCGCGTGACGAAGGCGTGCCATTCATCGGCCGACATACTGTGCATGGGCGGTCCTTGTCCTTGTCCGTCGTCGGTCGGTCGGCCGGTTGGTCGATCGGTCGGTTGGTCGGTTGGTCGGTTGGTCAACCGGGGCGGCGGTTGTGCGGAACCGTCGCCAGAACGAGGTGGTAGGAGTGGTCGACGAGTTCGGCGACCAGGTCGGCGGTGACGCCCCGGCCGGCTCCTACGGAGATCCAGTGCCGCTTGTCGAGGTAGCGGCCCGGAGTGAGCGACGGGTACTGGCCTTGTAGCAGACGCCCGTACTCCGGTTCCGCCTTGAGGGTGACGATGAGTTCGTCCGGGTCGTCGGTGACGATCAGGAAGACCTTGCCCGCCACCTTGTAGACGTCCAGCTGCTCGGTGAACGGGCGCCCGTGGCTGACTCCCGGGAGCGTGAGTGCGGTGTGGCGCGCGGTGTCCTGGAGCTTCGTGCCGTTGAAGGACATGCCGGAGGTCAGGTGCGGCGGCCGTAGGTGTGCGGGTCGACAGGCTGCCGGGACTTGGCGAGCCCGCTGACGACAAGACGGTAGGAGTCGGTCACGAGCTCCTTCACCAGCGTCTCGTCGACAGTGTCTCCGCCCTCCAGCGTGATCCAGTGCCTCTTGTTCATGTGGTATCCGGGGGTGATCTCCACGTGCTCGTGACGCAGGGCGGCCGACTCGTCGGGGGCCGATTTGAGAATCACCGAGGGCTCACCCGTCACCTGCGTCATGAGCATGAAAACCTTGCCACGCACCTTGTACACCTCCCACTCGGGGCCGAACGGGTGCTCCAGCCCAGCCCCGGGAAGTTCCTCGGCGCAGTCGGCGGCGGTCTTCTGCAGCGTCTCTCCGTCCATGGTCATCAGCTCCTTCATCGATCCACGACGCCCCGACCGGCGGTACAGGGCGCGCGGTGCCGTTTCCGGCATGATCAGTACGAACAGCAGTGCCAGCCACACGACCGCGGCGGTGAGCACGCGGGACGCGCGGGACGCCCTCACCATCCTTTCCCCCCTGACGACAGAGCAGTTGGTAAACTGCGGACACATGATGGTCGACAGGCGACACCCGAGGAGGTCGGAGCAGGATTCCTCCGCCCTCTTCGTCCCGCGGCCCGACCCCGCCGTACGCGCAGAGCCCGAGTCCGTCCCGCTGTACGGCTTCCAGCCCCCCGTCGGTACGCCGTACGGCCTGGAAGTGACCACCGTCGAGGACTTCCATACCGACCACAACGACTGGCCGTGGAATCCGCCCCGTCCGGGCCGTGCCACCTTCCACTACCTGATCCTCGTGACGGAGGGTGAACTGCGGCACGACGTCGACCACGTCACACGCACCGTCGCACCTGGCCAGTGGCTGTGGGTACGCCCAGGGCACGTGCAGTGCTGGCACGACCCCAGGGCCGTACGTGGGCCCTTCATCCTGTTCGAACCGGAGGCGCTCCGGCCCGACATCGCCCACCAGCTGGCTCCCGTCACTTCGCACGACGCCCCCGCCGTGCTGACCCCGCATTCCGACGACGCCCCCTGGCTGGAGCAGACCGCGTTCCAACTCCTCGACGAACACCGGGCGTTGGGACGCCGCCCGCTCGCGGCCCATCACGCCCTGCGGTGCAGCCTCCTCGAAGCCCTGCTGCTGCGCCTCGCCAGCTCACCGGACCTCACACAAGCTCCGGTCGCCGCCAGGACCACTCCCCTGGTCGGCACCTCGGGGCAACGGCCGGTCTACGAACGGTTCCTGGACGCCCTGGAGCTGCGCTACCGCGAGCTGCACCACGTCGACGACTACGCCCGGCTGCTCGGCTGTTCCGTACGCACCCTCAGCCGCGCCACCCGGGCCGCCGCCGACACGGGAGCACGGCAGGTCATCGATCAGCGCCGCCTGCTCGAAGCGCGCCGTCTGCTCGGCCACGCCCGGTGGACCGCCCGCGCTGTCGCCGACCACCTCGGCTTCACCGACACGGCCAACTTCGGCCGGTTCTTCCGCCACCACACCGGCCTCACACCCGCCGCCTACGCGGCTCGTCAGGCCGCCCCGGATCCCTGAGACCCACCCGCCGGTGGATATCCCAAAACTTCGCGTGCCGTGTCATGAGGATTCCATTTCAGGCCCGCGCCGGAGGATCCCTAGGGTCACAGGCACGGACAAACCGAGCGTCATCATCACTGGGGCAGGCTCCGGCACCGGGCGCGGTATCGCCCGCGCTTTCGTCGAAGCGGGATACGAGGTCTTCGCGAGTGACATCTCCCAGGAACGCCTGGAGGAGACGAAGGCCGAGCTGTCCTCCCCCTCGTCGCTCCACCTGCGGGTCGTCGACGTGAGCAGAGATCGTCCGACTTGCACATCGCCGCCGCGGCCTCGGCCGGGCCGCTCTGAACGGTTTCGGCCTTCCCGCCGAGCTCGGTGACGATCTCCTTCATCACGTAGGCCTGGAGGGAGTTCTCCATGTACTGGCCGTCGTGGAACCTCACCAGGCCCTCCTTCTTGAGGGCCGCGGCGACGTCGCGATCGACGTCCGCCTCCGAGCCGGAGGAGGTCGCTGCCTGCGGCGCGCACGCGGTGGCGAGCAGCACGGCGCAGAGGCCGGCGGCCGCCCCGCCGAGTCAGCGTCTGCCGTGACGCACGCCCTGACGGGCCGTCGTGCCCTCGGTCGCGCCGGGAACGTTCTGATGCCTGTTGCCGACGGCCGCAGTTCGCTTCTTGAGTCCGACAAGCCTTGCTCTGCGCTGCGTGGTCTGCTCCTGCCATGGTCCGGCGATGTCCCGGGCGGCAACGGCATGCGTCGTCCAGCCGGCCGCTGAGTCGGCCGGGAGATTCATCGCGGGGGTGGTGACGCAAATGAGATCACTCGGTGAGTTGCGCACAGTTATGGGCCGCCGGCGACCACGGACCATTGGAAGCGTTACGAAAGTACGCCGTGATCCTTGGTGCTCAGACCCGAAAGCGAGACCGCCGCATCCCGGACGCGCTGACGGAATCGACTGAAGCCCCCGCTGCCATCTGCGTTTTTCGACAGAACGAGGAGCAGCGGCGCGCGGCTGGCTGCATTTCGCGGTATCCGCTCGGATTCCCTCCTTCCAGCATGGGGCGCGCCACTTCGACGGGCCGAGGAGCCCCAGACCGGAGGTCGACGATGACGCCATGCAGTGACCGCGAATCCGGGAGCGGCTCGTGAGCGCGCCGACCGTGGTCGAGCCCTGCGTCACCCCGGGCCACCCTCCCAGGAGCGGATCGCGCGTCGAGGCACGGTCGACTCCGGTCAATGTTTCGCTGGACCCGGGAATGCGGCTGATGGACGCTCTTGCGAAGGTGGCACAGGAGAAGGGTGTCGACTCCGCCCACACCGAGATTCTCAGCGGCACCTTCGACACCCTGGAGTACTGCATTCCCACGGACTGCCCCGACGGCAGCAAGGCCCTCCAGTACGGAGAGGGCAGAACCGCCAAGGGGCCCGTCAACCTCATCCGGGGTTCGGTGACTCTGGGGAGGCGAAACGGCGAGCCGTTCATCCACTGTGTCACGCGGCATGGATCGACGCGGAGGGTGCGGTGCGGGCAGGCCACGTCCTCCTCCCCGACACGGTGATCGGGCCGGTAGCGGTGCGTGCGATCGTGTACCCGCTGCCCGGCGTGCACTATCGCAGCGACGACGGTCCCGAGACTCGGATGCCGGTGTTCACACCACAGCCCGCCAACGTCCCGGCCTCGGCCGAGGGCCGGCTCGTGGTGGTCGCCCGTGTACTTCCCGGGATGAACCTGCGCGAGGCCGCGGAGCGCATCTGCGTGGACGCCGGGTTCCGCCGCGGCATCGTGCGGGGCCGGACTCCGAACCGGACTCGCCGCTGCACATCCTCGTCGGCGACATCACCGGCGCCGTGCACGGAGGGGTCGTCGATCCCGCCAACAGCCCCGTCGCGGTCACCATCGAACTCGCCGTCTTCGAGGACGACAGCTGATTCCCAGTAGGTGCGGACGGCGGCCCGATGCCATCGATCCCGCGGACATCGCCGAGTACCTGCGCGTGTACAGCTCCCCAGGCACCAACCGGGCGGGTTTCCAGTGCTACCGAAGCGCCCTCCAAGACGTCGCGGACAACACCGGGCTGCCCCCGCTGGAGATGCCGGTCCTGGCGGTCGGCGGCGGCACCGGCTGGGGTCGTGGGTCCGAGGTCGCCGCCTCCTGCCGGAAGATGGCCTAGGACAGGCCTAGGACGTCACCGAGGTGGTGATCGACGAGTGCGGTCACTGGGTCCCCGACGAGCAGCCCGAGAAACTGGCCGGCCACCTCCGCTCCTTTTTTCCAGCAGTCCTCACCCCGGCTGTTCAGCGGAATGGGCAGGCTGACGCCCTGAGAGCGCAAACCGGTGTCGCGAACAGCGTTGTGCCGTCGCGACCACCGGTCGTGCTCAGGGTGTCCCCCTGGTCTCAGGCACGCCAGTGCACTTTGAAGACCCATGCGTGCTGCCCCGCCTTGCGTGCGGCTTCGGGGACGTCGATCACCAGCGCCCCGTTGCTGCGGGTCCAGGTCAGGGGCCGGCCATGGCCGAGCATCGTCACCTTGTCTCCGCTGCGGATCGGGATCGGTGCTTCAACGGTGAGTCTGGCGCCCGGCTTGGCCAGGGAGTGGATGTAGAAGGCCTCGTCGGGGCGGATGGTGAACCGCAGGTCCTCGCCCAGTTCGGCCATCCGGGACCAGTACGTGGTGTCGTAGATCGCCTCTCCGTTGGTGCGCAGCCAGCGGCCTGTCTCGCGCAGCCGGGTCTGCATGATCTCGGGGATGGTGCCGTCGGCACGTGGGCCGATGTCGAGGAGGAAGTTGCCGTTCTTGGAGACGATGTCGACGAGGCTGTGCACGACCTCCTCGGTCGTCATGTAGGCGTCGTCCGGGGTCGCCTGGTTGTACCCGTAGCTGAACGGGTCCAGGCCGCGGCTGGACTCCCACTTGGCGACGACCGTGTTGTCGTACGTCGTGTACTCGGGGGTCGTGAAGTCGTGGAAGCCGATGCCCGAACGGTCGTTGACGGTGACCTCGATGGGCCGGGCGCGGTTCTTCGCGTGGTTGAAGTACTCGGCCAGGACACGGAGGCTGTCGTTGGCGCCGCCGATGTCGCACCAGATGAGCTCCGGGTCGTAGCCTTCGATCAGCTCCAGCATCTGCGGGGCCTGGTAGTCCTTCACGAAGTCCTTGCCCCCGGTGTAACCCGTGTAGGGCACCGGATCCTGGGTGTACGGATTGCGCGGGGCGTGACCCATCCAGGGGTTGTCCGGGTTGAACCACTCGGGCATGGAGAAGTAGAGCCCGCGGTGGAGTTCGGGGGTGTAGCGACGGGACGCGTCGAAGAGTTCCTTGACGAGGTCCCGCTTCGGGCCCATCTTCACGGAGTTGCGGTCGGAGACCTTCGTGTCCCACAGGGCGAAGCCTTCGTGGTGCTTCGAGGTCAGTACGTGGTACTCCGCGCCCGCGTCCCGGAAGAGTTCGACCCAGGCGCGCGGGTCGAACTTCTCCGCCGTGAACATCGGGATGAAGTCGTCGTAGGCGAAGTTCTCGCCATATGTCTCTCGGTGGTACCCGTAGACGGCGTTCGCGGGGTCCTGCATGTGGTTCCAGTACCACTCGGCGTACTGCTTTCCGACCGGCGACCAGGCCGGCACCGAGTAGACGCCCCAGTGGATGAAGATGCCGAACTTTGCGCCCTGGAACCAGTACGACGCCTGGTGGCCGGAGAGAGAGGACGCGGTGGGCTGGTAGTCGGCGACACCGAGGGTCAACCGGCTTTTCTGCGCGGCGACTTGGGTTCCGCGTCCGGTGACGGTCACCGAGCCGTCGCGGACCGTGCCGGGGGCGGTGCCCGCACGGTTGCGGATGCCCACGCGGATGCGGGCCTGCTCACCGGGGTCCAGGCGGCGGACACGGGCGGCTTCGACGGTGCGGGCTCCCGGAACCTCGACGCCCACCGACACGCCGTCCGCGGCCAGGACGGAGACCGTCCCCGCGTTGACGACGGTGGCTTCGATGCTCTGGGCGCCGGACGACTCCAGCAGCGAGTTCGTGGACCGGGCCGCGCGCAGGGCCAGCGCGCGCCCCTGGGCGGCAGGTTGCAGGGACAGCGCGAACACGTGGAGCGACGCCTTGTTCGCCTGGGCCGGATTGGTCACCGGGAGCGTGATCGCCACGGCGTCGCGCTGTGGGTCGAGCCACAACTCGGACGTGCCGATCCCCACACGGTGTTCGTCCCTGGTGCCGTCCGGTGTGTAGCGGTACGGCGCCGACAGAGATCCACCCGTGGAGTACCAGTCGGATCCACCGAGGGTGGCGGTCGTGGTCGAGCCGTCCGCGTAGTGGACCGTGGCTTTGCCGGAGGCGTTGCCGTAGCTGCCCGCGGTGAGGAAGAGGGCCGAGAGGTAGCGGCCTCTGGGCAGTTCTACGCGCTGGCCGAGTGCGACGACATTGTTCTTCGCGCCTGCGTCCGAGGCCGCTAAGACAAAGGGCGTGCCGTCGACTTCGACACGGCCCGTGGGAAGTTCCTCGCCCGGGAACGTGTAGCCCGAGCCGTCGAAGTCACCGCCCCGTGCGGAGGCGGTGTCGACGCCGTCGTTGTCGTAGAGGGAGTCGAGGGGAACAGGGACGGGGTCGGGGACGGGAGCCCACGACCGGGCGTACTCGGCAAGCGGTTCGGCGGCGTGTGCGGCGTTGGCTGAGGCGAGGGGAAGGGCCGCCGCGGCGGCGACTCCGGCTGCGGCGCCCAGGACCTGACGCCTCGGATACGTACCCATGAGCGACTCCAAATCATCGGATGTCTGATGATTGAATGGACCCGTGGTGGTGTCAACGGTGCCGACAGAGAGGAAAGTTGAGAGAATAGGTAGGACGACAAGTGGGTGGCCGGGACACATGTACTGATTGACCAATTTCTGGCGGATCTCAGTCGCACAGCGGTCGGCTCGGGTGTACGGCGTCACGCTGCTCGGACGGTTTGATCTGAGCCCTCGGCCGGGCGAGGACACCGTCAGGAGCGGCGGGCCGTCAGGCTCGGACGAGGCCGCCGTCGACATCGACGACGGTGCCGTTGACGCCTTGGTCCACATACCCCTCAGTGGTGACATCGCCTACCAGAGTGGGTTCAACGCCAATGGCATCGCGCGAACCCCGGACGGCAAGGCGCTGCTCGTCGTACAGAGCAACACCGAGCTCGAGGCCGTTGGCGAAGGCGTGCAGGTAGGGCAGGTCGGCGGCAAACGCCTGCCGCCCCTCGCCATCGGCCACCGCCCTGCGGATGCATGACCTTCTCGGGCGGAATCACCCGCCGACGCCTCGCACGCGACACCAACGGATCTGGTCACGCTTCGCCACCACCGACTACAGGACAGGGCCGTTTGTCTGCCAGGCCCTGACGCGCACCACGCCCATGTCAAGATCCTGCAATGTCTCGGCGCGAAGACCGGGAAGGGTGCGCCGCAGTTACTCCTGGTTTTCGCGCCAGCGAGCGCCCCACCGGGAACATCCGCTCGGCGGTCAACGGGACCGGGCGATTTCCGCGATGCTGCGAACCGGCTCGCCCAGGCGCCGTCCCGTTACACGGCCGCACCCGGCCCACCAGGTAACAGGACACGAGCGCTACGGCCGCGGTCCTGACAGAAGTAGTTGCGCTCATCGTCAGTACCAGCACATGCCGATGGCGGAGCGTTGCCCGATCCGTCTTGCCGCGGGCGCCGAGTCTGTGGAGGACCAGGTGGCGGGGAACCGCCCTGCGACCCGGCACTGCGTGGCGGCGTGTTTCTTGAGGTGGAGCCAAGCACGTCCCCACTTCTTGGACAACCTCGCCGGCTACCGGGGGCGGTATGGTGCGTAGAGCTTCGCGGCTTGGCCGCCCGGCGCCACGGTCAGGCAGCGCGGAGGAGCACCGCGAGGGCGGCCGGGGCCGACGCGCGACCCACGGTCACGCGCACAGGACGGACGGTGCGGACGGTGACCGTGACCTGCGAGCGGTTCCGCGCGAAGACGACCAGGCGCAGCACCGCGAACCGCCCGACACCGGCGAGTGCGGAGGCGGACAGGTAAACGACCTGCTCCAGCACCGCACCGGGCGTCGACACCAGCAGTTGCAGGGCAAGCATCGCCACGCAGGTCACGGCGTATGCGGCCGCCGCGGACCCGGCCGACTGCGCGTGCTGGCGCCAGGTAGCGCGCCCGCCCGCACCGAAGGTGAAGCGGGCGTGCAGGTCGGTGGCGAGGAGTGTGGAAGCCGCCGTGATCAGGGCGTTGGCCAGGGCCCAGGGAAGCCAGGAGGCGAGGGCTGCCACGGCGAAGCTGGAGGCGAGCCCCACCCCGCCACCGAAGAGCACGAAGCGGGCGAAGGCGGTAAAGGCACCGGGTGCCGCCTGTTGCCGGCTCTGCACTGATTCCATGATCCACAATCCTCTTAATTGATGCATCATCTTTATATATGACACATCAACTAGAAGTCAATCGGTCCAGCAGCCTTCCCGGGCCGGCACGCCCGCGGCTGTGCGCCAGTTCCGCCGCGGGGTCCTCGACCTGGCCGAGACCTTGGCCTGATGCGACGGCGAGTGGCAGTTCGCACGCGTCACATGGCGGGCGGACCTCAATTCTCTTGACAGTCTCCGCGATCTGCAGGGCGGCCGTCGCATCGGCCAACGACAACGAGTACGGCCTCAGGGGCAGCGTTTGGACTGACATCGAACGCGGCACGGCGCTGGCCCGGCGCATCCGCACCGGCACCCTCGGCTACTCCATGAACAGCCCCGCACCGTTCGGCGGCTGCAAAGCCAGCGGCCTCGGCCGCCAGAACGGTCTCAAGGGCCTGATGCGCTACGTCAGGATGAGTCCATCCTCCCACCCGTGGCCGGATAGGTCCTGACGCGCGTACGCCGGACACCCGGCGGCCTGCCTTCGACTCCCGCCGCCACGCACGGCGGGAGCAGAAGGAAGGTCGTCCTCCCCTCACACAGCGACAGAGCAGCGACCACCCGGCGCCATGTCGGACGACCATCCAGTGGGCCCTGGGACGAGAGGAAACCGAGTACCGAGGAGAACGCGGTCGAGCTGCTCTCAGGCGGCGCGCAGTGGTGCCAGGGCGTCACTCCAGGCGACGACCTGGTCGAGCATGGTGCCGACGGCCTGCACGTTGTACTCGCCCGGCTTGAGGATGGTGAAGTTCTCGAACTCGGTCATCAGTGACAGGGCGACCTGCTGGCGGACGTCGGCCATCTGGAGTTCGCCGACGACCAGGCGCAAGTGTTCCACGGCCCGGGCGCCGCCGACGCCGCCGTAGGACACGAATCCGACGGCCTTGTTGTTCCACTCGGTGTACAGGTAGTCGATGGCGTTCTTGAGGACGCCGGAGGTGCTGTGGTTGTACTCCGGGGTGACGAAGACGAACCCGTCGAAGGAGGCGATCTTCTCCGCCCACTTCTTGGTGTGCTCGCCCTGGTACTGGCCCATCGTCGGGGGCAGGGGCTCGTCCAGGTGCGGCAGCGGGTAGTCACGCAGGTCGACGAGCTCGTACTCGGCGTCGGTGCGGCGGGAGGCGATGTCGTAGACCCACTTGGCGACCTGCTCGCCGTTGCGGTTGGGGCGGGTGCTGCCGAGGATGATGCCGATCCTGGTCATGGAATTCCCTTGAGCGTGTGGATGGTTGGGCTTTCCTGAACGAATGTTCAGGACGTGTGAGGGGGGCAGGGATGACGCCGGGGCGCCCCGCCGACTGAGCTGTTCAGCGAAAAAGTCGAGCAGCGCCTTCACGATGGCGTCCGGCGCTTCTTCGGTCACGAAGGTGCCCTGAGCCGGGAACGACCAGTCCGGTCACGTCGGTGGCGACCTGCCGCATGACCTGTTCGACGCTGGCGCCGGTCGAGAACTCTGCGCCGATCGCCAGCACCGGTGTCCAGTGGTCCCTCCTTCTGCCAGCCCAATATCAGCGGGTCGTTGTCGACTCGGAAGATCTCGAAACTCGCGTGCAGCGCGGCCGGGTCGCGGAGAGCCTCGACGTACAGGTCTACGGCGTGAGGCGGGATGGCATCGGGTGAGGCGGCCTTCGTCGCGAACTGATGGCCGAAGTAGATCTCCTCGCGACCGGCGACCATGCGTTCGTTGATGTCCTGCAGGCGGTTGAAGGCGAAGTGCCACAGGAACTCGTTGGTGGTCGCGTCCGAGAGCAGGTTCGGCAACGGTGAGATGCCCGGCAGGATCGCCTCGACGACCGCGAGTTGGGTGACGCGCTCACCATGACTGCCGGCGAGTGCGTAGCCGGTTGCCATGCCCAGGTCGATACCGGCGACGGCGTAGCGGCTGTGGCCCAGGGCAGCCATCAGTCCCGCCAGGTCGTCGGCCAGGGTGGCGGCGTCGTAGCCGGTGGCGGGCTTGTCGCTGGCGCCCTGCCCGCGGTGGTCGGCGGCGATCACGGTGAAGTGCTCGGCGAGCGCCGGCATCACCAGTTGCCGGCAATACCAGAACTGCGGCCAGCCGGGGAGCAGGAGCAGCGGCGGGCCGTCTCCGCCGACGACTGCATGCACCGCGATGCCGTTGACGTCAACGATGCGGCTGGTGAAGGTGTCGGTGAAGCCTGGGGGCAGGTGCGCCACGGTGTCGACGGTGTTCGGCACGGCGTCTTTGCGAGGGTGGGTTTGCTGGCTGGGCATGGGGAGACTCTCCCTGTTGACGTGGTCCTCGCACGGCGCGGACCTGTTGATCGTTGCTGTTTCTGCGTCGTCGGGATCGGCGGAGAACATGCACGTGGTGATGACCAACCACCTCTCGCATGGCCGCCTCACCCGCTGCAATGGGGGCAGTCAGCGTCTGTTCATCGGGGCCGGGGCGCTGCCGAGTCCGACGTCCGGGTGCGGCGCCGCATGGACGGGTGCAAGCCCCGCCCACACCTCGACCTTGATCGGCTGCACCACACGACGGGACGCCATCGACGGAACGTCAGCGGCAGGAGTTCAAGGACGCCTGAGGTCTGGCACGCTCCCCTGGACTCCGGCGCCGCGGGGTCAGCGCCGGAGTCAGGACGGCGCAGGTGTCAGGTGGCGTAGGCACACGGCAGCAGTCTGCCGTCCTGCACGTCGGACGGGATCCAGCAGTGCGGAGTGACCGGTGAGCCTGTCCGGAAGTTGAGTGTGACCTTCAGGTTCTGGCCGCCCTTCCACCAGTAGTCGGTCCACCGGTAGCCGCAGTTTTCGACGTCGGCGCTCAGATTCGGCGTCTTGTAGTAGCTGTTGTTCTGGTTGAGGCCTTCAACGGTGACCGAGGTCAGCACCCGATTGTTGGCGAAGTTGCACACCACGACTCGGGCCGAGGGATACTCGGCTTGGGCCTGCCCCGGCGTGACCAGGATGCCGAGGAAGGCCGCTGCCAGTGCGGCCGCTGCTGCGGTGCTCTTGCGAAAGGCCTTCATACAGATGTTGTCGCTCTCGTGGTCGAGGAGAGGCATGCGGTGGGAGCCTCCGCTGTGCGGGGCAGCGCATGCGGGATGAGTGCCGCTCCTCAGATGAGGGTGATACATCAACTGTTGATGTATCAATACCCATCCACCTTGTTCAACGCTCGGCATGCCAGAGTCACGCGGGCGGATCAGCGTCGGCGGAGCAGGGCTTACCCGCGGGGCCTGCTGTTGGACGAGCAGCGCAAATCGGTGGAGCCGATGGCCGCCCGACTGGGCGAGCATGGCAACCGTGACGCCCTGACCCACTCCGTCACCACCAGCCCGTGGGATCCGGCGCATCTGCGGGCCCGGCCCGCACGGAAGAGGATGACATGGGCTTCCTCAAGCTCGACGACGCGTCAGCCTGTGGGTCGCGCCAGTACACCGGCACGGCCGGCAAGGTGACCAACTACCAGGCGGGCACGCCCCTTGTGAACATGATCGACGAGACCTAACCCTGGGGAAGGCGGCAGGTGCAACCGCGATGACGTCCGCCTTGCCCGGCATCTTGCACTCGCTGCGCACGGAGCGGCCGGTCAAACGAGCCCACTCTGTCAACTGGACTGCCGACCAGCGCACAGCGGCAGGGGGCAGTTTGACCATGCCAAAGCCGGGGGCCAGCGCGTCGCATCAGGCAGCCTGGAGCGGACTGTAGCGTGCTCACAGCACTCACGAACCTGTGAGCGTTCCGCCCCGTGCGGCGTCTGTTCTCACATCTGGTGAACGGCGAAAAAGTCCGAAGAACTTGACACGTCAACGGTAGACCTGTCACCTTTCTCTCGATTTTCCCCCGTAGAACTGTGGCGCCATGGGTGTGCCATCAGAGGGGGCCATAGTGCCGTGGAGGAGCGACCCCATGTCCCACAAGAACTCCCAGGTGAAGCCTCCGCCCAATGAGCGCGTGCTGGCCATCGGCATCCGCGCTGATGCGTTTGCGCCGGACGATTTGCCGCCGGGGTTTGCGACGGTCGAGGAGCTGGCCACTCAGATCGAGCGCGGCTGGGCGGCGCTCCAGGACGCAGGCATCGACGGCGAGATGTGCGGCATCGGCATGGACGCCGACGAGGCTGAGGCCGAGCTGCGCCGACGGTTCTCCGGGCGCTCGTTCGGGCTGGCGCTCATCGGCGGCGGCATTCGGAACGTCCCGGAGAACACCATCCTGTTCGAGCGGATCGTCAACGTGCTCATCGACCTCCAGCCGGGCATCCGGTTGAGCTTCAACACACATCCAAAGAACGGGCTCGAGGCGCTGCAGCGCTGGCTTGACCGCTAGAAGGTTGATGAAGACCTTGGTGAGGGGCTGTCCGGCCGTGAGGCCTGACAGCCCTCCGGCCATGTACTGGCCCGTGCAAGGTGCCAGGTGCCCCTGGTGTGGGTGAGCCCGAGGTTGCTCAGCCGGCGGAGGTCGAGGGCGGCGACTCGGATGTGGAGCCAGGTGTCGTTCTTGATGGTGCCGCGGTAGCGCAGGGCCGGTGGCCATGGTGCACGATCCACGCGACGGCCCGTTCGACCGGCACGAACCCCTCGGCATGCCCCGACGTCCTGGTCATGAACGTCACCCGCAGCCGCCTCGGACGCCTCACCCGCCAAGGCGGCCTCACCCAACCCGGACGAGGCCGCCACCAGAAGCGGACTCGACGTCCTCTCCGTACAGCGAAAGCGCTCGGTCCGCGGTCCGGACCGAGCGCTTTGTCGTCGGCGTCGGTTGTTCAGCCGTCTTCCCAGCTGTCGAAGAGCTCCGAGAGCGTGGGGAACCAGACGTCATCGAAGGACGTCACGTGGTCGAGGAACTTCTCGAGCATGAGCAGGTTGTGGGCCCGGCCGATGGTCGGCGGATGCAGCGTCCAGTTCGCGACCCCGCCCGGGCAGCGCTCGTGGGCGAAGTCGAAGCTGTCCTTCCAACGGGCGAGGACGACACCATTGGCCTGCATCAGGGCGTTGCCCTTGAAGGACTCCAGCTCCGGGAAGTCGTCGAGAAGCCAGGAGACGGGGAACTCCAGGACCCGGCTCTCGGGCCCGAAGGTGTTGCCATTCTCCTGGTCGAGCTCCACAACCATCCGCGGCCGGTAGGGCGTGAAGTCACGTCCCACCAGGGACGAGCCCCAGTCGAAGCCGAACTCGGCCAGCAGGTCGAGTGTGTCGCCCGTGACAGCCGAGGAGGCCGGGACGGCCCCTGGGTCCACGCGGCGCATCGGCGTGGGACGGTGCCGTGCGGATTCCGGCGGCGTCATGTGCCCGAGCTTCCGGGCCACGGGTGACGAGAAGGACTCCACCCGCGGCCGTGCCCGAGTGCTGCAGGACATGCTGCGCGCATCGACATGGCGACGTACAAGTTGAGCCTGATGGCCCGCGACCGGGGCGGGCCGAGCCGTGCTTCCAGTTCCTGCGCGTCCCGGCCTTCGACGACCGCCTCGACACCCCGTCCATGGCCGAGCTCACCGACACGCCGATCCTCAAGGGGTCCGACCTGCCCGTCGTGTGAAACTTCTACCTGGGCGGCCCGGGGCGTCGGGGTGGCCCCCGACGTCTCCGCCTACGCCGTACCGGCCCGCGCCGAGGACCTGACCAGCCTCCCGCCCGCCTACATCTGCGTCAGCGAGTTCGACCCTCTGCGCGACGAAGCCATCGCCTACACCCAGCGCCTCCTTGATGCCGGCGTACCAACCGAACTCCACCTCGTCCCCGGCACCGTCCACGGGTCCCACGCCATCCCCGGGCCGAAGATCAACGAGCCGATGAACGCCGAGTCGGTCACTGTCATCCAGCGCGCCTGAAGCTCGAACAGTAGCCGCGGTAAGCCCGGACAGCGTGACGTGCATGCCCTGCGCGGCATTGCGCGGCTCACGAGGTGCGGTGCCGCCTGGGCCGCCGCACTCTCGGGCCCGAGCGCAAGGCTCGCTCCGGCAGACACCTCCCGCTTCGACGCCGCCCCAAGGAGACCGACGCGACCGCGATCGATCTTGTGCAGCCCGAGCGACTGCAAATACTTGGCTAGCCACGTGTTTGCTGCTACGTTGATTATGTGTCCAGCCACCTAAATGGGTGGCGACACGAGAGGAGTCGTCATGAAAGCCATCCTGTTCGACCGTTTCGGGGGCACGGAAGTGCTGCACGAGGCGGACATCGAGGTCCCGCAGCCCGGCCCCGGGCAGATCCGCGTCCGCGTCAAGGCAGCCGGACTGAACGCGCTGGACGGCAAGATCCGCTCCGGGGCACTGGAGGCCAGGTTCCCGACGCCGCTGCCCGCCATCCCCGGTGGTGAGCTCGCCGGCGTGGTGGACGCCCTGGGTGAGGGCGTGCAGGACGTGAAGGTGGGCGATGAGGTGCTGGGCTGGTCGGACACCGGCTCGTACGCCCAGTACGCCCTGGCCACCACCGTGGCCCTCAAGCCCGCCGGCCTCGACTGGCAGCACGCGGTCGCGCTGCCGGTGGCGGGCGCGACGGCCGAGCGCGTCCTGAACCTGCTCGGCGTCGCCGACGGGGAGACCGTACTGATGCACGGCGCGGCCGGAGCGGTCGGCACCCTGGCGGTCCAGCTCGCCACGGCCCGCGGAGCGCGCGTCATCGGCACCGCCGGCCCCGCCAACCAGGAATACCTCACTTCGCTCGGCGCCACCGCGACCCTCTACGGCGAGGGCCTGGTCGAGCGGGTCCAGGCACTCGCCCCCGACGGCGTGGACGCGGTGTTCGACCTGGCCGGGAAGGGAGCCCTGGAGGACTCCATCACCCTGCGCGGCGGCACCGAGCGCATCGTCACCATCGCCGACCTCCGCGCGCACCAGCTCGGCATCACCTTCTCCAGCGGTTCCCCCGAACGCTCGACCGCCCACCTGGCCGCCCTGGCGCAGGACGCCGCGACCGGCAAGGTCGTCACCACCGTCACCGCCTACCCGCTCGCCGAGGCCGCCACAGCCCAGCAGGTCAGCGACGCCGGACATGTCCGGGGCAAGCTCGTCCTCACCCTCGACTGATCACGCCCACCCCTCCCTCCGCCACACCCTCCCGATCACCACTTGGTCGTCACCGCACCGAAGGCCCGCCTCGTGGGGACCTCCCTGGGGACATGGACCGCCGTCGGTGGCATCTCCCTCCCGCACCGCCCCCACCTCCACGCGGGCGACGACGCCTTGCTGAGCACCCTGCGCGCGTGTGGCCGACCACGCTGGTCCTCAACCCAGCCGGCGCCGGCCTGCCCACCCGCGCCAGAGACATCGGCTACGGCACGGCCGAACTCGTCTCCGTCGGCGCCCTCGCACTCGCCAACCCGGACCTGGTCGAGCGGCTACGCTCTGACGCGCCGCTGAACACCCCCGACCCGGCGACCTTCTACGGCGGCGGAGTGGCCGGCTACACCGACTACCCCACCTACACCGCCTGAGGAACCGAACCATGCCCGACCCCACACCCCGCACCCCCACTACGGCCAGCGAGGGGCCGATGAGCTACGCGATCTTCCAGCTCGCCCGCGCCCACCGCGCCCGCGCCGGCGCCATGCTCCGCGAGATGGACCTGCATCCCGGGCAGGAACTGCTCCTGATGCAGCTCCTCGACCGGGACGGCCAGACCCAGTCCGAACTGCTCGACAGCGTCGGCCTGGACCACTCCACCGTCTCCAAGTCCCTACGCCGCATGCAGGACGCCGGCCTGCTCATCCGCGAGCCGGCCGAACACGACCGGCGCGTCATGGTCGTCCACCTCACCGACAAGGGGCGTGCCATGCGCGAGCCCATCGCAGCGATGTGGCAGGCCCTGGAGGAAACCTCCGCGCAGAACCTGTCGGCGCAGCAGGCAGAGTCCTTCGTCCGCACCGCCTACGCCATCGCCGACGCGATCAACAGCCGCTCTCTTCCGGAAGAAGAGTCCAAGTAGCTCCCCCGTTTGCATCCCAAGTTGGCGTGCCCCACGCGATAGATGGGTGAATTTACAAGCATGGTGAATTTACAAGCATAGGGCGCAAATCGCTTGAATGTGGCAGATTCACTACTAGTCTCCGTCCGCCAGGGAGAACGGGAGGTTGCGGGGCCTCAGCGCTTCAAGCGCGAGCTGTCTCGGTGCAGGCAGGCGGACTCATTCAGGGGGCCGGGCGACACCCCCTCGGACCGGCGAGCCCTTCCCCCTCGCCGGTCGGCCGCACATCGAGGACGGCCGCATCACCCGCGTCCGGGACGCCTTCGACCTCCGCAAGCTCCTGCAGCATCGGCAGCGACGCGCGGCACGGATCCGTCCACCACAGGCCCGCTCCTTGAGCGACCCGGGCCGAAGTCGCGCTCACGTCCGCGGCCACCACTGCCCCGCCCACCTCAATCCCCCCACTCCTGACCTGATGGAAAGCGAGACCCCCATGACCACCCCCCTCCCCGTCCTCGTCGTCGGCGCGACCGGCTCCCTCGGCGGCAAGGTCGTCGACGAACTGCTCAAGCGCGGTAAGAACGTCCGCGCCCTGGTCCGGCCGACCACCGACGCCAGCGGGCTCGAAAGCCGGGGTGTCGAGATCGTCCGCGGCGACATGCTCGACCTCGACTCACTCGTCGCCGCCATGAAGGGCGCCGATGCCGTCATCACCACCGCCGCCGGCTACACCCGCGGCGGCAAGAACGCGCACGACATCGACACCGTCGGCAACGCCAACCTCGCCGAGGCCGCCCACCGCACCGGCATCCGGCGGTTCGTCCTGACCAGCATCCTCACCAGCGACCAGACGCCCCAGGTCCCGCACTTCTGGCACAAGAAGATCGCCGAGGACAAGCTCGAACAGCTCGGCGTCCCGTTCGTCGCCCTGCGGCCGGGGGCGTTCCTCGACCAGATCGCGACCATGGCGGGCAACCCGATCGACAAGGGCCGCCTGACGTGGATCGGCAAGACCACCGTCCCGCTGACCTTCGTCCACACCTCCGATCTCGCCGCCTACCTGGCGGCCGCCGTCGACGCCGAGGCAGAAAACGGTGAGCGCATCGACATCGGCTGGGACCGTCCGGTCAGCATGCGCGAGATGGCCGACCTGATGGGCAGCCGGGCCGGAAAGAAGATCAAGGTATGGGCCGTCCCCTCCGTCGTCGCCCGCGCCGCAGGAGCCGTCACCGGCCGCTTCATGCCGCTGGTCAAGGACATGGCCGCGATGTTCAGCTGGTTCGACAGCGGCCGCTACGTCGCCGACCCCCGCCGCCAGGAGCAACTGTTCGGCCCAGCCCCCACGGCCACGGACGCCCTCGGCCGATACACCGACGAGCTGAGCAGGGAACAACACCGGTGACCGACCCGCCTCCCGGGCCCACCGAACTGCTTGCGCAGACGGAAGGTCAGGTCGCGGGCCTCGGGGCCTCCGTGTGGTGCAGGTATGCCAGGCCGAGCGGGGCGAGGACGTCGATCAGCGCGGTGTAGGACGGCTCCACCTTGACCCGGTCGGACTCGTCGATGTCGTTGATGGGGTTTCCCGCGAGCATCAGCGGCCCCATCCCATGCCCGAACAGCAGGAATACAACCTGACTGCTCGACCACGACCTTCCCTCGAAACAGCCCCATCGACGATCCAGTCCCTGCCTGTCCGGAACGGCTCCTGGATTCGAGGCCCAGGACAATCTCAGGACGCCTTTGCTGCCAGGTAGCACTGCGATCGGCCGGTCAGGCAGGGTCCTCGTCCAGCTTCGCCACCACTCGGTCGGAGATGTCGGCCAGAGTCCGCAGCTCCGCCGGGGTGACATGATCCAGGAACAGCTCTCGCACCGCCTCCACATGCAGCGGAGCCGCCGCCTCGATCGCCACCCGCCCGGCGTCCGTGATCACCACGAACGCTCCCCGCGCGTCCTCGGGGCACTCCTCGCGGACCACCAGCCCTCTTCCTGCCATCCGAGCGATGTGGTGGGACATGCGGCTCTTCTCCCACTCGAGCGCCGCGGCCAGATCCTGGTAACGCTGCCGACCGTCCGGCACATCCGTCAGATTGACCAGCACGCCGAAATCCGCGGCCGAGAGCTTCGACTCACTCTGCAACATGCGCGACAGGCGGCCCCCCAGCCGCTCATGCAACCGGACAAAGCTCCGCCAGGCGTGCTGCTCCTCCGCCGTCAACCACCGCACCTCTTCATCCATACAAGCGAGTGTAAAGGAGTTGACGGGTCACCCAGTTACATGAAGGCCCAATCCATCGGTCATGACATCTCCCACGGTCGGGCGTACCTCGGCGTCCACCGCGTCGCCGTGACCGCAGCGCACAGCTCGGCCTCCGCGGCCTCGGGTGGGACGCCGCCCTCCACCACGGCCTTGACCACGGCCACGGCGATCTCGCGGGTGGCGTCCCTCATACCCGCCAGCGGCGGAAGTTACGGGGGCACCCCATCGCCGCCCACTCATACCGCGCACTCCCCCACGGCGAGACGATCGGCAGCATCTCTCCAGATGCCGGGTGAGTAGCTGGCAGAAGAGGATTCCATTGGCGGCGCGCAGGTAGATGTGCCGGTTGAGCGGCTTGTCGTACGCGAGGAACGCCTCGTGCGCACGGCCCGCCTGTTCCGGCGAGGAGCGGTCAGGCGCCCCCACAACGACTCCAGCCCCGTCCGCAGCGTTGTCGCGAGATGCTTGGCCGCGGACAGCTGAACCCGGTCGAGGGGGCCGACGGACAGCTCATGGAAGCGCGCAGACGGGGAAGGGATGCGCGCCGGAACGCTTGAGCACCCTCATCCGTCGACACCACCTCGGCACCCCGACTGTCGGCGGCGCACTCCGCACGCCGTGCGAGCCCTCGCAGCTCCATTCGCCAGAGGGGGCGCGAGCGACGACTGCGCTGCCAGCCGACACCGGAGGCGAGTGAGGAGGGGTGCAGGCGGCGCCCTGCGTGGCCCCTTCATCACTCCCTCCCTTTAGTTGACACATCAATTACGTTGGTTATTATTGATACGTCAACCGTTGGTGCCACGAAGTCGCCCCCACGGGTGCATCACCCACTCACGAAGGAACCCAGCCATGTCTGATCTCGTCTTCGGTCTGGACACGTTCGGCGATGTGCCGGAGGACGACTCCGGCACCCTGGTGTCCGACGCACGGGCCATCCGGCAGGTCGTGGACGAGGCCGTTCTCGCGGAGGAGACCGGCGTCGACGTTCTCGCCCTCGGCGAGCACCACCGCCCCGAGTTCGCGATCTCGACCCCGGAGACCGTCCTCGCCGGCATCGCCACCCGCACCGAGCGGATCCGCCTCTCCTCCGGAGTGACGGTGCTGAGCTCCGACGATCCGGTCCGGGTCTTCCAGCGCTTCTCGACCGTGGACGCGCTCTCGAACGGCCGGGCCGAAGTCATCCTCGGACGCGGCTCCTTCACCGAGTCGTTCTCCCTCTTCGGCTACGACCTCGCCGACTACGACGTGCTGTTCGAAGAGAAGATCGAACTCTTCGCCAAGCTACTGGAGGAGAAGCCGGTCACCTGGAGCGGCACCAAACGACCCGCCCTCGACCACGCCGACGTCTTCCCCAGGACCGAGTCCGGGCATCTGACCACCTGGGTCGGTGTCGGCGGCTCACCCCAGTCGGTCATCCGCACCGCGCGCTACGGGTTTCCGCTCATGATCGCCATCATCGGCGGCAGCCCGGAACGCTTCGCGCCGTACATCGACCTCTACCAGCGCGCCGCCGACAAGTTCGGCACGACCGCCCACCCGGTCGGGATGCACTCGCCGGGCTTCATCGCCGACACGGACGAGGAGGCCCGGGAGCTGCACTGGCCGCACTACAAGGTCATCCGGGACCGCATCGGCGCGCTGCGCGGCTGGCAGCCGGCCCGCAAGGAGGAGTACGCGGCCGAGATCGAGCACGGCTCCCTGTACATCGGCTCGCCCGAGACGGTGGCCCGCAAGATGGCCCGCGCCATCAAGGCGCTCGGCGTCGGCCGGTTCGACCTCATCTACACCGCCGGAGCACAGCCGATCAGCGCCCGGCTGCGTGCCGTCGAGCTGTACGGCACGAAGGTCCTCCCCATGGTCCGCGACATCCTCGCCGACTGACCCGACTGACACCGAACGGAGCGGACATGGCCACCACCGACATGGCAACCGTCGGCATCCTGGGCGCGGGAAAGGTCGGCACCGTGCTCGCGCGACTGGCCCGTGCGGCCGGCTGCCGCGTACTCATCGCCGGATCGGGCGACCCCGCCAAGATCGCCCTCACCGTCGAAGTCCTCACGCCCGGCGCGATCCCGGTCACCGCGGCTCAGGCGGCGGCGAAGGCGGACGTCGTCGTCCTGGCCCTCCCCCTCGGCAAGTACCGGAGCATTCCGGCGGCGGCCCTGGAGGGCAAGCTCGTCATCGACGCGATGAACTACTGGTGGGAGGTCGACGGCATCCGCGCGGATCTCACCGACCCACGCACCTCCTCCAGCGAGATCGTGCAGCGGTTCCTGCCCGGCGCACGCGTGGTCAAAGCCTTCAACCACATGGGCTACCACGACCTCGAGGACGGGGCCCGGCCCGCCGGAATCCGTGGCCGCAAGGCCATCGCCATCGCCGGTGACGATCCCGAGGACCTCATCACCGTCTCGCGCCTCGTCGACGACCTCGGCTTCGACGCCGTCGTCGCGGGACCGCTGGCCTCAGGGGTGCGGCTGGAGCCGGGAACGGAGCCGTTCGGCGCCAACGTAGACACCGAGGAGCTGCGCGCGATGCTCAGCCGGTTCCCCGACTCGGAGCGCGGACGGGCCGTCGCCGCCGCGCGGCCCACGCTTTCGGAAGCGGTGCCCGAGCCGTCGTAGTCAGAACAGGTGGGACCGCCTCTGCGGGACCACACCACCCGATCACAAGAGGTACCTGTGAACGTCGCTCTGTGGGCTGTCGCGGCCCTGCTCGCTCTGGTTTTCTTCGGGGCCGGCGCCGCCAAACTCGCCCAGTCCAAGGAGAAGCTCGCCGTATCTCCCTCCATGGGCTGGGCCGAGGACTTCCCCCCGGCGATGATCAAGGCGATCGGCATCCTGGAGGTTCTCGCCGCGCTCGGGCTGATTCTGCCCGCGGCGGTGGACATCGCTCCGGACCTCGTTCCGCTGGCCGCCTCCGGCCTGGCACTGACCATGTTCGGCGCCGGCATCACACACAGCCGGCGAGGGGAGAGCCAGTCGGTCGTCGTGAACGTGGTCCTGCTGGCCATGACCGTCTTCGTGGCCTGGGGCCGCTTCGGTCCGCACGCCTTCTGACAGCGACAGACAGAGAAGAGGGGGAAGCACTCACGCCCGCGATCACCGTGGACGACGTCCTGGTCCTGCCGCGCCTGCCGGAGCTGGACCCGGCCGGCACCGCCTTCCGGCCCGTCCGCCGCCTGACGACCGCCCAGATCGGCTTCGAGGGCGAGGGCTTCCCCGTCCGCCGCGCCTTCGCCGGAGTGCTGTCGACCGAGCTCGACCCGTTCATACACATGGACCACATCGGCGAGGTCGAGCAGGCCCCTGGCGAGCCCATGGGCACCCCCTGGCATCCCCACCGGGGCTTCGAGACCGTCACCTACCTCCTCGACGGCGCCGTGGAGCACCAGGACTCCAACGGGGGCGGCGGCCTCATCACCGACGGCGACACCCAGTGGATGACCGCAGGCTCCGGAATCCTGCACATCGAGCAGCCTCCGGAGTGGCTGGTCCAAAGCGGTGGGGTGGCCCACGGCGTGCAGCCGAAACCCCGTGGAGCCGACCAGAAGACCCGCACCGCCCGCCCCCCACCGCAAGACGGGGACGGGGCGGGCAGGTGGCACAACCCTGCCGCACCAGCGGCAGACAGAAACGGGAGACCGTCCTCAAGCCGAGCCCTGGACGCTCTGGCGATGCGACGGACCTTCCGGGCCGAAATACCTGGAATACCCGGAATGCTGAGACCTGACTACGGGCTCAGCAACGGTGGTCCTGGAACGTGGCGAGCAGGAGGTCGAGACCGGCCCGCTCCGAGAGCCGGGTGAGCGCCACAACCTGGTCGACCTGATCGGCACTCGGTGTTGTCGGCGACGGGTGTGATGAAGCTTCCGAAGAGCAACTCGTGTGACCGTCTGGGCATCTCTGACCTTCCTGAACAGCTGCCGCCCTTCCGGGACCGGCTGCCGGTCGCCGGTCCGGCCCGAGAAGGTGGACTCGTCGCCCCGGACAGATGCCCTCGATGTGGTTCGACGGTTGTCTCATCAACTTCCATCCACCCAGCCGGAAGGCATTGTCACGGATCGACAGTTCTCTCTCCAGTTCCGCCTGGCGCCCACCGTGGGTGTCCCTCATGAACTGCCCAGTCGGTGCGGAGGGGTGGAACTTCGACCGCAAGCGCGGGGCAACCGGCCACCGAACTTCTTCTGCACGGTGGTTGGCGCGCCCTCCGGGAGTGGCCTTCGACCAACGCTCGACGAGGATCGTCCGGCCGAGCGGTTGGGGAAGCTCGGCCGCCACGTCCAGGTGTGGTCGAGATCGGTCAGCTGGATCCGGGGCTTCTGGCCCGGTCGCCAAGAAAGGGCGACGCGGACCTGCCAAGGAATGTTATTGATCACGTCCCTCAGACCGAGCCGCGCCCGACCCTGATCTCCTGCGGAGATCAGCAGGGGTCAGGCGACGGCAATTCAGCCCAGGTGCACCTCAAGCCACCGCAGGACCTCAGGGGTCACGGGATCAGTGATGTCGGCGAACTCGTCATGCCTCTTCAGGAACTTGGCCACGTAGGGGCAGGCAGGGACTATCCGCTTCCCGGAGGCGCGCGTGTCGGTGAGCGCCTGCCGCACCAGCTGTGCGGCCAGGCCCTGTCCGGCGTAGGCGTCGTCGACCTCCGTGTGGAAGAACACGCGCTGCTCACCGTGGTCGCGGAACTCGGTCACGCCGGCGCGCTTGCCGTCGACCACGATCTCGTACCGATGGTGTGCGTCCACGCGCTCGACGGCGGGGTCGGCAGAAGACTGGCTCATGGGGGGCCTTTCCGAGGGAGGTCAGCGGCGCGGAGGGTTACGACGCGGCCTGATGGTGGCGTTGGGCAGGGCGGGCGCGGGGAGACGGCCTCCGGGAAATCCCTCCATGGTGCCGAAGCGGTCGGAGGAGGCCTCCCAGTCCTCCCGGGCCTTGACGATGTCCCCGTGAGTGCGGCCGATGAAGTTCCACCACATGACGATCTCCTCCTCGAACGGGGTGCCGCCGAGCAGAATCGTCCGCGCCGGACCGTCCGACTCGTTCGTGAGCGTCAAGGTGCCCGCACCCGGCGGGACATAGCCCAGCTCCGCCCGGTGCAGCAGGGTGTCGGCCACACGAACGTCCCCGCTGTCCACGAGAACACCGTGCTCGAAGTCGGTGTCCACGGGGAGAGCGACCGTCATATGCGGTTCGAGGACGATCTCGGCGCCGATCAGCGGCGTGAACGTCCGCACCGGAGAGACCCCACCGGCGAGCGAACCGAGAAAGACCCTGATCTCGGCCCCCTCCATCCGCACGGGCTCGGGCGCGTAGTGCTGGAAGTCCCGTTCGGCGTTCCGGTGCTCCTCCGGCAGCGCCACCCACAGCTGGACGCCGTGGACGACGGTCGTGCGCGGGGTGGAGACCTCCGAGTGGGCGATGCCGTACCCACCCGTCATGAGGTTGATCTCCCCGGGGCGCACGAAGGCGTGGGTGCCGAGCGTGTCGCGGTGCTCGACCTCCCCGCTGAACAGCCAGGTCACCGTCTGCAGGCCGGTGTGCGGGTGCGGGGCCAGCGCCATGCCGCCCCTGTCGGTGACCTCGTCGGGACCGTAGTGGTCGGCGAAACACCAGGCGCCGATCAGCGGCCGGTCCCGCTGCGGCAGCGTCCGCCGCACCGTCATCGAGCGCGGTCCGCCCAGGGGCACCTCCCGCGCGGGGAGCACGTCGACCCGGGGCGCCCCTGCCGACCGTACGTCGTCGACCGGCGACCCGTATCTCATCACTGCCGGCTCGGCTTCCCTATTGCTCACCGAGACCACCTCCCATGGAATCTAGTTGTTACATCAACTATGATGCCATGATCATAGAGCGAAGGCCACAACAAGCAGCCAACGAGCGGGAGACATGCGGATCTTCATCGACAAACAGAGCCCCAAGGCCTTCCAGGCCCTGGGGCAGACGTCGGAAGCGGTGCGCACGGTCGCCGCCGAGGCAGGGCTCGACCGCACCGTCGTGGAGCTGATCAACCTCCGCGTGTCGCAGATCAACGGATGCGCCTTCTGCCTCGACCTCCACACCAGGGCGGCCGTACGCGCGGGTGAGTCGGCGCAGCGGCTGGGCGTACTGGCCGCGTGGCGGGACACCGAGGTGTTCTCCGCTCCGGAACGTGCGGCTCTCGAGCTGGCCGAGGCCACGACCGACCCCACCGACGCCGGCGCACAGGAATCCGCCTACGACGCCGCTCGACGCGTGCTCACCGATGACCAGATCTCCGCCGCGATCTGGGTGGCGGTCACCATCAACGCGTTCAATCGGGTCTCGATCATGAGCAAGCATCCGGTACGGGCGAATCGAGGCGCTCGGGGTGAGGAGAGCGGTTTACCAGTGTCCGGTAGGTGATGTTGCGCCCTCTCGTCGTGAGCCGTATCGGACGTCGGCGGGTTCGTCGGGGGCCGGTGGTGAGGGGATCAGGGGTGACGGCCGTGAGGTCTGCCCGGAAGGCGGGCGCGATGCGTCCGGCGATGCCCTTCTCGCTCCCGGACAGCACGGCGTGGCTGGTGTCACCCTCCAGGACGGCCGGGCGGGGTGAGTGCCTGGTCGGGTCGCACCGACGGGGTGCCGGGGTCGCAGGGGTGACGGCGCAGTTGGACGGCGGCGAGATCCGGCGTGGGGTGTGGAGGGCGACGGGTCAATCGGAGCCGAGGACCGGAGGGCTCCGGCGGCGCCAGGCCCGGGCGGCGGGTTCGGGAGCGCGTCGACGGGTGCAGTCGTCGCTGTGGTCCTCCCGGGCGTAGGCAGCGGAAGCGGTCGCTGTGCGGCGACGCCGGGAAGCGATCACCGGCCGAACTCCCGCGAGGAGACACCGAATCGGTTCTTCAGGCGCCCACCGAACTGCCGTGGACACTGCCGTGGACCCGGTGGGCGTGGCGGTGGCCGAGCGGACCGGCAGGCTGGAGGGGCACTTCCACCTGGACCGGCTCAGTTGCTTCGACGCCACGCTCGGCGGCGCCGCCGCCTTCTGGACCGCCGTCAAGGACATGGTCACCCCGCTCCTGCACGACCAGGCAAACGAAGATGGAAGCGTGCCCACCCACCCGTGGGTGGGCTCCTTCGAGGCCGGTGGTTGATCAATGCGTCAGTTGTCAGGAGTTGTCAGGCGCCCGGCCGGGTAGCCCCGGCCGGGCGCCTGCCTGCAGCGAGCGGCTCAGACGGTGTAGCCACCGTCGATGTTGATCGTCGCGCCTGTCACGTAACCTGACTCGGGGCCGGCGAGGTAGACGATCAGGCCGGTCAGCTCCTCGGGAGAGGCGAACCGTCCTGCCGGGGTCAGCGGGATCATCACCGAGGCGATGTCGCCATCAGCCGGATTACTGTCGGTGTCGACCGGGCCGGGCTGGACGTTGTTCACTGTGATCGCCCTCGGCCCGAGCTCCCGGGCCAGCGCCCGGGTGAAACCGCCGATGGCCGCCTTGGTGAGGGAGTACGGCGTACCGTTCGGCACCGGCATCCGCTCGGCGAAGACGCTGCCGATCGAAATGATCCGGCCGCCGTCCCCGAGGTGCCGCAGCGCCGCCTGGGTGGCCACGAACACCGAGCGTATGTTCACCGCGACGGACCGGTCGAAGTCGTCGACGGTGAGCTGCTCGAACGGTCCGAACGGGCCGCCCCCGGCGTTGTTCACCAGGATGTCCAAGCGGCCGAAAGTCTCCACGGTGCCGTTGACCGACGCGCGGACCGCTTCCGCGTCCGCCGCGTCGGCCGCGATGGCCACGGCCTTGCCACCTGCGGACGTGATGCTCTCGACGACCTTGTCGGCGTGGCCGGGAGACGAGTGGTACGTGATCGCGACGGCCGCGCCCTCCCGGGCCAGGCGTCGTGCGATGGCCGCGCCGATGCCTCGGCTCGCGCCGGTCACCAGGGCGACTTTGCCGACTAACTGCCCTCTCGCAGTGGTGGTTGTGCTCACTCACTTCACCTCGAACTTCGAGGTGTTCTCGGCCAGCCAGGTGTCGAAGCTCTTGAGCGCCGGGTTGATCTCCCGCAGCCGGTCCAGGTCGCGGGCGCCGGTGAACTCCTGGTCGAAGTCGCCGTAGTACTGGAACATGTTGCCGAGCTCCTCGGCCAACGGAATCTCGAGGGTGCGGAAGAAGTCGTAGGGCACGGCTTGGAAGCGCACCGGCTCGCCCAGCGCCGCCGCCAGCTTCTCCGCGTACTGCGCACCGGTCAGGTGGTCGCCGGCCAGGCCGATGGTCTGGCCGATGTACTGCTCGCCGCCCTTGAGGACGGCGAGGGCCGTCCGGCCGATGTCCGCGACGTCGACTCCGGCCAGAAGTTTGCCGTCCTCCAGCGGCAGGTTCAGCGTCAGTACGCCGTCCTCGCCGCGCTGGGGGGCGAGGTCCCGCAGGAAGCCCTGAAAGTAGAAGGTCGTGTTGAGGAAGGTGGTCGGTACCCCGGCCTGCCTGAACAGCTCGTTGCCCTCACCCTTGATATCGAAGTGCGGCACGTTGTACTTCTCCTGCAGGACCGGCATACGGCCGTCCTCCAGCGGCAACAGTTCGCGGGTGTCCTCCAGCGTCGACCAGACCACGTGACGCAGCCCCGTGGCCTCGGCGGCCCGGACCAGGGCCTGGATCTCCTCCAGCTCCTTCGCCGCCGAACCGTGCGCCCAGAAGTTGGTGACGAGGAAGGCGCCGTAGGCACCCTCGAACGCCTTGTGCACCGTCGGCTCGTCGGTGAAGTCCGCCTGCACGACCTCGGCCCCGAGCGCCGCGAGCTCCCTGGCCGCGGGCGAGTCGGGATTCCGGGTGAGCGCGCGGACCGTGAAGCCCGACTCCGGATCGGCCAGGATCGCTCGTGCGGCGCCGCCGCCCTGCGCACCCGTCGCTCCGGCGACCGCGATGACCTTCTTGTTGCTCATGACAGCTGTCCCTTCAGAAGAACTTGTTGACGCATCAACGATGCTCGATGCTATCGCGAGTGGGTTGATGTATCAACATGAGGGGGCACTCAAGCCACGATCGTTTCGGGCTATGGCCACGAATGCGGGTCGAGCGACCGGAACGCAAGAGCATCAGCTGGACGGTCCATGGAAGTGCTCGCGGCTGCGGCTGACGGCGTGCGGATCTGGCGACAGCCGGCTCATCGATGACCACCGGAGCCGTGTCCTGGTGGGTGCGGGCGCGGGAGGCAGTCCAGCCTTCCGCCACCTCCACCCCCAGCCCGTCGCCCAGGGCGCCTCGCTCGGACAGAGGGCGGCATGGCCGGATGCGGCGCGAGATGAGCGGTACGTCGGCATCGTCGAGTACGGCGACGGGCCCCAGGCCGTGCGCCGCACCAGGCTGGGAGTCACGCCGTAGCACTTGGCGACAGCGCTGGGCGACCGCGCCCGTGAACCCCCGCACGGTTCACGGGCGGTTCGCGCTTTCGCGTGAACACCGCTGCTGCTGCGACGAGGGCCGGGTTCTTCCCCACCCCGTTACTCCATCTCCATGTGGGCATGGGGCGGTTCCTTTCCCGAGGAATTCCTGATGCACGGGTACAGCGAGCCCGTGGTCACGGGTACCACTGCGGCCAGAAATAACATGGCATATCAACTATCGATGTCAATTGCCTACTCCCACCCAACCCCGGACAGCGAGCCGACCCGTCACGACATCAGGGAGGATCCACCTCCAGCCGACCGAGGATGCGTTCACAAAGAACGGTGAGCGTGTCGAGCTCTTCGGGACTGAGGGGGTCGATGACCAACCAGCGCACGGTGGCGACGTGCCGGGGGGCGGCCGCCTCGATGGCCGCGCGTCCGGCGGGGGTGACGACCACGTGGACGCCTCACCTGCCCTTGGGGCAGTCCTCCTGGGCCACCAGGTCGCGCTTGGCCATGCGGCGGAGATGGTGCGACATACGGCTCCGCTCCCACTGCACCGTGTTGGCCAGGTCCTGGAAGTGCCGCAGCCCGCCGGGGGTGTCGGTGAGGGCCACAAGGACGACATAGTCCGCGATGGACAGGTTCCCGCAGCTCTGCAGTGCGCGCGCCAACCTGCCGGGGAGCTTCTGATGTACACCGACGAAGGCGCGCCGGGCGCGCTGTTCGGACGGGGTGAGCCAGCCTGTTTCCTGTTCCATGCAAAGCCACTCCAAGGGCTGGTTGACACATCATCTAGGACCGGAGCAATAGTTGACACGCCAAGGCATGACAGGTGAACGTCCGGCCAAGTTTCTGCACACTGGAGGAGATCCCCGTGAGCGAGTTCCCCAAGACGGGCCTGGACGCCTGCTAATCCCTGAGGAGAGCGTCCTGGTGCTGATCGACCATCAGCCGTTCCAGTTCGCCAACCTGCACAGCCACGAGCCGACGATGATCGTCAACAACGTCGTCGGGCTGGCCAAGACCGCCAGAGCATAGGGCGTCCCGACGATCCTGACCACGGTCGCGGAGGAGCGCGGCGGCCTCATCATCCAGGGCCTCCATGACGTCTTCCCCGACCAGAAGCCGATCAACAGGACGACCCTCAACACCTGGGAGGACCAGCGCGTGGTGGACGCCGTCAAGGCGACCGGGCGCAAGAAGCTGGTCATCGCCGGCCTGTACACCGAGATCTGCGTGGCCTTCCCCGCCCTGGTCCCCAACGAGACCACTCCCGGGATGTAAGGGGCGGACCAACGCCGCGGGGCGGCACCAGCGCTGGTGCCGCCCCGCGCTCGGGCGCAAGTAGGTACCCCACTATGTGGGGTCGGGCTCGGCGAATGCTTGTCGGCTGTGCACGAGCAACTCGCGCACCGAGGGGCTGTGCGTGCTCCTCCAGACCAGGGCGAGCCACGCTGGCGTTTCGACATCATCGATGGTGCGTGCGGTGAGCCGGTCGCGGTAACTCGCGGCCATCGAGTTGCTGAGAATGGCGACGGCCAGCCCGCGTGCGGCGAGGTCGGCAATGGCATCTGCGGCGCTGGCTTGCAGCGCGATCGTGGGTTGCAGGTTCTGTGCGGCGCAGGCACGGTCGAATACGGTGCGTAGACCCGTTCCGGGTGGCATGCACACGATCGGGTAGGCGGTCAGGTCGCGCAGAGTGACCCGCCGCTGTTTCGCCAGGGGGTGCCCGGCGGGAACTGCCACGACGAGCCGGTCGCTCATGATTGTCAGCGCGTCCAGCCCGTCGGGGTGGCGGTCGCAGGCCCCGATGAGAGCCAGGTCGATGGTGCCGGAGCGCACCCCCTCAACGAGCCGGTCGGAGTTGTCCTCCAGCAGTGAGATCTCCACACCGGGATGCGCGCCGTGGAACGCGGCGAGAGCGTCGAACAGCGGCGTGAGCGTACATCCGATGACCATCCCGACCGTGAGCCGACCCCGGATCAGGTCGGTGACCTCACCCACCGCTTGGCCGACCGCCTCGGCTGCGGCGAGAGCGGCGCGGGCATGTTCGAGCGCGGCCTTTCCCGCGACCGTAAGGGTGGCGGTGCGCGCCGACCGGTCAAACAGCTCGGCACCGAGTTCACGTTCCAGTTGGCGGATCTGTGCGCTGACACCGGATTGGCTGATGTGCACCCGTTCGGCTGCCCGGGTGAAGTTCTTCTCTTCGGCGACTGCGACGAAGTATTCCAGCTGCCTCAGCTCCATGACTGTAGATTCTAGCTACCAGCAGATCCATTTGTTGGACTTCTGGTCAGCGGCCGACCACGCTGGGAGGAACTGAAGCTCCAGATCGGGAGGAACCCATGCCGGAGTACGAGAAGGCCATGCGGCCGGAAGACATCACCCGCTTGTTCGTCGAACGATCCAACGCCGGTGACGCGGCGGGGGTCGCCGCGCTCTATGAAGAGGATGCGGTGATGGCTTACCCGCCCGGCGACCAGACGGTGGGCCGGGAGGCGATCCGTGCGCTGTGGGAAAAGGTGCTGGCCAACCGTCCCCGCTTCGAACAGGAACAACCGCTGCCGACGCTGACCAACGGCGAGATCGCCCTCACCTCGACCCCGCCGAAGGATGGGGCGGGCGCCAGGGCGCAGGTCGTCCGGCGCCAGCCTGACGGAAGCTGGCTGCGCCTGCTCGACCAGCCCGAGTTCGTCCTCCCCACCCGCTGAGCCCCTCGACCCCGGTGAGCTCGCGAAAACTGAGAGCTGTTGAGCGAGCTCCCGAGGATGCATTCCCTCCGGTGTCGGGGGCGGGCGGACTCGTAGGTTCGTGGTGAAGTCCGGGGCCGGCGTCCAGCGGCTTCCAGGCGGATCGCGGTCTCCTCGTCCAGGCCGAAGACCGCGGCCAGGTGGAGCGGGTCGGGGCCGCGGACGAGGACGCCCGAGCAGGGCGGCGCCACCCTCGTGTGGTCCTGCGATGGTCGCAACGTGCGCGCCATGAGTGAAGAGCAGCTCGCCGCCGAGGAACCAGTCCGGCCTGCTCGACCAGCGCGCCCGCGACCGCATCGCCGCCGGGGCCGACCGCAAGGTAACGAGCCGACGAGGTGCCGTACCCCGCAGCGTCTCTGCTCCGTACGGCATGGATCAAGGGGTACGTGCGTACTACGACGACGCCGACATGGCCAGAGCGAAGTTGGTGCCGGTGGTGGGGAAAGTACGGGCGGTGCGAGAACCCGGAAGAGGCGGGGGCGCCGCCCTTGGGTACCCCCGACTATCTACCCCCCGAGCGCTGGAGAGCCCCGCTGGGCGAGCGCGGCGTGCAGGTGCGGTCGAGCAACGACATCTGGGCTCTCGGCATCATGATCCACCAGATGTTCGCCGACGGTACCCTCACCGTTCCCCGGGGCCACACCGATGGCGCGCGGGGCAGCGGTACAGGAGTACGCCAAGGGGCGTGCGCCGCTGCGACTGGACAACGCCGTACCCCCTTCTGGCGCGAGCTGGCCGCCGACTGCCTGGCCCCGACACCCGCCGAACGCGCCGTCCACACCGCCGAGAGCCTGCTCGCTCGGATGCGAACGGCGTCGGTTGTAGTTTGCCCTGGGGCGCGCACTGCGGCCTGATGTCGCCGACGCAGTCCACGGCGGCGTAGCTGGTCGCGTCGGCGAAGGTGCCCACCCAGTACCTCGTGGGGTCGCCGCCTCCGTCACAGGCGTTGGTGCTGGTCACCTGGGGGAAAAGCCCGTCAGGTGAGAGCCGGTACTCGGTCCCCTGGATCACCGGGTGGACCATCTCGTCGTTCTCGCCGTCGTTGTCCCCGTTGGTGTCGTAGAGCTGCTCGTAGTACAGATGCGCCGAGGTCGTACCGGTCAGGCCCAGCCGCCCGAGCGTGGTGCCGGAGGCGACCTGCTGCCCGAGGCGTACGTCGATGCGGTGCATGTGCAGATAGACCGTGAACCATCCGTTGCCGTGGTTGATCTCCAGGCCACCCGGCTCGAAGAACTCGGTGGCCGTGCCGGCCGCGGGCGCGGCCACCGTGGAGCCGAGGGTGTTCCCGCCGACCCGGTACATGTCGAGCTTCTTGTCGTCGGGCGCATGGCCCCGGTACGTCTGCAGCTGCCAGGTCTGTCCGCAGGCGAAAGGCAGTCTGAAGTCGGGTCTGGCGGCCGGTACCGCGGGCGCTGGGCGCGCGGCCCGTGGCGCGGCGGAGACCGTCGATGCCGTGGCCGCCAGAGCCGTCAGGACCCGGTTTTCCTCCCGCGTCACCCCAGGGCAGCTTCCGAACCGTCGGTTCACGGACCGCACAGGTACCCCAATGGACAGGTAGCACAAGGGACAGGCACCACAAAGGAGGGAGCGCTCGTGCGTCTTGGGGTGGGGCTGCGCTGGCTGCTCGCCGCCGCGATGTGCGCGGGTCTGCCGGCCGTGGCCGTCGTGCCTTGATCCAGGGGCCGGTTCCCGAACGCGGTGACCTGCTCGTCCACGTGCTTGGCCACGTGCTTGGCCTGCTTGGCCATCGAACTGGCCTGGGACTTCGGGCACCTGAGTGACGCCGAGGGACTCGGCGAGCTTCTCTACCCGGTGCGTACGCACGCCCAGCAGGCAGGCAGCGCAACCGCCGAGGCCAGGGCCTGTTCCTGTTCGGCCCGTCGACGGCGTTCCAGTAGCCAGTGCGGGAAACAACTGCCCTGCCGCGCCTTGGGAATGGCCAGTTCGATGGTGCCCGCCCGCGCGGGCGTTCCACGCGTGGGCGACAGCCATGCGATGGTGACGCGTTCGTCGCTGCCCTGCCGGCCGGTCATCGCAGAGGGCGTCCGCCTCAGCGGACACGGAGCGCGTCGGTGCCTGGGCCGACATCGCGGCATGTACCCGGACCTTGGGCGGTTGCCCTCGGCCCTGGGCATGCCGCCCACGAGCAAGTCGTGCGCGTCGTTGTCCGGGACGATCGCCCCGACCGCCTCGGGCACCCACGGCGGAAGGCCGTAGTACACGAATGGCGGGAAGTCGTTGGCGAACCGGGCGCCGTGGAAGGCCCACTGCGGCTCGGCGATCGCTACCGCGTGGAAGCCGCGCCGGGGAGCCGGGTGACCTGCTGAAGCGTGCGGTGGCGTGAAGGCGCCCATAGTCGGTCACCTATCGGCGCATCCAGCCTCAAAGCTTGAACACAAATTACACACATCCCCTCTTCATATCTGGTCCCGATGGTCTAGATTGACCGTGCTTCAGCTGTTCGAACGCGAGACGACCGTTAATGATCTATAGGTCCGGCAATGCGGGAAGCCAACAGTCACGTCCCGCGCCAGATGTGGGGATGATCAATTCGTGGAGCCCTAGAGGGGCTTGGGGTCAGGGGAGCACTCGGGATTTCAACGGGTTCTCGCGCGCTTCGAGGGTCTGGCAGGACATGCGAGTCCGCTGCCACCAGGCTGGATCGTGCAAGTAACTCTGCGATAACCGGGATGTGTTGCGCGGGAAGGGGGGCTTCCCGCGGGGAGGGACAGCGGGGGACGGGAGGCGGGGGCCTCCCGAGGGGAGGAGCAGTGCGGGAGGCGGGGGCCTCCCGGGGCGAGGAATCAGTGTGAGGCGAACACGTCGAACCACTGGGGACCTTGGGGGGTTCTGTGCGGCAAGGGGAATTGGTCAGCCCGTTTCCGACGGCGCGGGGGCGTCTGGCGAACGGGGCAATCAGCCGGCCCGCGATCGAGTGGGAACAGCGGTACCGCCGTTCTGTGATCATCAGCGATACCGTGGCCACCGCCTTCGTGGTGGCGGCGATCGGCAACTTCTTCGGGGCCCGGGACGCGGCCAACTGGCATGAGAAGTGGGGAATTCTCGCATTCGGCACCGAGCTGCTGGTGCTGGGGGCACTCGCGGTGAGCCGATCATGGGCTCCGGCCGTGCTCGGCCAGGGCGCCGAGGAATTTCGTCGGCTCGGACGCTCCATGTTCACGGCGACCGTCGTCCTGGCGCTCGGCGGGATCGCCATCACCTCACGCAACGTCAAGCTCTGGATCTTCGTCGCGATCCCGGCGATCGCGATCGTCACCATGACCGCGCGGTATCTGCTGCGCCTCTCGCTCCACAAACAGCGGAAGGAAGGACGGTGCCTGCGACCGGTGCTCGCTGCCGGAAGCCCGGCCACCGTGCGCGACCTGATCAGCCGGACCCGTAAGTTCCCGCACCTCGGCTGGCGGGTGGACGCGGTGTGCACGACGGACGGTCTCGGGCTCGACGGA
This sequence comes from Streptomyces sp. NBC_01314, assembly GCF_041435215.1. Classification (NCBI taxonomy): domain Bacteria; kingdom Bacillati; phylum Actinomycetota; class Actinomycetes; order Kitasatosporales; family Streptomycetaceae; genus Streptomyces; species Streptomyces sp. NBC_01314. The sequence goes on along the minus strand of NZ_CP108394.1, from coordinate 11,000,286 downwards.
GATCTACTGGACGGAGTGCCGGTCGTCGGCCGACTGTCGGAGGTCGCCCTCCACGTCCACCGCGACGGCTACCGTGTCGTCGCGGTCACCCCGGACCCGCACTGGTCACCGGACCGGCTGCGGCGGCTGGCTTGGAACCTCGAAGGCAGCGACGCCGAGATGGTCGTTGCCCCTGTGCTGATGGAGGTGGCCGGCCCGCGGCTGCACGTCGACGCGGTGCTCGGGATCCCGCTGCTGCGGGTCAGCATGCCGACCTTCACCGGGGGCCGCCGCTCGGTCAAAGGGGTCGTCGACCGGATGGGCGCGGCGATCCTGCTGATGCTGTTCGCGCCGCTGATGGTGTGCGTGGGGCTGCTCGTGCTGGTGGACAGTCGGGGTGGGGCGTTCTACCGCCAGCGCAGAGTGGGCAAGGACGGTCACGAGTTCACCATTCTCAAGTTCCGCACCATGGTCGCCGGGGCCGACCGGGCACGGGCCGCGCTGGCCGAGCACAACGAGGGCGCCGGCCTGCTGTTCAAGCTCCGCCGGGATCCGCGGGTGACCCGGGTGGGAGCAGTGCTGCGCCGGTACTCGCTCGACGAGCTCCCGCAGCTTTTCAACGTGCTCACCGGATCGATGTCGCTCGTCGGGCCGCGGCCTCCGCTGCCGGAGGAGTCCGCCGCGTACGGCCCGGACATCCGGCGGCGGCTGCTGGTGAAGCCAGGACTTACCGGCCTGTGGCAGATCAGCGGACGCAGCGACCTCTCGTGGGATGAGGCGGTCCGGCTGGATCTGCGGTACGTGGAGGACTGGTCGCTCGCCCTGGACACAGTGATCTTGTGGAAGACGCTGCGTGCGGTGCTCCACGGGCAGGGGGCCTACTGATGCGCGGGCGGCTGCAACTCAACGGTCCCGCCGACGCGCGGACCGCAGGCCGGGAAGGCCTGCCTGGGGGGAGAAACGAGTCATGAGGGTCAGCGTTTTCGGGCTCGGCTACGTGGGCTGCGTGTCGGCCGCGTGCCTGGCCAGCATGGGTCACGAGGTCATCGGGGTGGACGTGAACCAGGTGAAGGTCGACCTGGTCAACGACGGCAAGGCCCCGGTGGTCGAGGAACGGATCGGCGAACTCATCGCCGACGTCGTGCGGACCGGAGCGCTACGCGCCACCGACGACGTCCGCGAGGCGATCATGGAGAGCGAGGTGTCGCTGGTCTGCGTGGGCACACCGTCGGAGCCCAACGGCAGCCTGTGTACGACGTACTTGGAGCGGGTCACCGAGCAGATCGGTGCCGCGCTGGCCGAGCGGGGTGGGCGGCACACCGTCGTGTTCCGCAGCACCATGCTCCCGGGCACCTGCCTGAACCTGCTGGTACCGATCCTGGAGAAGTACGTCGGCGGCACGGCCGGGGTGGACATCGGGGTCGCGGTCAACCCGGAGTTCCTGCGCGAGGGCACGAGCGTGCGGGACTTCTTCGACCCGCCCAAGACCGTCATCGGTGAGCTCGACCCGGCAAGCGGCGATGCGGTGGTGGCGCTGTACGACGGCTTGCCCGGCGAGGTGTTCCGGGTGCCGGTCCCGACGGCCGAGGCGATCAAGTACGCGGACAACGCCTTCCACGGCCTGAAGATCGGCTTCGCGAACGAGCTGGGCGCGGTGTGCCAGGCGCTCGGGGTGGACTCGCACCAGGTGATCGACGTGTTCCTGGCCGACCGCAAGCTGAACATCAGCTCCGCCTACCTGCGGCCCGGCTTCGCCTTCGGTGGCTCCTGCCTGCCCAAGGACCTGCGCAGCCTGGTTCACGCGGCGCAGCGGGCCGACGTCTCGGTGCCCATCCTCGCCCACGTGCTGCCCTCCAACTCCGACCATCTGCAGCGCGCGGTGGAACTGGTCGAGCGCACCGGCAAGCGCCGGGCGGGCCTGTTCGGCCTGTCCTTCAAACCCGGCACGGACGACCTCCGCGAAAGCCCGCTCGTCGAGCTGGCGGAGAGGCTCTATGGCAAGGGGTACGACCTGAAGATCTACGACGCCAACGTGAGCCTCTCCCGGCTGCTCGGCGCGAACCGCGAGTACATCGAGACCCGGCTGCCGCACCTCGCGCAACTGCTCGCGGACTCGGTCGACGAGGTACTCGAGCACGCCGAGGTGGTCCTGGTCGGGACCAGGGATCCGGCCGTCCTGTCGGCGTTGCCCCATGGCGGCGACGGCCCGGTGATCGTCGACCTCATCCACCTTCCCGACGCCGAGGTGCGCCGGACCGAACCGGGGTACATGGGCCTTGCTTGGTGACACGACCAGCGGCGACCGGCCTGACCGGCGCGCGCTGATATTGGTGGAGAACCTGTCGGTGCCGTTCGACCGGCGGGTGTGGCAGGAGTGCACGACGCTGCGCGACGCGGGCTGGAAGGTGCACGTCATCTGCCCCCAGGGGAGCAAGCGGGACACGGAGCCGGAGGCGGAGATCGACGGGGTGCGGATCCACCGCTACCCGTTGCGCGCGGCCACCGGAGGGCCGGCCGGCTACCTGCGGGAGTACGGAACGGCGTTGTGGCATACGGTCCGGCTGGCCCGGAAGGTCGGCCCGGTCGACGTGGTCCACGCCTGCAACCCGCCCGACCTGCTGTTCCTGCCGGCACTGTGGCTGAAGCGGCGCGGCGCGCGGTTCGTCTTCGACCAGCACGACCTGGTACCCGAGCTGTACCTCTCCCGGTTCGACCGCGGCGAAGATCTGCTCTACCGCGCCGTGTGCGCGCTGGAACGGCGGACCTATCGGGCCGCGGACGTCGTCCTCGCCACGAACGAGAGCTACCGGGACGTCGCGATGCGCCGTGGCGGCCGACGGCCGGAGGACGTTTTCGTGGTACGCAGCGCGCCGCAGACCGACCGGTTCCAGCCGGTGCCGCCCGAGCCGGAGTTGAAGCGTGGCAAGCCTCATCTGCTGTGCTACCTCGGCGTCATGGGCCCGCAGGACGGCGTCGACTACGCCTTGCGGGCTCTCGCGAAGCTGCGTGACGAGTTCGGGCGGACCGACTGGCACGCGGTGTTCGTCGGCTCCGGCGACGCCTTCGACGCGATGGTGGAGCTGTCCCGGAAGCTCGGGCTCTCCGAACAGGTGCAGTTCACCGGGCGCATTCCGGACGCCGACCTGGTGCGCTACCTGTCCACCGCGGACGTGTGCCTCTCCCCCGACCCGCGCAATCCGCTCAACGACGTGTCGACCATGAACAAGGTCCTGGAGTACATGGCGATGGGCCGGCCGATCGTCTCGTTCGACCTCCGGGAGGCGCGTGTCTCCGCCGGCGACGCCGCCCTCTACGCGCCGGCCAACGACGAGGCCGAGTTCGCCCAGCTCATCGCCCGGCTGCTGGATGATCCGGAGAAGCGGGCCCAGATGGGCAAGATCGGCCAGGAGCGGATCAGCGGGCCGCTCTCCTGGCGGAACTCCCAGCGATCACTGCTCGCCGCCTACGCCGCCGCCTGCCGTGACCACGCCCCGGTGTCGCGGGCCACCCGGACCGGGCAGGGAGGCCGGACCGTTGAGTGATGACACGATACGCCTGGTCACGATCGGGCGGATTATCCGTCGGCGCCGACGGCTTCTCACCATTCTCACCGTGGTGGGTGCGCTCCTCGGCTACGGCACCTCTCTGCTGCTTCCACCGCGGTACACGACCTCGGCATCGGTACTGCTGCCGGGGGCGTGGGAGGAGCGCGAGCTGCTGACTCAGGCGGAGATCGCGACCAGTTCGGTGGTGGTCGACCGCGCGGCTGCCAAGCTCGACTGGACCGGGGTCAGCGGCGGCGAGCTACGGGACCGGGTGAGCGCCACGACCGCCGACGGGAACATCATCAAGATCTCGGGCACGGCCGACACCCCCAAGCGCGCGCAGCAACTCTCCGACCAGGTGGCCCAGCAGTTCGTCGCGTTCGCCGCGCGGATCGCGGGCGACAGCACCGACGCCGAAGCGGCGGCGCCCGAGGCACTGCGGCAGACGGTGGTGCGGACCAGCCGCCGCATCACCGAGCTGGCCGAAGCGGCCGGTACGGGGCAGACCGTGGAGAGCGTGCAGGCCCGCACCGAGCTCGAAAAGCTGCGCACCACGCTGCAGAAGGCCATCGACAAGCTGGACCAGGCCGACCCGGCTTCCGACCAGGCCAACATGGTCGTCATGGGGCCGGCGGCCCGGCCGGCCGGCGAGGCACCGCCGACGAGGATGCAGCTCATCGTCGCCGGGGCGCTGCTGTTCTTCCTGCTCGCGGTCATCGGCCATCTCGTCGCCGCACGGATGAGCCGCCGGCTGCGCACCGAACCGGAGATCGCCGCGGCGCTGGGTTCGGCGCTGCTGGGTACCGTCGACGTACCCGGTGGGCGGCCCGCCCACCGGCCGGAAGGCCGTGGCCCGCGGACCTGGATCCGCCGGCTGCTGGGCGTCGACACCCGGTGGGACATACCGACCCCGCAGGCGTCGGGCGATGAGGCCAGCAGGCAGATCCGCTACCGCCGGGTGTGCGCCCGCATCCGGGAACAGCTGCCGGCCCCTCGGCGGCTGCTGGTCGTCGTCCCGGACGGCGACGAGATCGCCCGCCGGGCCGCCGGGCAGCTCGTCGCCGAGGCCGAGAGCGATCCGCTGCTGCGGGTGGTGGGGGTTTCGGTGTCCCAGCCGCTGGTGCCGGACCGCGACAACGAGTCCGGTGCCCTGGTCGTGCTCAGCGCGGGCAGCTGGACCGCGGGGGAACTCGCCGGCATCGCCGAGGCGTGCGCGGACGCCAAACACGAGGTCGTCGGCATCGTCATCGCCGGCACGGTCCTGACCGGTCCGACGCGGTCCCCCGGACGTCCTCGGGATGCCGCCACGCCGACGCTCGCGGTCGGCGACAAAGCGACGGGAGGCTCACAGTGACGACGAGCACGACTTCGGAGCCCTCGGCCGCCGCTCCGCTGCTGGACCTGCAGGCGCTGGTGGTGGCGGTGCGCAGGCGCCGCCGCCTCTGGTGCTCCATGGCACTGCTGGGGCTCCTCGCCGGCACGGCGGTGGCGG